>NZ_NSGI01000006.1:0-314930 GCF_002295155.1 Kocuria sp. WRN011
GAGCCAACCCCACGTACTCAAACACCAGATCACGAACTTCATCATCGGTATACCCAGCAGAAATCGGCATCTCAACCCCCTCACCGGTCATGACCACCATGACTCACAACCAGTCTGACAATGAGGGCTACAAGGGTTTTAGAAGCGATCCTCTGCCAGAAATGTTCATCGGCGCTGAAGTTCTTGAGCGTGCCCCGTAACAGGTGGCGATGGAGCCCTCATGGACACGTCAGGTGGAGTCAGAACCTGCGCCGAAATGGTCAGGAACTCTGACGCCAGTCGGTGTTGGAAGGGGTGCGGACATTCCAGGCACGGCTTCGCGGCGGTGACATTTTTGGCAGACGTTCGCAGAGCTACAAGGGTTTTAGAAGCGATCCTCTGCCAGAAATGTCTACCCACGCCTCAGGTGCCGCCGGAACCGATGATGACATCTGACGGGCCGGTAGAGCCCTTCTGAGCCACTGGAGGGGTTCTACCGGCCCGTCAGGTGTAGCGGTGGGTTCTCCCGGCACCTGAGGCGCGTTAGAGGTGAACATGACGTGGAAACGGGAGAGGGCCTGTCTACGCTTCAGGTGCAGTGGAGGGTTCTAGCTCCGACCAAGGTGCGCGGGTGCAGCGCGGGAGCATGAGGAAGAGCGGTCCCTTAGCCCTCGGGGTCCTGGGGGAGACCGGGGAGGGCGTCTTCGGTGACGAGCAGCAGAGTTTCCTCGGTTCCGCGGACGGCGCTGCCGGGGGCGGCGCTGCCGGGGGCGGACTGGGGGGTGGCCTCGGGGTCACGGATGGCCGCGAGGGCTTCGGCCTTGGCGCTGCCGGCCACCAACAACCACACTCGTTCCGCCGAATTGATCGCGGGAAGAGTCATGGTCACTCGTGTGGGGGGTGGTTTGGGGGAGTCATGCACCGCCATCACAGGGGTGCTGGTCACGGTGACCTCTTCTCGGCCCGGGAACAAGGATGCCACGTGAGTGTCCGGACCCAGGCTGAGCAGCATGAGGTCGAAGTACGGGAGTCCGCTATCCGACCCTTCCTGCTCGGCCGCGGTGGCGAGTTCCTCGCGGTAATCGGCGGCGGCTTCCTCGGCAGTCGACATCTCGTCGGAGGCGGCGATGGGGTGAATCCGGTCCCATTCGAGATCCAACTGGCCCTGGGCGGCGTCGGCGGCCTGGACCCCGTTGCGTTCGGAGTCGGCGCCGGGCACGAACCGTTCGTCGGACCACCAGACGTTGACGCGCGACCAGTCCACCAGGGCGGAGTCCGGGTCGTTGGCTATCGCCTGGATCACCTTGTTGCCCATGCTGCCGCCGGTGAGGACCAGTGTGGCCTCGCCGCGCTCATCCTGGGCTTGCTCGAGCACGGTGATCACGCGTCGTGAGGTCTCCTGAGCGAGCTGCTCCTGACTGCCGTGAGGGACAATGCGGGCGTGGTTCACTGGGACTCTTCTCCATCCATTGCGTCTTCGACGGCCTCTTCCAACTCTGCACTGACCATGGCCTTGGTGATCACGTCTCCGTAGACCTCGTCCGGATCCAACCGACGCAGTTCTTCGGCCAAGCACACGTTGAGGTCGCGGACCGGCATGGCGATCTGCTGATCGGGCTGACCGGGCTGCTTGAGAACCGCCACCGTATTGCCGGGTCTGTGCAGTTCGATGGGGCCATCGTCCGTGACCAGGGTGACCCGGTCCATCCCGGGCCGTTCGGTCTGGGTGATGAACTTCGCTTCGCAACCCAGGGCATTGGCCAGCCACACGCCCATGAGAACGACGGACGGGGAGCGCTCGGCACCCTCGACAATGACCTCGCGGACCGGCACGGCACCGATCTGATCGAAGACCGCCGCGAGCTGGATCCGCCAGCTCGTGATGCGGGTCCACGCCAGGTCCGTGTCACCCGGGCGGTACTGCTGGGACAGCTGCTGCAGTGACTTGAACGGGTCATCCGCCCGGGCGGAATCGGTAATGCGGCGGTGGGCGATCTTACCGATGGACGAGTCGCCGGGGGAGTCCGGGAAGTCATGGGGCCACCACGCCACAATGGGCGCGTCCGGCAGCAGCAATGCCGAAATCAAGGTCTCGGTGGGCTCGGCCAGTTCACCGTAGCCGTGCAGGATGATCACTTCGGAGGCACCGGCGTCCCCGCCCATGCGCAGCTGGGCGTCCAAGCGGGTGGCCTCATTCGCGGAATGCGCCACGTGCACGATGATCCGGCAGGGGTGCTCGTGGCTCGCGAAGTTCGCGGCCTCGATCGCCATTTCCGAGTGGCCCGCGCGGGCCAGGATCACCAGCGTGAGCACGCGGCCCAGCGTAACCACACCGTTTTCGTCCCGCAGCGAGTGCAGCTTCTTCTCGATGGTCGATGTGGTGGTGTTTTCCATTTGTACGATCACGGTCGCCTCCAGACACGTCCGTCGCGAGCCATGAGCTGATCCGCGGTTTCGGGGCCCCAGGACCCCGGTGCGTAAGCGTCAGGCCTGATGTGGTGCTCGGCCCAGTAGTCCTCGAAGGGATCAAGGATCTTCCAGGACAGCTCGACCTCGGAATGGTCCGGGAACAGCGGCGGCTCGCCCAACAGGACATCCAGAATCAGCCGCTCGTATGCTTCCGGGCTGGACTCGGTGAAGGCATGGCCGTAGCCGAAGTCCATGGTCACGTCGCGGATCTCGGACTGGGTGCCGGGAACCTTGGAGCCGAAACGAATGGTCACGCCTTCATCCGGCTGAATGCGGATCACAATGGCGTTCTGACCGAAGTCGTCCTTGTCCGGGGAACGGAACAACAGGTTGGGCGATTTCTTGAATACCACGGCGATTTCCGTCACCCGGCGGCCCAGCCGCTTACCCGCGCGCAGGTAGAACGGGACGCCCGACCAGCGGCGGTTGTTGATCTCCAGCCGCAGGGCCGCATAGGTCTCGGTGCGGGAATCCGCAGGGATGTCCTGTTCCTGATGGAACCCCTTGACCTCGGCACCACCCTGCAGTCCAGCCGTGTACTGGCCCAGCGCCGAATACGCGCCGAGATCCTCGGGCAGGATCACCGACTCCAGGACCTTCGCCTTTTCGCGGCGCAAGTGGTGCGCGGAGAACGCCGGCGGCTCCTCCATCGCGGTGAACGCGAGCAATTGCAGCAGGTGATTCTGAATCACGTCGCGGGCAGCACCCACGCCGTCGTAGTAGCCAGCGCGCGACCCGATGCCGATGTCCTCGGCCATGGTGATCTGCACGTGATCCACGTAGCGGGCATCCCACAGCGGCTCGAACATCTGGTTGGCAAAGCGCAGCGCCAGAATGTTCTGCACCGTCTCCTTGCCCAGGTAGTGGTCGATGCGGAAGACGCTGTCCGCTGGGAAAACGCGCTCCACAATGGCGTTGAGTTCGCGCGCGGATTCGAGGTCGTGGCCGAACGGCTTCTCGATGACCACGCGACGCCAGCCCTCGCTGCCGTTGCTGTCGGCCAGATCGTGGTCGGCCAGCTTCTGACACACCACATCGAAGGCCTTGGGCGGAATCGATAGGTAGAACGCGTGGTTGCCCCGCGTACCACGGGACTCGTCGAGTTCGGTGAGGGTCTCGGCGAGACGTTCGTAGGCGGCGTCGTCGTCGAAATTACCGTGCACGAAACGCAAGCCGGACGCGAACTGCTCCCACATGGCCTCGTTGAACGGGGTGCGGGCGTTGTCCGCGATCGATTCCTTGACGTACTCGGCGAACTGCGCGTCGTCCCATTCGCGGCGGCCGAAACCCACCAGCGAGAACGACGGCGGCAGCAAACCGCGGTTGGCCAGGTCGTACATGGCCGGCAGCAGCTTCTTTTTGGCAAGGTCGCCGGTCACGCCGAAAAGCACCAAGGACGACGGCGCCGCGACTCGCGTCAGGCGCCGGTCCCGGGGATCCCGGAGCGGATTGCTGGTGTTGTGGTGAGGCACAATGCTCCCTGACTCATCCGGACCAACGGACCGGGGCATTACGACGATTGCGTAATGCCCCGGTCCGCGGCGACCGGAAAACTATGAATGGTAACGATCTTAGAGCTCGGCTGCGGCCTTCAGGAGCTGCTCGACGCCGGGCGAACGGTCGGTCAGACGCAAGCGCAAGACCGGGCGGTGGTGATCCGTGAGGACCTTGGCGTCACCGTCGGCCTGGGCGGAAATCAGCTCGCCGAAGGAGAACGGGATCTCGGGGATGTCCACGTCCGTGTCGGTGGCGGCCGTGATCTGCAGGTAGACGCCCTGGGCCGGTCCGCCCTTGTGGTATTGACCGGTCGAGTGCAGGAACCGGGGTCCCCAGCCGAAGGTGACGGGGCGACCGGTCTTCTCGGCCAACACCGGCCGGATCTTCTCAAGTTCCGCCCAGCCCAAACGGTCGAAGTAGGCCTGCACGCTGACGTAACCGTCCTCGGGCAACTGATCCAGAAGGGCCTTGAGAGCCTCGGGAACCGTGGTGGCGCCCTGGAGAACCTGCTCGGAACCGCGGATCTCGATGGAGCCGTCCGTCGCTTCTGCGGGGGTCGGCTCGGGGGACGAGGCCAGCAGTTCACGGGTGGCGTTCTTGGCGGATTCCACGTCCGGCTGGTTGTAGGGATCGATGCCCAACAACTGACCGGCCACGGCGGTGGCCACCTCGAAGGCCATCATCATGGCGGCCAAGGAACCGGAAATGGCCACGGCGTCGCCGTTGTCCACGGGCTCGGCGTCCTCCGAGACGAGGGATACCACAAGAATGTCGGCTGCGCCGCTGGACAGCTCCGGCGCGCCTTCGGACACGACCACGGGGAGCACGCCGGTACCGGACTTGCCGGTCGACTCGGCGATCAGCTGCTCGGCCCAATCCGCGAAACCAACTACTGGAGCGCCGTCGTTGACGATCACGATCTTGTCGCGCAACGGTTTGGTGCCGCCCAAGGCAGCGCCCAGGCGAAGGCCGATGTTGTCCTCGTCGTCATCGCTGAGGAATTCTGCGGCTTCCTCGGCGTCGTCCAGGAGCTGCTCGATGTCTGCCCCGGCCAAGCCGGAGGGAACCAGACCGAACGCGGTGAGCGCGGAGAAACGGCCACCCACGTTGGGGTCGGCATTGAAGACCTTGCGGTAGCCGGCCTCCCGTGCGGAACCGTCCATGGGCGACCCCGGATCGGTCACGACCACGATCCGCTGCCGCGCCTCAATGCCGGCCTTCTCGAAAGCGGCGACGAACGCACGCCGCGCCGAATCGGTCTCCACGGTGGAACCGGACTTGGACGACACCACCAGGGCGGTCTTGTCCAGGTCCTGCAACGCCAACTGCACCATTTCGGGATCGGTGGAGTCCAGCACGAACAGCTCAACCCCCTCGGAGCGGGTGATGACCTCGGGCGCCAGGGAGGAACCGCCCATGCCCGCCAGTACGAATCGCGTGACCCCCTCGGATGCGAAATCATCGCGCAACTGCAGGATCTCGGCCACGAGGGGACGAGACACCGTTGCGGCCTCGGTCCAGCCCAGGCGAATCTTGGCCTCCTCTTCGGCCGCGGGCCCCCACAGGGTGGGGTCCTTGTCGAAGAGCTTGGACGCAAACTGTTCCTCGACCAAGCCTGGAACCTTGGATTCGATGGCCTGACGCGCGGCGCCTGCCGCAGACAATGACAGTGAGCTCATGAAGAGCCTCCTCGTGGGTGCGATGCGTGCTGGTGGGTTGGCGGTCAGTGAATCAGCGGGCGTTGTCCAGGGCGGTACGCACCGTCTCCAGCAGCTCGTCCCAGGACTTGTCGAACTTGTCCAGGCCCTCGGTCTCGAGCTGATCCACCACGTCCTGGTAGGAGATGCCCTGTTCGGCGATCGCATCCAGGAGCTCGTTGGACTCCTGGTAGGTGCCGGTGACGGTGTCCCCTGTGACCTCACCGTGGTCGAAGGTCGCGTCCAGGGTCTTCTCCGGCATGGTGTTCACCGTGTTGGGAGCCACGAGCTCGGTCACGTACAGGGTGTCCGGCAGGGTCGGGTCCTTGACGCCGGTGGAGGCCCACAGCGGACGCTGCGCATTGGCACCCGCGGTTTCCAGACGCTTCCAACGTTCGGTGGTGAACTGCTCTTCGTAGATCTGGTAGGCGAGGCGGGCGTTGGCCAAGCCGGCCTTGCCCTTGAGCGCCTTGGCCTCGTTGGTGCCGACGGCGTCCAGTCGCTTGTCGATCTCGCTGTCCACGCGGGACACGAAGAACGAGGCCACGGAGTGGATGGTGGACAGGTCCTTGCCGTTGTCGAGGGCCTCTTCCAAGCCCAGCATGTACGCGTTGATCACCGCGCGGTAGCGTTCCAGCGAGAAGATCAGGGTCACATTCACCGAGATGCCCTCCGCGATGGTTGCCGTGATCGACGGCAGGCCTGCTTCGGTCGCGGGGATCTTGATGAGCGCGTTGGGGCGGTCGATCGTCTGGGACAGGCGCTGTGCCATGGCTGCGGTGGCGTCGGCGTCCTGGGCGAGTCGGGGATCCACCTCGATGGATACGCGGCCGTCCACGCCCTGGGTGGCTTCGGCGATCGGAGCGAAGACGTCGCACGCGTCGCGGACGTCGTCGGTGGTGATCGTGAAGACGGCCTCGTCCACGTCCGCGCCGGACTGGGCGAGCTCGGAGACCTGCTCCGCGTAGGACTCACCGTTGGCCAGAGCCGAGGCGAAAATCGTGGGGTTGGTCGTGACACCCACAACGTTCTTGGTGTCGATCAGTTCCTGCAGGTTTCCGCTGGTCAACCGCTGACGGGACAGGTCATCGAGCCAGATGGAAACGCCTGCGTCGGACAACTTCTTGGTGGGAGTGCTCACTGTGACTTCCTAACTCATTGCTGGAAATTCTGGTGGTGCCGTGCGGGCGCGGCCGGTCGTGCCAGCCGCACACGCACGGCAAGGGGGAGAATCAGCGCGCGGCGGCGATGGACTCCTGAGCCTTGCTGACCACGTCCTCGGCGGTGATGCCGAACTCGCGGTACAGGGTCTTGTAGTCGGCGGACTCACCGAAGTGCTCGAGGGACACGGCGCGTCCGGCGTCGCCCAGGATGTCGTTCCAGGACATCTTGACGCCGGCTTCCACGCTCACGCGGGCCTTGACGTCCGAGGGGATCACGGATTCGCGGTAGTCCTCGTCCTGGGCGTCGAACCATTCGCGGCACGGCATGGAGACCACGCGAGCGGCTACACCCTGTTCGGCCAGCTGCTGACGTGCGGCGACGGCCAACTCGACCTCGGAACCGGTGGCGATCAGCACAACGTCCGGGGTGGACTCGGTGTCGGCCATCACGTACGCACCGCGGGCCACGCCCTCGGCGGAGGCGAACTTCTCGCCCTCGGCGTCCGGGTGGAGATCCACACGGGCGAAGGTCGGCAGGTTCTGACGGGTCAGCGCGATACCGGCGGGGCGGTCGTGGTGCTCGAGCATGGTGCGCCACGCGACAGCGGTTTCGTTGGCATCCGCCGGGCGCACGACGTCCAGGCCCGGAATGGCACGCAGCGCGGACAACTGCTCAACCGGTTGGTGTGTGGGGCCGTCCTCGCCCAGACCGATCGAGTCGTGGGTCCACACATAGATGGACGGCACCTTCATGAGCGCGCCCAGGCGAACCGCGGGGCGCTGGTAGTCCGAGAAGATCAGGAACGTACCGGAGAACGCACGGGTCTGCGTGCTCATCACAATGCCGTTGACAATTGCTGCCGCGGCGTGCTCGCGGATACCGAAGTGCAGCACACGACCGTACGGGGATCCGTCCCACATGTCGGTGGAGCGGTTGGCCGGGATAAAGGACTTGGCGTTGTCGATCGTGGTGTTGTTGGAGCCGGCGAGGTCTGCCGAACCGCCCCACAGCTCGGGGAACGTGTCGGCAATGGCGTTGATGACCTGGCCGGAAGCCTTACGCGTGGCCACGTCCTTGCCCGCCTCGAAGGTCGGGAAGGCGGCAGCGTAATTCTCGGGCAGCTGCTCCTCACGGATGCGGTCGTACAGGGCGGCCTTGTCCGGGTTGGCCTCACGCCACGCGGCGAAGGACTTCTCCCACTCGGCGCGTTCTTCCTTGCCGCGCTCGGCCACGGAGCGCACGTGCTTGAAGATCTCGGGCTCGATCACGAAGGACTCGGCGGTGTCGAAACCGAGGATCTCCTTGACGGCCGCGACCTCCTCTTCACCCAAGGCGGAGCCGTGGATGGCGCCGGTGTTCTGCTTCTTGGGCGCGGGCCAACCGATGATGGTGTTCAGCGCGATGATGGACGGCTTGTCCTTGACCTTGGTGGCCGAGACGATGGCGTTGTATAGCGAGTCGAGGTCTTCCTTGTACTCGCCGCCGTTGCGCCAATCAACACGGGCCACGTCCCAGCCGTAGGCCTCGTAACGGCCCAGGACGTCCTCGTTGAACGCCACGTTGGTGTCGTCCTCGATGGAAATGTTGTTGTCGTCGTAGATCACGACCAGGTTGCCCAACTCCTGGGTGCCAGCCAGTGACGATGCCTCGGAGGTGATGCCCTCCTGCAAGTCACCGTCCGAGGCGATCACAAAGATGTTGTGGTCGAACGGCGAGGTGCCGGGAGCGGCGTCGGCGTCGAACAAGCCGCGCGTGTAGCGCTGGCCGTAGGCGAAGCCCACCGAGGAGGCCAGGCCCTGGCCGAGCGGGCCGGTGGTGATCTCCACGCCGGTGGTGTGGCGGTATTCGGGGTGACCGGGGACCTTGGAGCCCCAGGTGCGCAAGGACTTGATGTCGTCCATTTCCAGGCCGTAACCGGAGAAGAACAGCTGCAGGTACAGCGTCAGTGACGTGTGGCCGGGGGAGAGGATGAACCGGTCGCGGCCCGTCCAGCGGTCGTCACTGGGATCGTGACGCATGATCTTCTGGAACAGCATGTAAGCAACGGGCGCCAGGGACATGGCGGTGCCGGGGTGACCGTTGCCCACCTTCTGCACGGCGTCGGCGGCGAGTACACGCGCGGTGTCCACGGCGCGGGCGTCCTGTTCGGTCCAGTTCAGCGGTTGCTCAAGGTTCGGCACGGTGGCAAGTCCCTTTCATCGGTGCGGTACTCCACTGCGGCCTGGGGCTCGACGACGTCGCGTCGGCCAGACCACACGGGTTTCAGCGTTAACCTTAGTCCCGCAGCCGAGGCGGCGTCAGTGTCTTGTGCTATCGGTGAATCACGTGCCCGGACGTGCTGTTGATCACCCGGAAATTACGCATTATGACGGCTATACTTCTGTGTGGGTATAGGTACGCGTTCGGAAGGCGGTATCTGCCCCGTACGGCTCGAAATACCACGGCGCCGGATTCGATTAGTTGGAGCATTGATTCTGTGAACCCCCTTGATACCGCGGCACAGTCGGGTCGAAGCGCATCGCAGGCCTCTCACGGCCACGGTGCCACCGGCTCTTCCATCGGCACGGTAGCGCCGGTGGGGTACGAGGGGCCCATGACCGCGGGGCGCAAGATCAAGGCTTACGTGGCGCTCACCAAGCCCCGCATCATCGAACTTCTGCTGGTCGCCACCGTACCGACCATGATTTTCGCCCAGCAGGGCATGCCCAATTTCTGGCTGATCCTGAACACGCTGATCGGCGGCAGCCTTGCGGCCGGCGCGGCCGGAGCGTTCAACTGCTACATCGACCGCAACGAAGACCGCCTGATGAAGCGCACCGCGCGGCGTCCGCTGGTCACCGGTGAAGTGGGTGATCGTGAAGCCCTGATCTTCGCCTGGGTGCTGTCCGCGGTGGCGGTCGCGTGGCTGACCATTGGCGTCAGCGTGCTGTGTGGCGTGCTCGGTGTCATCGCCATTGCGCTGTACGCCGTGTTCTACTCCATCATCTTGAAGCGCCGCACCGCGCAGAACATTGTGTGGGGCGGCATTGCGGGTTGCATGCCGGTGCTCATCGGTTGGGCCGCTGTCCGCGACACCATTGAGTGGCCGGCCCTGGTGCTGTTCATGTTCATCTTCCTGTGGACCCCGCCGCACTACTGGCCGCTGTCCATGAAATATGCCGAGGACTACTCCCGCGCCGGTGTCCCCATGCTGGGCGCCGTGGATACCGCCCGATCGGTGGGCGCTCAGGTCGTGCTCTACGCCTGGGCCACCGTCATCTGCTCGCTGCTGCTGGTTCCCGTGGGTGGCGCCGGTTGGGTGTACGCACTCATCGCTCTGGCCTCCGGCGGCTGGTTCCTGTACCACTGCCACAAACTGCACTCCATGGCGCAGAGCGGCAAGCCGACCCTCAAGCAGGCGATGTTCGTGTTCCACGGTTCCATCGCTTACATCACCTTCGTGTTCGTGGGCGTGGCTCTCGACCCGTTCATCGGCGGCCCGATTCTCTGATCCTCGGTTCCTGACCCGCCGCCACCAACTGGCCGGGCGCGGACTGACGGTACCCGCTGCGCGGACTTCCTGACTCGCGGGCGTCGTTCCTTGTCACGGAATCCGTGTAAGGCTCACCTAAACTAGCTCCATGCAGTCCATGACTTTTTCCGGTGTCATTGCCTACCCCATCACGCCCTTCTTGCCGGGCGGCGGTTTGGACCTGGAGTCATTGGAGCTCAGCGTGGCCAAGTTGGCGCGCAGCGGCGTGGACGGCGTGGTGGTCCTGGGAACCTCCGGCAGCTTCGCGTACTTGAGCGCCGAAGAACGTGCCCAGGTCGTCAAGGTGGCCGTTGACGCGGCGTCGGGCTCGGAAACACCCGTGGGGGTCGGAATCTCCGCGATGACCACCCGCGAGGTCATGACCATGGCCTACGCGGCGGAGAACAACGGCGCGGACGGGCTGGTGCTCAACCCCCTCAGCTACATTCCGCTGGTTTCGCAGGAGATTGCGGATCAGGTCGAGACGGTTGCGTCCTCACTGTCGCTGCCGCTGTGCCTGTACAACAACCCGGAGACCACGGGCTTCAACTACCCTGTGGAGCTGGCCGCGGAATTGTCCTGGCTGGACAACGTGGTGGCCTTCAAGGACACCGTGGCCACGGGTCGGCTCTTCCACTCGCGGCAGCTGCTCTACTCCCAACGAGCGGATCCCACCACGGTCCACGGGGTGAGTGGCGACCAGATCATTGTGTCCGACTACCCGATGGCCCCGTGGCACACCGGCATGGCGGCGCTGCTGGCTCCCGAGTTCGTGGCCTTCCACCGCGCGGTCATCCACCATCGCGCCAACGAGGCCGCGTTGTGGAGCGCCACGTTGGCGCCACTCATGCAGCTCATGGGTTACGAACGCCCACTGTCCGCGCTTTACGCCCTGGCCGAAGTGTGCGGAGTCCGCACCGGCGCACCTCGTCGCCCCCTGCTGCCGATTCCCACCCGCAGCAAGCGCCTCCTCGCCGACGCCGTGGAACAACTGCGCTCCGCCGCCCCACACATCGCGGACTGACCACTTTCGATCGACGACGCCGCTCGGTCGCCTCGCGCCGCTCGGTACCGGGTACGTGGCCCGACATATGAGGGGTCCTTAGAACCCTTCATGACACCTGAGGAGCCGTTGCGACCTTTCTGCCGCCCCTGGAGGGTTCCTCTGGCACCTCAGGTGTAAGCGGCGGTTCTTCCAACACCTGAGAAATGATCCGCGGGACAGGGGTTCTGAGCATTTGATGTGTCGTTAAGACTTCGCCAAACACTAGAGGTGCCGTTATGACCTCTCTGCTTGCGCGGAAAGGCTCTAACGGCACCTCAGGTGATTGCTGGCTGAATTAGAGGACCGGCTCCGTGACGTCGCTGTCGCGGGCGAGGGCGCGATCGGCGTTGGCCTCGGTGGGATCCTTGGTGACCTGGAAACTGATGGAGCACACGCGAGTGGCTGCCCAGATCATGATGGCCGAAAGCACCATGTGGATGGCCACGGACAAAATCGGCACGTTGTTGAGGTACTGGTAGTAACCGACCAGGGCCTGCAGCACCAGGACACCGGCCAGCAGCATGTACGCGCGGACGAGGACCTTGGGCCAGTTCTGCTTCATGCCCAGGATCAGGGCGACGATCACAGCGGCGACGATCAAGTACACGGGAACCACGTGAGTGAAGGTGATCAGACGGGGTTCGAAGGCGAGACGGGCGGAGTCCTCATCGCCGGCGTGGGGGCCGGTGCCGGTGACCAGGGTGCCCACGTAGAGGATCATTGCGGACAGCACACCCACGGCCGTGGCGAGAATGCGGACGGTCTTCTCTCGTCCGGGGAGCTGACCGGGGCGTTGCGCGTAGGCCACGGTGGCCAGGCTTGCTCTGCGCGTATCGAGAACCAGGAGCGTGGCCAGCGAGATCATGATGGCCGAGACGATGTAGTGCACACCCACCACCAAGGGGTGCAGCTGTACCAGCACGGTGATGCCACCGATCAGCGCCTGCACGGGAATGCCGATGCCCAGGAGCAAGGCGAAGAGAAACATCCGGGGGAACTCGTGACGCAGGCGCAATACGGCGATGAACGTCAGGACGGCGACAACCGCCAGCACGAACGTGAGCAAGCGGTTACCGAACTCAATGAGTCCGTGGATGCCCATTTCCGGGGTATTGGTCCAAGAATCGTCGGTGCAGCGGGGCCATGTGGGGCAACCGAGCCCGGAGCCGGTGAGCCGGACCAGACCACCGGTGAGGATCAGGAGGCTGTTGGCCACCAGGGACGCGATGGCCAGCGCGCGGACCCAGGGGGTCACGGTGGAAGGCCACCAGAAGTTGTCGGTGGCGGACGGGGAGACGGTGGCAGACATGGCGGTGCTTCCAGATGCTGGTGGATGAGGTAGGGAAAGTCTAGCGGCCGAGCCGGGGAATCAGCTCAACGGATCGAGCGTCGATTCGGGTGTCAGCCTGGGCCTCGAAGCACGCAACGGAGCGCACAGCGGTTTGAACAGCAGGGTGGGCCTAGACCCACTTGAACCACTTGACGGTCGCGGCCCAGCTGAGCACAGCCCAGACGGCCAGAATCAGAGCGGGCAGTAGGGCGAATTGGCCTGCCAGGAAACAGCTGCGGAGCAACTCACCCGCAGCAGCGGAGGGCAGCAGATCGACCAGCCAGGAGATCCAACCCGGCAACGCGGAGGTGGGGAACAGCACGCCTCCACCGGCGGCAAGCGCGACCCACACAAGATTGAGGATCGCAAGGGTGGCCTCGGCGCGCAGCGTGCCCGCGATCAGCATGCCCACTCCGGTGAACGCGACGGCCACGAGGAGAAGCAACGGGATGGAGCCGAGTACGGCCATCGGATTCGGCCGCCATCCCATGAACACGGCCGTTCCGCCGATCAGCAGATACTGCAGGGCGAGCACCACGATGATTGCCAGGAGCTTCCCGGCGATCAGCCCGCCGCGGCCCAGGGGAGTGGTGGATAGATACCGCAGCACTCCGTAGCGACGGTCGAAACCGGTCTGAATGCCCTGTCCCGAGAACGCGCTGGAGATCACGCACAGCACCAGGACGCCGGGGACGGCAACGTCCAGGCGGGTGGCGCCGTCGGGCCGGAACGAATCGAGCAGGTCCGTGACCGTGAGACCGATCAGTGCCAGGATCGGCAGGATGATGAGCAGCAGGAACTGCTCCCCGTTGCGCACCATGGTGACGGTCTCGTAGCGGGCCTGTGCCGCGACCCGGGTGGGTAGGCTCGCGGCGCGAGTGGACTGTTGAGCGGCTGGGGCCAGAGTGCTCATCGGGGATCACTTCCTGAGACTTCCAAGAACACGTCCTCCAAGGAACGGGGCTGCACGCAGAGGGCTTCGGGAACGGAATCATCCAGGGTGGCCCATTCCGTGATGTCGCGAATCTGGGGTGCCGTAAGTTCACCCGTGAGTGTCACGGTGCGGTCCTTAACGGTCCATTCAATGTCGCGGAAGGACTCTGCCTGCCACGGTGGGCGCTCGCGCAAGTCCCTAGCACGGGCCTCGGGCAACGTCACGGTCATGACCACGGGCGCGTGCTGTTCCGCGCTGACCAGGTCCGCCACCGTTCCCTGCGCGGCGACCGAGCCGTGATGAACGATGTAGACGTAGTCGGCCAGCCGAGCGGCGTCGTCCATGAGGTGGGTGGTCAAAATGATGCAGGTGCCGGCATCGCGTAACTGGGTAATCAGGTCGAACACGATCTGACGCGACTGGGGATCAAGACCCGCGGAGGGCTCGTCCAGGAAGAGGACGTCGGGGCGGCCGATGAGCGCGGCGGCCAGTCCCACGCGCTGGCGCTGGCCACCGGACAGGCGCCGGATCGAGGTGGTGGCGAACGGCTCGATACCCAATAAATCGACCAATTCGTTCACCGGCCGGGGTTCCTTGTACAGCCGGCTCACATGGCGCAGTAATTCCATGGGGCGCACGGCCTGGGGGAGTCCACCGTCCTGCAGCATGACGCCCACGCGAGCACGCAGTTCTGGCGAGGCCTGCCACGGGTTTTCGTCCAGCAGCCGTACGGTGCCCGACGACGGGCGCAACAGACCCTGAGCGCACTGCAATGTGGTGGTTTTGCCGGCGCCGTTGGCTCCCAGGAGTGCAGTGACCTGCCCGCGGTGGGCCGCCATGCTGAGCCCGCGCACCGCGTGCACCTGCCGACCCCTGCGCTCGAACTTTTTGGACAGATCCGTGATGTGGAGAGCCGGAACCTGGGAACCGGCGTCGAAATCCGGTGCAGACTGTGTGGGAGCAGGGTGGTTCAGCACCACGACAGTCTATGCGGTGACACCCGAACCTCTCGTGTGAGACGGCTCCCATTCGCGGATCGGAGGGCCGTGTTGGATTGGGAATGGATTAGCGCATATCCTTGTTGTGTATTGCAGATCCGCCCAGGTGTGGATCGTGACCAGAGGCCGAGCATCGACAAGGCCCGCAACGCAATCAATCCTGAGGATGTCCCACACAGTATGAGTTCCCAAGCAACGGAACACGCCACTCCGGTGCGCGCAGACCACGACGAGACCACTCGTTCGCGGGTGCTGTCTCTGGTGCTTGCTCACGGTCCCGTCTCCGCGGCGCAGATTGCCAAGGATCTGGGGCTCACTCCGGCTGCTGTGCGCCGACACTTGGACGCCCTCGAGGCCGAACAGATCATTGAAGTGTCATTGGTCCGCACCACCCAGGGCGGTGCCGGTCGTCCCGCGCGCCGCTACGTGGTGGCCGCGGAAGGCCACGACCAACTCGGTAACGACTACCTCAGCCTGGCCCGCAAGGCCATGCACACCCTTGAGGAGACCGGCGGCGAAGAACTGGTCCACGAATTCGTGGCCGAACGCATCCAGGAGATGTCGGAAAGGTACCGTCCCGTGATCAACGCGGCCGGGCCCGACGTCGAAGATCGCCTCAACGCCTTGACCGCCGAAATGAGCCGTGATGGCTTTGCCGCCTCCCACACCGTGGTGACCCCCCGAGGTCCCAAGGGCGTGAGCATGCGCTCGGCCCAGCTGTGCCAGGGCCACTGCCCCGTGCGTGAAATCGCCACGGAATACCCCGATTTTTGCGAACTGGAAACGTCCATGATCGCCCAGTTGCTGGGCGTGGACGTGCGCAGGCTGTCGACCATGGCCGCCGGTGCGCATGTTTGCACCACACACGTACCGTTGCAGCGCCGCTCAACGGCATCGACCACCACAACTAACCAACAACCGCACGAAAAGGAGGGTTGTCATGACTGAGCGCACCGTTCCCGCAGACACCGCGGGTAACAAGCCAGAAGACACCGTGATCTCCGAGATCCTGGAAATGAACCCGGAGCTCGAGGGGATCGGCCAGTACCAGTACGGCTGGGCAGACAAGAATGACGCCGGTGCCTCGGCACGCCGCGGCGTTGACGCCGATGTGGTCCGTGATATCTCGGGCAAGAAGAGCGAACCCGAGTGGATGCTCAACCTGCGCCTGAAGGGCCTGAAGTTCTTCGACCGCAAGCCCATGCCCACGTGGGGCGCGGACCTGTCCGGCATCGATTTCGACAACATCAAGTACTTCGTGCGTTCCACCGAGCAGCAGGCCGGTTCGTGGGAAGAGTTGCCCGAGGACATCCGCAACACGTACGAGAAGCTGGGCATCCCCGAGGCCGAGCGTAACCGCTTGGTTGCCGGTGTGGCCGCTCAGTACGAGTCCGAGGTGGTCTACCACCAGATCCGTGAGGACCTGGAGCGCCAGGGCGTCATCTTCATGGACACCGACACCGCGCTGAAGGAGCACCCGGAGTTCTTCGAGGAGTACTTCGGCACCGTGATCCCGGTGGGCGACAACAAGTTCGCCGCGCTGAACACGGCCGTATGGTCCGGCGGTTCATTCGTGTATGTGCCCAAGGGTGTTCACGTGGACATCCCGCTGCAGGCTTACTTCCGTATCAACACGGAGAACATGGGCCAGTTCGAGCGCACCCTGATCATTGCCGATGAGGACTCCTACGTTCACTACATCGAGGGTTGCACCGCGCCGATCTACAAGACGGACTCCCTGCACTCCGCCGTGGTGGAGATCATCTGCAAGAAGAACGCTCGCGTTCGCTACACGACCATCCAGAACTGGTCCAACAACGTGTACAACCTGGTGACCAAGCGCGCCATTGCACACGAGGGTGCCACCATGGAGTGGGTCGACGGCAACATCGGCTCCAAGGTCACCCAGAAGTACCCGGCCGTCTACATGACCGGTGAACACGCTCGCGGTGAGACCCTGTCCATCGCGTTCGCCGGCGAGGGCCAGCACCAGGACACCGGTTCCAAGATGGTGCACATTGCTCCGAACACCTCATCCTCCATCGTCTCCAAGTCGGTGGCTCGTAACGGTGGCCGTTCCGCGTACCGCGGTCTGGTCCAGGTGCGTGAGGGTGCCAAGCACTCCAAGTCCAACGTGGTGTGTGACGCCTTGCTGGTGGACACCATTTCCCGTTCGGACACCTACCCGTACGTGGACATCCGCGAGGACGACGTCACCATGGGCCATGAGGCCACGGTCTCCCGTGTGTCCGAGGAGCAGCTGTTCTACCTCATGCAGCGCGGTATGGCCGAAGAAGAGGCCATGGCCATGATCGTGCGCGGCTTCGTGGAGCCGATCGCCCGCGAGCTGCCCATGGAGTACGCCCTTGAACTCAACCGCTTGATCGAATTGCAGATGGAAGGATCCGTTGGCTGATATGTCCACAACCGACCAGACCGTACGACACGGTAAAGAAGCCGCCGACAAGGTGGACGGTGTCCCCACGGGTGAGGATCGCGTTGCCATTCCGGGCATGAGCCAGGAAGGTGAGGTCCTCCAGGAGGGCCGCAACCAGGCCGGTGAGCCGGAGATCAAGCACACCAAGCACGGTGACATCTCCGGTGTCCCGGACTCCTCCCGCGCGGGCCGTTTCTCCTCTTACAAGGTGGAAGAATTCCCCAAGCTGACCTCCAAGCTCGAGGACTGGCGGTTCACTCCGCTCAAGCGCCTCAAGGGCCTGGACGAGACTGAGCTGACCGGTGCGGCACCCGCCGTCGAGGTCGTCTCGGGCGAGGGCCAAGTCACCGTGACCACCGTGGGGCGCGACGACGCTCGCATCGGTAAGGCAGGCATCCCGGAGGATCGTGTTTCCGCCAACGCGTGGAGCGCCTTCTCCGAGGCCACCGTCATCTCCGTCCCGGCCAACGTCGAGGCCGATCAGCCGCTGCTGGTCGACATCAACGGTTCGTCGATGGACCCGGCGGCTCAGCACATCGTGATCGAGACCGGTGCCAACTCCAGCGCCCTGGTGGTGCTGCGGCACCGCGGCCAGGCCGTGCTGTCCCAGAACGTCGAGTTCCAGGTGGGCGAGGGCTCCAAGCTGACCGTCGTGTCGATCCAGGAATGGGACGACAACTCGGTGCACGCGTCCGCTCAGCAGGCGAAGATCCAGCGTGACGGTTCCCTGAAGCACGTGCTGATCTCACTCGGTGGAGATCTGGTGCGCGTCACGCCGTCTACCCGCTTTGCCGCCCAGGGTGGCAACGTGGAAATGTACGGCCTGACCTTCGTGGACGAGGGCCAGCACCTCGAGTCGCGTTTGTTCGTGGACCACTCGCAGCCGCGCTGCCGCTCCCGCGTGACCTACAAGTCCGCGCTGCAGGGCGAGAACGCGCACGGCGTGTGGGTGGGCGACGTCCTGATCCGCGCCGAGGCCGAGGGCACCGACACCTACGAGCTCAACCGCAACCTGATCCTGAACGACGGTCCCCGCATGGATTCCGTTCCCAACCTGGAGATCGAAACCGGCCTGATCGCCGGCGCTGGTCACGCATCCACCACTGGTCAGCTGGACGATGAGCACCTCTACTACCTGATGTCTCGCGGTATCCCGGAGGAAGACGCCCGCCGCCTGGTGGTTCGTGGCTTCCTGTTCGAGATCATCCAGCAGATCGGCGTGGAGTCCATCGAGGAACAGCTGCGTAACAGCGTTGAAGAAGAGCTCGCGCGTCACGAGAACTGACTCGTAGACCGCCCACTAAAACTTTTACCCAAGGAGAATCACCGCATGTCTGTATTGGAGATCAAGGACCTCCACGCGTCCGTCATCCTGGACGACGAGACCACCAAGCCCATCCTCAAGGGCGTGAACCTCACCATCAATTCCGGTGAAGTGCACGCGATCATGGGCCCCAACGGTTCCGGTAAATCCACTCTGGCTTCCACCATTGCCGGTCACCCCAAGTTCCAGGTCGATTCCGGGTCCGTGACCCTGGACGGCCAGAACGTCCTGGAGATGTCCGTGGACGAGCGCGCCCGCGCCGGTCTGTTCCTGGCGATGCAGTACCCGGTCGAGATCCCCGGCGTGACGACCTCGAACTTCCTGCGTTCGGCCAAGACCGCCATCGACGGCGAGGCTCCCTCGCTGCGCACCTGGACCAAGGACATGAAGGCTTCCATGGAGAAGCTGAAGATCGATCCGGCCATGATCCAGCGCAACGTCAACGAAGGCTTCTCCGGCGGCGAGAAGAAGCGCCACGAGATCCTCCAGCTGGAGCTGCTGCGCCCGAAGATCGCTCTGCTGGACGAGACCGACTCCGGTCTTGACGTGGATGCTCTCAAGGTCGTCTCCGAAGGCGTGAACCGTGCGCTCACCGAGCAGAACACCGGCATCATGCTGATCACCCACTACACCCGCATCCTGCGCTACATCAAGCCGCAGTTCGTGCACGTCTTCGCGGACGGCCGCATTGTGGACGAGGGTGGCCCCGAGTTGGCCGATCGCCTTGAAGAAGAAGGCTACGACCGCTACATGAGCGTGGCCAAGTAACCAGCTTTCCACCACTTCGCTTGAGGAGGGTTCCATATGAGCGAAACCACCGAGACAGTCACCACTGAGGCCCCGGGCCCCAACGGTCAGCCGTCCCTGGCCGAGGTCAAGACCGCGTTGGAAAACGTGATCGACCCCGAGCTGGGTGTCAACATTGTTGACCTGGGCCTGCTGTACGGCCTGGTCTACCAGGACGACAATTCGTTGCGCCTGGACATGACCCTGACCACGGCAGCGTGCCCGCTGCAGGACGTGATCGAGGAACAGGTTTCGCAGAACCTGGGAACCATCATTGACGAGTGGCACGTGAACTGGGTCTGGATGCCGCCGTGGGGTCCCGAGCGGATCACCGAGGACGGGCGCGATCAGATGCGCGCCCTGGGCTTCAACATCTAGTCCGGTTCTCAGCAGCGCGAGGGCGCGGGGTCTTTGACCTCGTGCCCTTTCGCGTGCCCGGGCTTTTGGTTCTTTCGACGACGACGCCGCTCGCTTCCTTTCCTGCCTCCCGGTACCTCCGGTGTTAGGTTCGGATTCAAAGACGTGATCTACGAGAGGATGTGGCCGTGGAACGACGACTGCCCCAAATTTCCGAACTCAAGCCGCTCATGCAGTTCGGCAAGTTCAATCCTGACCGCAGGGCCGCTCGGCTCGCGAAGGCTGCCGATATCGAGGCACTCAGGGCGATTGCGCGGCGTCGTACCCCCAAGCCCGCGTTCGACTACGTGGACGGCGCGGCCGGCCTGGAACTGACGTACAAGCGCAGCCGCGAGGCCTTCGAGTCCGTGGAGCTGCTGCCCAGAATCCTGCACGGCACCGCTGAGGCGGACCTCTCGACGGAGATCGCCGGGTACCGCAGCGCCCTGCCGTTCGGGATCGCGCCCACCGGCTTCACCCGCTTCATGCACAGCGAGGGTGAGATCGGGGGAATGAAGGCGGCTGCCGAGGCCGGGATCCCGTTCTCGCTCTCGACGATGGGTACCCGTTCGATCGAAGAAGTCCGCGACGCCGCCCCCGATGCCGCCCGCTGGTTTCAGTTGTACCTGTGGCGCGATCACGAGGCCTCACGCGAACTGATCGTGCGGGCCAAGGCCGCCGGGTACACGAACCTGATCGTCACCGTGGACACTCCCGTGCCCGGAAATCGGCTGCGCGATGACCGCAACGGCATGAGCATCCCGCCCAAGCTGACACCCAAGACCGTCCTAGATGCTTCCTACCGGCCCGAGTGGTGGTTCAACTTCCTCACGACCGACTCTCTGAAGTTCGCGTCCTTGGCGGACACATCCCACATGGTGGCGGAGCTGATCGGCAAGATGTTCGATCCGAGCCTGTCTCTGGAGGACCTCGCGTGGATCCGCGAGGAGTGGGACGGGCAGTTGTTCGTCAAAGGCATCCTGACCGCCGAGGATGCTCGCCGCGCCATGAGCGTGGGCGCCGACGGGTTGATCGTGTCCAACCATGGCGGCCGCCAGCTGGATCGGGCGCCCGTGACGCTGACGAGCTTGCCGGAGATCCGCGCGGAAGTCGGTCCGGCTGTGCCGCTGATTCTGGATTCGGGCATCATGTCCGGCACCGATGTTGTGGCGGCCCTGTGTGCGGGTGCGGACTTCGTGCTGATCGGGCGGGCCTACCTCTACGGCCTGATGGCAGGTGGACAGCAGGGTGTGACCCGGGCGATCGAGCTGCTGGAGAAGCAGATCCGCACCAACATGCTGCTCATGGGCGCCGGTTCCATCGCGGACCTCGGCCCCGACTGCATGCGAGCGCCGTGGCTGAACACCTCCCGAGATGAGCGAGCCCTCCTGGACTGACCTCGGCTGACTGGTTCGACTGAGATTGCCGTCTTCTGAGCCTCCATTCTGAGGATTCAGGGCTGACAGAGTGAGGCTTGAGCAGAGGCCTTGGAGTGCGGAGTCTCAGGGGAGGAAAACGTAGCTGCGAAGCGTGAGGTGAGGAACCTGCACAGATTCGGCGAGGATTCGACGTTTGCCTCCCCTGAGACTGCTCCACTGCATTTCCCTCACATTGGATTTGTTGCATTGGCGGATCCGACAAAACAGTCGTCCGGTTTGGCCGGACCGACATGCCGACGGGGGCCCTGGGAGGCCCCCGTGCGACGTCGTAGTGAATGTCGGTTTCGAACTGGACGGGCTGTTCTCGCGCTCACGCTTGCTACTAGGCGCGAACGACGTCGCGGTCCGGACTGGCCGACAGAGTCGAGGTGGTTGCTTGGGTCACCGCCGGCCTGGTGCGGGGCCAGGTCCAGGCGTACCGCAGGACGAGGATGAGAAGGATGACTTCCAGTGCGACTCCAAGGCTGTAGAAGTACATCCAGGACCCGCCGAACTCGCCCACCGCGTTGAAAGCGGCGAAGGGGATTTGTACCGAGGCGGCAATCAAGTTGGCGATGCGACTGGCCCGGGCGGGCAGGATTGTCGACAGGACGACCATCAAGATCGGGATCGCCAAGAGAGACAGCGCCGTGATGGCCCAGGTCTGGGTGATGTCGAGTCGCCAGACGGTGCCCGCCAGGATGTCAGTGACCACTCCGGGCTTGTAGAACGCGAGAATGTCCACGTAGACGTACAGGAACATGAAGCTGGTCCACGCTGCAGCGAGCTTGAATCTGACCGGGACGCGCTGCTCGTCCAAGGCGGTGGTGGGGTGATGTGTTCTCATGACGGGCTCCGTTGTGGTGGTGTGGATCGGTAGTTCCAGAGTCGCTGAGTCCGTCGGCGGGCACATCGGCCCGGAGGTCGGAGTTGGCCCGGCCGATGGCACGGCGAGGCCCTCGTACTTTCGGCCGATCCGCCCCTGCCGCGTTGTCTCTAGACTGGATGAATGGTGACCAAGGCGCTGCACGCGTTGTGGGCCGAGCCTCGACAGGCGAACCCTCCTCAGAGGGTGTGGCGGGACTGGGCACTCTTCGCGGTGTTCGTCGCGTGGACTGTGGTGGAGGTGGTGCTCCGCCAGGACCTTCTCCCGCTCCCGCTGGTGCTCCCCGCCATGTTCGTAATCCTCACGCCCCTGTGGTGGCGCCGCACTCACCCACTGGCGACAGTTGCTATTTCTTTCGGAACGCTGATCGCCTTCGACGTCGCGAGGATCCTCACCGGCGAGGCGGCCTATCTGCCGGGGAGCATCTCGGGCGTGCTCGTCTTGGCCTACGCGTTGTTCCGCTGGGGATCCGGCCGCGAGGCGACGATCGGACTGGGGGTCATCCTGGTCTGGTTGGGTATCACCAGGGTCGCTGACGCGACCAGTACGCCGGATGCGGTGGCTGCCTTCGCCTTCTTCCTGTTCGCCGCAGCCCTGGGCGCTGCCATTCGCTACTACGCGTATACGCGTGCCCGGGACATCGACCAGGCCAAAGCTCGGGAGCGCGAACAGCTGGCGCGGGATCTCCACGACACGGTCGCCCACCACGTCTCCGGGATCGTCATCCAAGCCCAGGCCGGCCGGGCCGTCGCCACGTCCCACCCCGAGCGTGCCACCGAGGTCCTTACCGTCATCGAAGAGGCCGCCTCGCGAACCCTGACCGAGTTGCGCAGCATGGTCGGTGTCCTGCGCACCACTGAGGGCGCGGACTTGGCGCCACGCCGGGGCGTGGCGGACCTGGGGCAGCTCACGGGTGAAACTGACGGAGGGCCACAGATCGACATCGAGCTGTCCGGTGATCTCGACGATCTCAGCCCGGCGGTCGGGGCGGCGCTTTACCGCTTGACCGAGGAGTCCGTCACGAACGCGAGACGGCACGCACGCTATGCGACGCGGGTGGCCGTGCGCGTCGTCGGCGACGCCGAGCATGTGCAGTTAACGGTAGATAACGACGGCGCTCTGGGCACGGTCGGCGGCAACCCATCCGGTTACGGCCTGGTCGGCATGCGCGAACGCGTCAAGCTGCTGGGTGGCACGTTCGACGCCGGCCCCAACGCGAGCGGTGGCTGGCGAGTCGAAGCGACGCTGCCCAAGAAGGGTGTTTCCCCATGACCATTCGGGTACTCATTGCCGACGATCAGGACATCGTGCGCACCGGCCTGACCATGCTGCTCAACGCCCAGCCGGACATCGAGGTCGTGGGCGCAGCCAGCGATGGGCGACAGGCGGTTCGTCTAGCGCGTGAGCTGCGCCCGGACGTGTGCCTGTTCGACATCCGCATGCCACTCATGGACGGAATCGAAGCCACGCGCCAGCTCGCCGGACCGGAGGTCGCCGACCCCCTGCCGATTGTCGTGATCACCACTTTCGACCTGGACGAGTACGTCCATGGCGCGTTGAGGGCCGGTGCTCGAGGGTTCCTACTCAAGGATGCAGGTCCCGTGCTGCTGTCCCAGGCGATTCACGCGGCAGCAGACGGTGATGCTCTGATTGCTCCGAGCGTCACGGTCCGCCTCCTCGCCACGTTTGCACGGTCGCATCAGGAGTCGCCCGCGCAACCGATAGAGCCGCTCACCTCGCGTGAGGAGCAAGTGCTCCTCACGGTGGCGCACGGCCGAACCAACAGCGAGATCGCGGACGAGCTCCACATCAGTCCCAGCACCGTGAAGACCCATTTGGCCAGCCTCATGCGCAAGCCTGACGCACGTAATCGGGTCGAACTCGCGATGTGGGCTCATGAGACCGGCCGCACGTGAGGATCGCAACGACTAGCTCTGCAACCCCGCCGGGCGGTCCAGGTTGCGGGCGCGGAAGGTGTCGCACTGCTTGATGTCACCGGTTTGGTAGCCGGTCAGGAACCACGCCTGGCGCTGCGCGGAGGAGCCGTGGGTGAAGGACTCGGGGTTGGCGCGCCCCTGGGTGGTCTCCTGGATCCGGTCGTCGCCGATGGCCTCTGCAGCGTTGAGCGCGTCGGCCAGCTGTTCCTTGGTGATGGGTTCCAAGCTCACGCTGCCACCGGGTTGGGATGCGTGGTGGGCCCACATGCCGGCGTAGCAGTCGGCCTGCAGTTCTACGCGCACGGCTCCGGAGTCTGCACCTTGCGGGTCCTGCTGGGCGATACCCAGGTTGCCCTGCAGGTTCTGGATATGGTGGCCGACCTCGTGCGCCATCACGTACTCCTGCGCCAGGGCATTGGCACTTGCGCCAAAGCTCTCACGCATCTGGTCGAAGAATCCCACGTCCAGGTACACGGAGGTATCGGCCGGGCAGTAGAAGGGACCCACAGCAGCCGATGCCTGGCCGCAACCGGACTGCTCCACACCTTCGTAGAGCATCACGCCGGGGCGCTGGTAACGCTCCCCGGTGGCCTCGGGGTAGTAGGAGCCCCAGAATTCGTTGAGGGAATTGACGGTGGCGATCTGACGGCAGTCGTCGTAGCGATCGGCGTCCGCACCGGTCTGGCAGCGTTCGGCCAGCTCCCGGTCCTGTTCCTCCACGCTGGTGATCGAGCCCTGCTGCTGTTGCTGCTGGCCACCACCGGTCACCATGTCGATGCCGTCCTGGCCGAACAGCAAACCCGCCACGACCAGCAGGATGATGCCGCCCAGTCCACCACCGACCGCCACGCCACGGCCACCGCGCCCGCCGCCGGACCCTACCTGCGACGTATCGAGTCGCGAGTTGTCATTGAAACTCATGAGGGAAGCATAAGTCGCAGTCGTGCGTTTCCGGTCGTGTCGCGCGTTGGAAATTTACGACGCCGCTCGGTCACGGTTCCGAGCATGGGCGAGACAACGAGGCGACCACCCGCGTCTAGAACCATGTGGTCCGGTGTTCTGACGAAAATGGGCTTGATATTGGTGAGAGCACCGGATGAAATGGTGCGCCGCGCGCTCCTCGGGTTAATCCAACCCGCGGGCCGCGAGCGCCTCACCGGTCTGATGCGCGTAGTTCACGGTCGCAATGGTTGCGGGGGTGACCAGGCGGACGGGGTTGGCCCGGATGGTGCGGGCGGTGGCGGCGTCGCGCAGTTCGCCCAGGCAACCGAACAGCCAGGGGACCGAGCGGATCATGAGTGATACCGCCAAACCGATGCGCTCGGTGTTGACCCCGAACCACGACAGCGGGGTGCACAGCCACACCAGGCCGTCGATGAGTCGGGGGAGCGGCGTGGTGCTGATGAGTAATCGCGAGAGACTGACGACCGCGAGTAAAGACAGCACGATGGACGCCGCCCGAGCCGGCCCGTTGAAAATCAGGTGGTAACCGCCCAGCAGAATCACCAGGAACAGCAGCGGACGCAACGACGCCGCCCAGCGGTGCAGTCCCAGCCCGCTCACCACGGACGCAAGCCCGGTGAGCGCCAAAACCGCGAGCGAGAACTGCCAGTCACGGATCAGCATCACCGTGATACACAGCCCCAGGATCAGCACGGCCTTCAGGGCCAGGGGGCAGCGATGCAACAGGGAGCGCCCGGGGACGTAGGTTCCCAGGAGGTCGTCGCGACGCACCTTTCGTCTCATAAAGATTGCCAATCCGCGAAGCCGTTGGCGCACCAGTTCTTGTACTGGGGAATCATCTCGGCCGGCGGCCCCTGAGCAATGATCCGGCTCTCGTGCACCACGGCTACGTGTTGTGCAGTTGAGGCCAGATCCAGGTCATGGGTGCTGATCAGCTGCTGTTGCCCCAGGTTGTCGAGCAGATCGATGAGTTTGAGCTGATTCCGCAGGTCCAGCAGTGTGGTGGGTTCATCCAGGATCAACACTTGGGGTTCGGCGGCCAGCACCGCTGAGAGCGCGACGAGCTGCCGCTCACCCCCGGAGAGATCAAACACACTGTGGTGAGCACGGTGCTCCAGCCCCATCCGGACCAACCACTCGCGAGCCCTCTCGGTCCGTTCCTGGCGATCGGGCACGTGGCGGCGCAACGACAGCTCAATGTCCTCGATGGGAGTGGGCATGAGGATCTGTGACGCCGGATCCGTGAACACAAAACCCACCGCCGCACGCGCCTCCCGGGGGAATGCCACGGGGTCGATGCTGTTGACCCGAACCACCCCGGATTGCGGCACCACCAGTGCGTTGAACAGCCGCAGCAGGGTGGATTTACCGGAGCCGTTGAGACCGATCACCGCGGTGCGCGGTTCCCTGAACTCACAACTGACACGGTCGAGCACAGTGAACGGTCCCGTGGGGGAGTCCACGGTGAGGGTCACGTTGGCGCAGTAGAGCGACCCCGGGGATGCTTCGGGCACCAGGGGGTCGTAGCGAGACGATCCTGACTTGCGAGTCATGTATTAGAGAACGGCCCCGGCCATGCGCGGGAAGGCACGATGCACGGCCACGGCAATCAGCGCGGCGGCGGCAGCTTTAATCAGATCACCGGGAATGAACGCCAAGTCAGCGATCACCGCGGCGTTCAAACTCAGGCCACCCACCAGCATCATGCCGATGACACCCAGCACGTGGGACAGGATCAGTCCGGCCACACCGGCCAGGAACAGTTTGATACCCAGCCCGCGGCGCTTGTCGGGCGTGGCGGAAGTGGAGCCGGAGCGGCGTCGTACGCGTTCCTCACGAACGGAACGGTGCGCCAAGAAGCCGACCAGGGCGGCGGCCAACGGGAACGAGAGCAGATAACCGACCGAGGGACCGGCCAGCACACCCGGCCCGCCCACGAAACCGGCGAAGATCGGAACACCCAGCAGGCCAACCACCACGTACAGCACGATGGCCAGGAAAGCGCGCCAGCCACCCAGGATCATGCCGGTCAGGAACACGGCGAGGGTCTGCAACGTGATGGGTACCCCGAGAGCGCCCACGGGGATGGCCGGGGCCAACGCCAGAACACTGGTCAGCGCGGCGAAAACTGCGATGTTAGCCAGGTCGAAGGAGTTGATTTTCCGGGGGGTACCTGTGGTTTTGCTCATGTTCACGGAGTCTAGTTCAGCCTGCGGGCTACCGCCGCTAGACTGGGTCGGTGCCCCGCAGGTTCGGGGCATCTCGTTTGCCCCCTCTTGTCTTTGGAAAGGCCACTCCCTCTTGATCACCGTTACAAACCTCGAATTGCGCGCCGGGGCTCGCTTGCTCATGGACGAAGTGAATTTCCGGGTGGATCGCGGGGACAAGGTCGGCCTGGTGGGCCGTAACGGAGCGGGCAAGACCACCATGACCAAGGTCCTCGCGGGCCAGGCCCTACCGGCCGCCGGTGATGTGAGCCGTTCGGGCACCATCGGCTACCTGCCCCAGGACCCCAAGGTCGATGACATGGACCAGCTGGCCCGTGATCGTATTTTTTCCGCTCGAAACCTGGCCGGCGTGGTGTCCAAATTGCGTCAGACCGAGCAGGACATGGCCTCCGAGGACGACGCCGTGCGCTCCAAGGCCATGCGCCGTTACGATCGGCTCGAGGCCGAGTTCCTCGCCGGTGGCGGTTACGCTGCCGAGTCCGAGGCGGCCACCATCACGAGCAACTTGAACCTTCCCGAGCGAGTGCTCGGACAACCGCTGCACACGCTGTCCGGTGGTCAGCGCCGCCGTGTGGAGCTGGCGCGCATCCTGTTCTCGGACGCGGACATCATGCTCCTGGACGAGCCCACCAACCACTTGGATCACGACTCCATCGTGTGGCTGCGCGACTTCCTCAAGAACTACCAGGGCGGCGTGCTCATGATTTCCCACGACGTGGAGCTCATGAACATGGTGGTCAACAAGGTGCTGTACCTGGACGCCAACCGCTGCGTGATCGACGTGTACAACATGTCGTGGAAGAACTACCTGCAGCAGCGCGAGCAGGATGAGGCCCGCCGCAAGCGCGAACGCCAGAACGCGGAGAAGAAGGCCGGGGCCCTCATGGACCAGGCCAATAAGATGCGCGCCAAGGCCACCAAGGCCGTGGCGGCTCAGCAGATGATTCGCCGTGCCGAGCGCCTCATGGCCGGTCTCGAAGGCGAGCGCCAACAGGACAAGGTTGCCGCGATCCGCTTCCCCAAGCCCGCCGACTGCGGCAAGACCCCGCTCACCGCGGAGGGGCTGTCCAAGTCCTACGGCTCGCTGGAGATCTTCACGGACGTGGATCTGGCCATCGACCGCGGTTCACGCGTGGTGGTGCTCGGACTCAACGGTGCCGGCAAGACCACGCTGCTGCGCATGCTCGCCGGTCAGGCCGAACCGGACACCGGCGAGGTCATTGCCGGCCACGGCCTCAAGCTGGGTTACTTCGCCCAGGAGCACGACACCCTGGACACCAGCCGCACCGTGTTGGAAAACATGAAGACCGCGGCACCGGAGCTCCAGGACACCCAGGTGCGCACCATTCTGGGTTCGTTCTTGTTCCAGGGCGACGACGTGGACAAGCCCGCCGGCGTGCTCTCCGGTGGCGAGAAGACGCGACTGGCGTTGGCAACTCTGGTGGCGTCGTCGGCGAACGTGCTGCTGCTCGACGAGCCCACTAACAACCTCGACCCGGCCTCGCGCCGCGAGATCCTCAACGCGCTGCACAACTACGAGGGCGCCGTTGTTCTGGTGTCTCACGATGAGGGCGCGGTGGAAGCACTTGAGCCCGAGCGTGTGGTCATGCTGCCGGACGGCATCGAAGACCTGTGGAGCCAGGAGTACCAGGACCTGATCTCGCTGGCCTAGGGCGTCAGGTCAGTTCCGTCGCTGGGACTCGAGGGCGTCCAACAGGGCGTCCTCTTCGTCTTCGTTGGTCACGGCGTTGGTCCGGCGGTTCTTCTTGGGCCGGTACAGGGACTTGAGGTGCGCCGGCATGTCGTCGGCCATCTGGAGTTCGCGGATGATCAGTTCTTCGTCCACGTCACCGGTGTAGTTGCCCTCGGCGTCGTAGTACTGCGCGAGCTTGCGTTCGACCTCGGCAGAATAGGCGCGGTCCCATTCCTCGTTGCGCACGTGCTGGCGGGCGGCGTAACCGAACGCCACGAACACCAGGAACGCGAACGCGTACCACTGCAGTGAGTACGAGAGGTGCGGGCCGTAGTTGATCTCGGGCTTGGCCGGTGCCGCTGGGCGCTCGGCCGCAGGCGGATCCTCCGATGCGAGGAGGCCGTAACCACCGGTGGCTATCGGGTAGTCCAGCCGCTCATTGAACTGTTCGAGGTCGATCGACGCGATCTGCCCCTCGGGTGCGCCACGGTCCACGGCGTCTTCACCCGGGCGCAACCGCACCGTGGCGGTCACCTCGCCCGACGGTGGCTGGGGCACCACTCCGGGGAGGCCGTTGGCGCCGTCGCCGGTGGGGATCCACCCGCGGTTGATGACCACCGTGCGACCATCGTCTGCGCGGAAGGGAACGAGTACCTCATACCCCACGCGACCGTCCTGCGGGCGGTTGCGAACGAGCGTGGTGTCCTGGGGGAGGTACTGGCCCTCCAAGGTCACAGGCTGCCAGGTCTGCGTGTCGTCATAGTCGTCGAACAGGGGGAGGCCCTCGGCGGGACTGAGCGCGGGGGCGTCGTAGTTGTTCTCGATCTTGTCGTTCTCAACCACCAGATAATCGTTGCGGGACATCTGCCACTGCGCCAGAAACGCGCACACGATGGCGGCCACCACGCACATCATGAACCAGCCGATCCACGTGCCGGAGAAGAGGAAGGAGTACTTGCGCATCAGGCCTGATCCTCCCCGCCGTTGAAGGGCTCAATGACCTTGAGAAAGCCCCGCTGGGTCAGGAAATCACTGAGATATTCACGGTGGTCGTCGCAGGCGAGCCACACTTTACGGCGGTCGGGCGTGTGCACCTTGGGGTTGTTCCAGAGCAGTTGCCATCGGGCGTCGCGGCCACAGCCGCGGCGGGAGCACTGGGGAACTTCGGGGTGTTCCGCGGAGTCCTGGGCCGGTTTCGGGGAGCCCCCGTTGGGACTCAGGGAACCCAGCAGATCAAATTCCACGGTGCCATTACTCCTTGGTGTGACTGACGTTCGGTGCTCGGACGGTGGCCGGGGCTTAATTGCGTGATGTGCCCATTCGTTTATACGTGATGGCCTTGGGCGGCTCATGCGTGCGATATTCGCCGTCCACCACCACGGTTTCCGGGTTCTCGGGCTTAGCCTGCGTCTCGGCGGTGGTCGGTAGTTCGGTGCGCTGGGGCGGGCGGTAATACGTGCTGGTGCGTTCGGACCGGTCTGCACCGCGGTTGGCCATCATCACGGCGATCCAAGGGAGCACAGCCGCACCGATGCACAGCAGGATGCGCACCCACAGGATGTCGATCACCACCACGCCAATAATGCACACGATCCGCAAACCCTGTTGCAGGGCATACACCTTCATGCGGTGGGACATGTCCTGCGTGTGGGGGCCCGCCGCCGAAGTAATCGAGTGAACTCCGGTGGTGTCTCGCGTATGCGTGTGCGTGCGTGACATGTGAACAGATCCTTGGAAGTCAGTGGCCGGAAATCCCAGACGCAACATGGTGCCACGGGTTCCGGGGAGCGCGCTGGGCGCTTCCGTTAATTGTCTCACCGTTGTACTAACTCCCCAAGTGGCTGGGCCGAGATCTGTGGGTGTCCGGCTAGGATGGCTTGTCAGTTCGTTATTAGATTGTTATCCGGCGTTGCCCATGCCGCGCCGTCCTGTCGATGAAAGGTTCACCATGGCTGATCAGCCCAACACCGAAGGCGCCCGCACCGTTCTGGTCACGGGAGGTAACCGAGGTATCGGTCGCGCCATTGCCGAGGCGTTCGTGGCCGCGGGCGACAACGTGGTGGTCACCTCCCGTTCCGGTGATGACGGGCCCGACGGCGCTTTCACCGTCCAGGCGGACGTCACCGATTCCGCATCCGTGGACACCGCGTTCAAGCAGATCGAAGAGAAGTACGGCACCGTGGAGGTGCTGGTGGCCAACGCAGGTGTCACCAAGGACACACTGCTGCTGCGCATGAAGGAAGCAGACTTCCAGGATGTCATCGACACGAACCTCACCGGCGCGTTCCGCGTGGTGCAGCGCGCCACCAAGGGCTTCATGCGCCTGAAGAAGGGCCGCATTGTCCTGATCTCTTCCGTGGTCGGTTTCACCGGTGCGCCGGGCCAGGTCAACTACGCATCCTCCAAGGCCGGAATGGTGGGCATGGCTCGCGCCATCACTCGTGAGCTCGGTGCCCGCGGGGTGACCGCCAACGTGGTGGCCCCCGGTTACATCGACACCGCCATGACCGACGCCCTGAGTGATGAGGTCAAGGCCGAGTATCTGTCCATGATCCCGGCCAGCCGCTTCGGTAAGCCCGAGGAGATCGCCAAGGCCGTTCGTTGGATTGCCTCCGACGACGCCGCCTACATTTCCGGCGCTGTCATCCCTGTGGACGGCGGCTTGGTCATGGGACACTGACTCCCAAGACAGTGTTCAACAGCGCAGCGTGACAAAGGAGAACCGCATGAGCTCAGTGGCAGGCAAAACCGTAGTTATTACGGGGTCCTCGCGAGGGGTGGGCGCAGACACCGCCAAGATTCTGGCAGGGGAGGGTGCGAACGTCGTCGTCAACTATCGGCAGAAGGCCCCCCGCGCCAACAAGGTGGTCAAGGAAATCACCGAGGCCGGCGGCAAAGCCATTGCGGTCCAGGCCGATATGACCGATGTGGAGTCGTTGCGTGGCCTGTTGCAGGCCGGTGTGGACGAGTTCGGCGGCGTGGACATCCTGATCCTCAACGCCTCCGGCGGCATGGAATCCGACATGGGCGAGGATTACGCGCTGCGCCTGAACCGGGACGCTCAAAACGATGCCCTGACCGAGGGACTCAAAGTTCTGCCCGAGGGCGGCCGCGTGGTGTTCGTGACCAGCCACCAGGCGCACTTCATCAATGACGTGGAAACCATGCCCGAGTACGAGGCCGTGGCCAAGTCCAAGCGTGCCGGCGAGGACACACTGACCGCTCGAGTGCCCGAAATGGCCGAGCAGGGTGTGAGCTTCGTGGTCGTCTCCGCGGACATGATCGAAGGCACCGTGACCGCCACGCTGCTCAACCGTGCCCGCCCGGGTGCGCTCGAGCAGCGCCGTGAATCCGCCGGCAAGCTCTACTCGGTCAACGAGTTTGCTCAGGAGATCGCCAAGATGGTCTCCGCAGACGTCGAGACCGGCCACGTGGAACTCGTGGGTGGCGCCGAGGATTTCCTGGCCCAGGCCGGCAAGTAAATTACCTGTGCTGCAGCTGTGCCGCCTGTCCGTGAAAACGGGCGGGCGGCACACTGCTTTCCGGGGGCCTGCGATGTTTTCGAGTCTGGCTATCATCTGTGGTAAGTTACTTCTCGTTGCCAACGGCCACGTGAGGTCTTTCGAGTCCTCGATTCGTAGTCGTGACACTTGCGCGGGTGGCGGAATAGGCAGACGCGCTAGCTTGAGGTGCTAGTCCTCGTATTAGAGGGTGGGGGTTCAAGTCCCCCCTCGCGCACAGGATGAGAATCCCCGTTCGACTAGGTCGAACGGGGATTTTTCTTGCTCTGGGAGCGCCGGTGTCCCGGGTATTAAGTTACAGCCGAGTCTGAATAGCCAGGTCGCTGACCATCTCAGCGTCCTTTGACTTACGGTGGTCGCCCTCACGCTTTTGCATGTCCCATACTTAATGAGTGCCTCAGAAAACATTGACGGTTGGTCTCATGGCCGACCCAGGCCTCCCTGAAGCAGTTGCTCGGTCAGTTGTCTCACTGGTGAATCGGGATCTGAACCAGCTGACGCAGGCGGATTCCGTTGAGTGGTCGGTGGAAGTCAGCCGGGATACCTTGCCGTTGACCGAGCAGAACGAAATCCACTTGCTCGATCGGGCGCCAGGTCTCAGAGATGCCCACGGTTGGGACTACATGGTCTATCTGACCGACCTTCCGCGTTCCTTGGACAACAACTCACTGGTGTGTGAGGTCGATGTCACCGGCAATGCCACGTTGCTTTCCCTCCCTGCCCTGGGAGCGGTGCACGTGAAATCCAGGGCGCGCAGGGTGCTCACTGAACTGGTCATTGCCATGGCGGAGGAGTCGCCGGGCAAATACACCACGGGCTATCCCCGCGGATTCAGCCGTCGGAACCGGCAGAAGGTTCAGCGAGAAGGGGATGAGGAGAACTACGAAATCATCCTCCGAGGCGCTTTCAGCCGTCCTCGTCTTCTGGCGGGCATGGTTCGAAGTAATCGGCCCATGCGATTGCTGCCGGCCCTGTCCAGTTCGGTGGCGACCGCCGTGGCCACCGGTGGCTTCGGCATTTTCTACGCGTCCATCTGGAATATGTCGGATGCGCTCACCACCCCTCGGATGGCTGCAATCAGCGTGTTCGTGGTGGCCGCGTTCGCCACCTGGCTCATCGTTCACAACGGACTATGGGTCTCTTCAGAGCCGGCGGGTGGGCGAATACGCAGCGGCATGGACAACGCGGCAACAGTCCTCACCGTGGGTATCGGCGTGGCCTCGATGTACCTGGTTTTGTGGGCCATCCTGTTTGCCGTGACCCTGGCAGTGGTCGATGCTGAGTACTTGGCGGGCGACATTGGTCACCCGGTGAACCTCTTGGATTATCTGGATATTGCCTGGCTCGCCTCCGCACTGGGCACGATGGGCGGAGCGATGGGGTCCAATTTCGACAAAGAAAGCGATATCCGCGAAGCCACCTACACCCGTCGCGAATATACGCGCCGGAAAATGGCGGAGCGCGAGGAGAATCAGGATTGAATTCGACTGGTTCTGCTGAAGGGACAGAGAGGCGGAATCCGCCAACGGCCGTTCTGTGACATCCGGTCCGCGCTCTAATAGCGAGGGGCCAATTACGGCGGGACTTTGATTAGGAACCCGGCAGGCCCTTAGCGCTGCCGGGGTTCTCTCCCCGCTGAGCGTCCATCATGCGGGCGTTGTTCATGCTTTTCAGCCCCGAGGCGATGATCGTGGTCCCGACGATCGGCGCGAAGATCCACGCCGCCGGGTACCAGTGGAACAACATGACCAGCCCGACCGCCCAGAAGAGCAGGCCGGTGAACCAGCTGAACCAGAGACCGGGCTGAGCCTGGGTCACATAATCGAGATGGTCCGGCAGAGGCTCAGGATCCCCGTTCACCAACTGATCAGCGAGTTTCCGGCTGTGGACCGAGTAGATGACGTAGCAGGCCGTGCCGGTCAGCAGCCCCACAGCCAGGTTGGACAACCAGTATCCACCGATTGCCACGAGAGCCTGCATGGATGCTTTGAACTGGTCGGCGATCCAGTCATCCAGGAAAACCGATACGAAAAAGTAGGTCCCGAAGATCAGTATCCAGCGCCAGACCGGTTCGCGGTTCGGCTTGGTACCGTCCCTCATCAAGACCCACCTTTGCTCGTGATGATCGAACAGTAACGAGCGGTTCGTATCCCTGTCCACGCCCTCGAGCAGCTAGACCCGTCGGGTACACATACAAGCTCGGCTGAACCGATCAACCGAAAGGTTGATTTCGGCTGTGCAACACGGGTGATCAGCCTGGTGAGCAATTAGACTGCAAGGCGGACGCCGCATACGTGGCGCGTACGTTCACGGCGCCGGGCGCCCGATCTCCCCTGAGCTGGGGTGCCCCGTGGCATCAGATGACAGGTGAATAATGCCCTCCACTGATACCCGGTCCTCACACGCCAAGAAACGCAGCGGTTCAAAGCCCGGTGCCGTTCGATGGGTCATTCCCATCGTGTTGGTCCTGGCGTGGCTGGGTGTCATGGGTGTGGGTGGACCCACTTTCGGCAAGATCTCTGACGTGGTGACCAACTCGCAGGCAGACTTCCTGCCGGTTGACGCGCAGGCCACCGAGGTCCAGGACCGCATCGGAGACTTCAGCGATTCCGAGGGCATCCCCGCAATCATCGTCGCCGAGTCCGAGGGCGAGATTTCCTCCGCTCAACTGCGCGACATAGGTGAGACGACCCAGGGCCTCACCGACATCGACCAGGTCACCCAGGTCTCCCCGCCCATCCCTTCGGAGGACGGTCAGGCGGTCGAGGTCATTGCCCTGGTGGACGCGGAATCGGACACCGCAACGGTGGTGGAAGACATCCGCTCCCAACTCGGTGCCGAAACCTCCGACGATCTCAACGTGGCCGTCACGGGCCCCGCCGGTTTGGTGGCGGACCTCAGCGGCGCGTTCGCCGGCATCGACGGTCTGCTTCTGATCGTCGCCCTGGTCGCGGTGCTGGTGATCCTGGTTCTGGTGTACCGCTCACCGATCCTTCCGTTCCTCGTCCTGATCACCTCCATGGCCGCGTTGTGCGGTGCGATCCTCACCGTGTACTGGCTGGCCAAGGAAGAATTCATTACCCTGAGCGGCCAGACGCAGGGCATCCTCTCCATCATTGTGATCGGCGCGGCCACCGACTACGGCCTGCTGTACACCGCACGGTTCCGCGAAGCCCTGCACCAGACCGAATCCCGTTGGCATGCCACACGCGTCGCCTGGAAGGGCACGTTCCCCGCGGTCATGGCTTCCGGTACCACCGTGATCGCCGGCCTGTTGTGCCTCTTGCTGTCGGCACTTGAATCCAACCGCGCGCTCGGCCCGGTGACCGCAATCGGCGTCGTCTTCGCCATCCTCGCCGGCCTGACCCTGCTGCCGGCCCTGTTGGCGATCTTCGGCCGCGTGGCCATGTGGCCGCGCATTCCCAAGGTGGAGACCGTCCCCGAGGCCCACGAGCAGGCCGATGACCTCGAGCACAAGAAGGGCCTGTGGCCCGCCGTCGCACGCCTGGTGGACCGCAAGTCCCGCACCGTCTGGATCGTGTGCGCGATCGGTCTGGGCATTGCCGCGGTCGGCGCGTCCCAGCTGGACGCCGGTGGCGTACCCGAATCCGAATTCGTCCTGGGCGAGTCCGAGGCCCGCGACGGCCTGGCCATCATCGATCGCCACTTCCCGGGCGGCGCCGGTGACCCCACGTACGTGCTCGCCTCAGAGGAGCACGGCGAGGCGGTCGCGGAGAGGCTCGACGCGGACGACGACGTCGCTTCGGTCGCCTTCAACGCCAAGGGCTCACCGAGCGGGACCATTCCGTTCCCGGCCCCGCAGGCCGGTCCGCTGGCCAACGCCGAACCCACCGAGGACAACGGCCAGGTGCTCATCCAGGCCACGCTGACCTACAACACCGACTCCGCCGAGGCCCAGGGCGCCGTCGAGCGTCTGCGCGGCGAGTTGGCCGAGGTCGATCCGAACGTCTTGGTCGGTGGCACCACTGCGGTCCAGCTGGACACCATTTCCGCAGCCGAACGCGACCGGGCCCTGATCATCCCCATCATTCTGGTAGTGATCCTCCTGATCCTGATCGTGCTGTTGCGTAGCATCTTGATGCCCGTCCTGTTGGTGGCCACCACCGTGCTGTCGTTCCTGTCCGCACTGGGTGTCGCCTGGGCCGTGTTCGAGCTGTTCGACATCAACCAGGCTGACCCCACGGTGCCGCTGTTCAGCTTCGTGTTCCTGGTGGCACTGGGCATCGACTACAACATCTTCTTGATGAGTCGAGTCCGCGAAGAAGTGGTGCAGATCGGTCACCGCAAGGGCGTGCTGGTGGGCCTGGTGACGACCGGCGGCGTGATCACGGCCGCGGGCGTGGTGCTCGCGGCAACGTTCGCCGCGCTGGCCGTGCTCCCCATTCTGTTCCTGGTGCAACTGGCCATCATTGTGGCCATCGGCGTTCTGATGGACACCGTGATCGTGCGTTCGCTGCTGGTGCCCGCTCTGGCCTTGGACATCGGTCCCAAGTCTTGGTGGCCGTCCGGTGCAGGCTCGCCCGGTAAGCACCGTAAAGTCGAAACTTCTACGGTCGGGTAATTTTATGCCCATCCGCCACGATGACTAGACTGCACCTCATGCCTCAGAAGCTCACTGTCGTTGCGTTTGCCGTGTCTCCCGAGGAGGGGGCCACCGAATCCGTGTTGGATCTGATCGAGCGTTCCGGTGGAGACGTTGAGTCGCACAACTGGGTGCGAGTCACGGAGTCGGCCTCGGATGGTCAAGCCACGGACGTGGAAGGTTACAACGCCCTCACCGTCCATGCCGACGCTCCATCCGTCGACCACCTGCGAAATGCGCTTCAACCAAACCGGCGGGAACAGCTGCTGCCGGGTGTGGATCTCAACGTGATCGATGCGCGCTGGTTCGACAACTCGCGCCGCAAGCTTCTGGTCACGGATGTGGATTCCACGCTGATCCGCCAGGAAGTCATTGAGATGCTGGCCGCGCACGTGGGCCTTGAGGCTGAGGTTGCAGCGGTTACCGAGCGTGCGATGCGCGGTGAGATCGACTTCGAGCAGTCACTGCGTGAGCGTGTGGCGGTTCTCAAGGGTCTGCCGGCGTCGGTTATCGATGAGGTTTCGTCGTCCGTGCGGTTGTCTCCCGGTGCCACGGTCCTGGTCAAGACCCTGCTCGGCTCCGGCCACGCGGTGGCTGCGGTATCCGGCGGGTTCAACCAGATTCTGGACCCCCTCGCCGAGAAGTTGGACCTGACGCGAGCCGCGGCCAACACCCTGGACATCGAGGACGGTAAGCTGACCGGTCGCGTGACCGGCGGCGTCGTCGACCGCGAAGCCAAGGCGCGCCTGCTGAGGCAATGGACAGAGGAACTCGAGGTCGCCCCGGAGGATGTGATCGCCGTCGGCGATGGCGCCAATGACATCGACATGTGCCGCGCCGCGGGACTGTCGGTGGCGTATCGTGCGAAACCGGCCCTGCGCGACGTCGCCGATACGCAGCTGAGCATCCCCAATCTGGACGCGCTGCGCTTCTTCGTGGATCTGTGACCGCAAGTGCCCGTGTCCACGGTGTGCCCGCATGCCGGTGACCGCCCGCTCACGTTAGAGTTGCGAGCATGAGTGCTGTGCTGGAATTGGTGGACGTCAGCGTTGTCCGCGGCGAGAAGACCCTGTTGGATTCGGTGGACTGGACCGTTCAGGACGGGGAGCGTTGGGTCATTCTCGGTCCCAACGGAGCCGGTAAATCCACGTTGCTGTCGATCGCTGCCGCGCGGCTGCACCCCACGACCGGCATGGTCGACATTCTTGAAGAAATCCTGGGCGCGGTGGACGTGTTCGAACTGCGCCCGCGCATCGGCGTCAGCTCCGCGACCCTGGCCACTCAGATCCCGAACGCGGAGACCGTCCGCAACGTGATCGTCACCGCCGCCTATGGCGTCACGGGTCGCTGGCGCGAAGAGTACGACGAGTTCGACGACGCCCGCGCCGTCGAGCTGCTCGAGGGCTGGGGTCTCGCCGAGCTCGCCGAGCGGCGCTTCGGCACGCTCTCCGAAGGTGAGCGCAAGCGAGTGTTGATCGCCCGCGCGCTCATGACCGACCCCGAACTGTTGCTGCTCGATGAGCCCGCCGCCGGTCTGGACGTGGGCGGCCGCGAGAAGCTGGTCGCACGCCTGGACGAGCTCGCGAAGGATCCGTCCTCGCCGGCCATCGTGATGGTCACCCACCACCTCGAAGAGGTCCCGGACGCCTTCACCCACGCCATGCTGTTGCGCGAGGGCAAGATCGTGGCGGCCGGTCCGGTCGGGCAGGTCATGACCCAGAAGAACCTCTCCGAGACGTTCAACCTTCCGCTGAAGCTCGTGAAGGTCGGCAACCGCTACGCCGCGTTCGCCCGGTAATCGAGACTCACGTTGCTGAACCTTCCCCTGTCCGCGGCTGCCCCCATGCAGCTGTTCGGCGAATCCGGAACCATTCCGTTCGAGTGGTGGCAGGTCGCCCTGATCCTGGTCGCAGGTGTGTGGGCTGGTCTGATCAATACGATCGTGGGATCCGGCACCCTGGTGACCTTCCCCGTGCTGGTGACCATGGGCGTGCCTCCCGTGACGGCGTCCATGTCCAACGCGATGGGCCTGATCGCCGGCAACCTGACCGGTGCCTGGAGTTACCGCAGTGAACTCGGGGGAGTGAAGCACACCCTCAAGAAGCTGATTCCGTGTTCCCTGTTGGGCGGCGTGATCGGTGCCGCGTTGCTGCTGACCCTTCCGGAGGAAGTCTTCGGTGTGGCCGCGCCCATCCTCATTGTGGTGGCGCTGCTGTTCGTGATCTTTCAGCCGCGCCTGCAAGCCATGGTGCGGCGTCGTAAGGCCCAGCAAGAGGCCGCGGCAACCGCCGACACGGACATGGAAACCTCGGGTGGGGAAGTTGACCCGGATCGTTCCAAGCAGCCGCTCCCACTGTACATTTTGGTGTTCTTCGCCGGTATCTACGGCGGGTACTTCGTGGCGGCACAGGGCGTGCTGCTCATGGGCATCCTGGGCGTGTTCCTGCTCGCATCCATGCAAGCGGCCAACGCGGTGAAAAACGTGCTCGTGGCTGCCGTGAACATCGTTGCGGCGCTGTCCTACATCTTCCTGGCGTTCGATCGCATCAACTGGTGGGTCGTGCTGTTCATCGCGTTGAGCTCCACGCTCGGCTCGTGGCTGGGTGCCAAGATCGGCAAGCGCATGTCGCCCATCGTCCTGCGCACGGTGATCGTAATCCTGGGCGTCGTGGCGCTCATCAACATGGTTTCCCAGCTGTTCTAGGAGATCAGTCGTGACACTTTCATCCTTCGAAGACCGCATCGTCCGCCTGACCGACCCCAAAGATCCGCGCGTGGCCGACTACACGAGCCTCACGGACGTGGCCCTGCGCCGGAAGATCGAACCGGAGCGCGGGCTCTACCTCGCCGAATCCTCCAAGGTGCTACGCCGCGCGCTCGACGCCGGCCACCAGCCCCGCTCGTTCTTCATGGCCGAGAAGTGGCTCGAGGACATGCGCGACATCCTGGATGACTACGACGTTCCCGTGTTCATCGGTTCGGATGAGGTGCTCGAGCACATCACCGGCTTCCACTTGCACCGCGGGGCCATCGCGGCCATGCACCGCCCGGCTCCGCTTTCCTTGACCGACGTGCTGGCCTCCGCCCGCCGCGTGGCGATCCTGGAAGACATCGTGGACCACACCAACGTGGGCGCGATCTTCCGTTCCGCAGCGGCCTTGGACGTCGACGCCGTTCTGGTCACCCCACGCTGCGCCGACCCTTTGTATCGCCGGGCCGTCCGGGTGTCGATGGGCACCGTGTTCCAGGTTCCGTGGGTGCGACTCGAACACTGGACCGCGGACCTGCAGGCCGTGAAGGACGCGGGGTTCCTGACGGCGGCTCTGGCGCTTTCGGAGAATGCCGTAACCGTGGATGAACTGGCAGCGGAGCGACCCGAGAAGCTTGCGCTCATTCTCGGCACTGAGGGCCAAGGGCTCGGAGATGCCACCCTCTTCCACGCTGATCGCCACGTGATCATCCCCATGAGCCACGGGGTGGACTCCCTTAATGTCGCGGCAGCCAGCGCCGTGGCGTTCTGGGAGACCCGTCCGCGGTAGCAAGCCCTTCCGTCCTGCCATGTTCAATTGATACCCAAAGAGCACGGACCGCGAGTCCGGGCTTGGCGCTCCAACAGACGAGGCACCAAGCTCAGAACTGCCCAGTTCGTGACCGATTACTTGGTTGATAATTCGGTATGGGCGAGATTGGCGTCCGGTGATCAGCGAATCGGGGCTCGACTCCGGCACATCGAACAGGCACCGTCGGATCTCGTCGTGACCTGTGCGCCCCAGGTTCTGGAGTTTTGCCACAGTGCTCGATCGCCGGAACAATACACGCTTTATCGACAGCGAATTTCCTTCGGGTTCCCGCTCGAACATGCTCCCGATGAGTCGCTCGTCCTGTATATCCAAGGTGCCCTTTGGAACTCGGGGCTTATGCGTGCGGCCGATTCGCTCGACATCCTGATCGCGGGGTATGCGATTGTGAACAGCGCGACCGTACTTGCGGCCGACCACGATTTCGATCACATCGCCCAGGTCAGCGATCTCCACCACGAGTACGTTGCGCCATCGTTCTAGTACCGCGGAAGGTTTAAGCCTGAATCTCTTGAGCCGCGGATTAGGGTTCGTGCTACACAGGGTTCATGACTTCCGCCAATGTACGTCCCTGCACTTTGCGGCCCGCCTTGAAGATCGCTGGGGCGACACTCGCCTCGGTAGCCGGAATCGTCGGCACCGCGCTCGGACTCTACGCGTGGAACAACATCGCCTTCGCAAAACGTGATCGCCAAGCGGTGACGGCTGCGGGGTTCACCGAACAGACTCACTCGCTACCGAGTGGCACGGTCATCAATTACGCGGAGGGACCTCGGAACGGACCTGCAGTTCTGCTCATTCACGCACAGAGCAGCGCGTGGGAAAGCTACTCTCCAGTGCTGCCCAAACTTGCGCGGGACTTCCATGTCTACGCAATAGATGTGGTCGGACACGGATCTTCCGATCGGACGCCCGGGCGATACGACATCCACGCGATCGGGGCGGATGTCGTGGCATTCATGGCCGAGGTCATCGACGAACCCGTAATTCTCTCCGGACACTCATCCGGCGGGCTGATAGCTGCGTGGGTTGCTGCGGACGCTCCGGAACGGGTGTCGGCGGTCTTGTTCGAGGATCCGCCCTTCTTCTCCACCGACGCGAACCGCATGCCCCAGCAGTTCAACTTCGTGGACCTCGCTCGTCCGGCCCACGAATTCCTCGCACATGATGCCGAAGAGGACTTCGTGAGTTGGTACATCGAGCACAACGCTTGGACCCACTACTTCGGCCGTGGCAAGGACCATGTGGTGAAGTTCGCGCGGAACTACCGCCGGAAACACCCGAACCGGCCGTTGAACTTCTGGTTCCTTCCACCCTCGCTCAACAAGTCCGTCCGGTACATGCACGAGTTCGACCCGCGATTCGCGGACGCTTTCTACACCTTCGAATGGCAGGCCGACTTCGACCAGCAGAAGACGCTCGAAGCCATTCAGGCACCTTCGATCCTCATTCACGCGAACTGGAACATATCCGGGGAAGGGATCCTCGAGGGAGCCATGACGGACGATGACGCCACTCGGGTCTGCGCAGCTCTGCCGAACTCCCGCCTGGAGCGCGTTGACACCGGTCACGGGTTCCACGATGCAAAACCGCAGTTGTTCGTGGACCTCATGCATGAGCTGAAGACGAACCGGCCTCGGTAGACGGACAGCCGTGCCCGCGGAAGGTACTTTTCACGCGCACACAGTGACATCCGTGGCAGAGGTTCGTAGTTCCAGAGCCTCGCCGACATTGCTGGCTCAGGTTCGCAGCGAAACCAGCCCGAATTCGACGAACCCCATCCCGAAATGTGCACCGTTGCGAACCTCAGCCTCAGATGCCAGGACGAGGAGGGGCCTGTGAGAAATCGCCCGGGGGGAATCGTTACGAGGAGCCCGCTTTCAGCGCATCGAACCGATGTATCCATAAGTGCCCACACGACATAGGGGCCGCTCCCGTATGGGAACGGCCCCTGCGTGTTGATGGTGATCGCGTCCCCGAAGAGCCGCGGTCAGTACCCGTTATGCGTTACCGCGTGGTCCACACGCCTCGGGCGGAGGTCCAGTGGGCGGTGACGCCGTTGGAGTAGTGCTGGCGTACTTCGTTGCCGGAGCGGTACTCGCCGGAAGTGGGCCAGCCCCAGCCGCGTTCGTAGCCGGCGCGCATCCAGGCCCGGCCGATGCCGCCGTTCTCCTGCACGGCATGGGCGCCGGTGCGGGAGGTCCACAGCACCTTGTTGATCTTCGGGCCGTTCACGAACACCTGGTAGGCGCCGCCGGTTGCGCGGCGCTCGTCGGTGGACGGGTAACCGTAGCCGCGCTCACGACCGTGGTCCAAGAATGCACGGCCGATCGCGGTGGGGTTCTCCACGATGCGTGCACCGGTGCGGGAGTGCCAGTAAATGGTGGTCTTGCGACCGGACTTCACGAACTCCTGGTAGCGGCCGCCGTTAGCGGCGTTACCTTCCCGAGTGACGGGGTTACCCCACTTGGCGGCACCGCCGGTGGCGCGCCACTTGGAGCCGATTGCACCGCTAGCGGTGTAGTTGGTGGCCACCTGGCCGGTCAGTGCCACGGAGCGGACAGCAGCAGCGGGGTTGATCTGCAGCGACCCGAGTCGACCGGTGGACGTGGACTTGAGCACCTGCTCGATGCGCGCCGGGGTCAGGCCGGGGTTGGCCTGCTTCATGAGCGCCACGGTGCCTGCCACCAACGGGGCAGCCATCGAGGTGCCGTACTGGTTGTTGTACGTGCCACCAGCGGGGGTGCGAGCACCGCTGTTCACCGTGGACAACATCGGATCGCTCCACGTTCCACCGGGAGCCAGAACGTCCACCACGGCACCAATGTTCGAGTAGGACGCCGGCACGCCATTGGGGCCTGCCGCACCCACCACGATGGTGTTGCCGCAGTTCGCCGGAGCGGTGCCCGCAGCGTTCACGCCGCTGTTACCCGCTGCCACCACCACGGGAACGTTGCGGCCCACGGCAGTGTTGATCGCGGCCTGCAGGGTGTTACCGCACTGTCCCGGGTAGTTGAGGGACATGTTGATCACGGTGGAGGGGTTGGGGTTGCGGGGCTGCCCGGCCACGGTCGCTCCGGAAGCCCAGGACACGGCGTCGGCAATGTCCGAAACCCAACCGAAGGTGCATTTGCCCAGCACGCGGACGGGCTGGATCTTGGCGCCGGGGGCTGCGCCGGCAATGCCGGTGCCGTTGTTGGTCGCCGCGGCGGCCAGGCCGGCCACGTGGGACCCGTGCCAGGACGAGTTGCGGGCGGGGCTGCCCGTGCCGCAGTGTCCGGCGGGGGACCAGTCGCCCTCGTCGCGTGGGTTGGCGTCGCGGCCGTTACCGTCCACGGAGAGATCGGTGGGAGTGATGAAATCACGTCCCGCGACCACCTTGGGATTGAGATCGGGGTGCGAAGTGATGCCGGTATCCAGGATGCCGATCGTCTGACCGTTACCGCGGGCCAGATCCCACGCACCGGGGAAATCGATTCCCCGAGTCTTGGTATTGGCCCACTGAACGGGCCGGAAGTACGGGTCGTTGGGCATCCAGCTGGCGGCAGCGAGGCGGTCCGGTTCGGCGTATTCCACGGCGGGATCGGCGCGGAGCTCGTTCACGACCTTGGTTTGTTCGGCTTCGTCGAGTTCGCGATCCAGGCGGACCACGTCAGCATCGGCCACGGTCTTCTTGACATGCTCGGTGACCTCGGGAGTGGCGCCGGGTTCGGAGGCGAGGGCCTCGTCGGCGGCAGTTTCGACCACTTCGTTCTTGGTGGTCTTGTCAGCGGCCGGCTCGCGGAACTTCACGATCACGCGATCGGTTTCCTTGGGCGGCTCGGCGGCGGAGGTGGTGGCCGGTGAATCCGGGCCATCGGTGGGGGCTGCGAGTGCGGGTTGGGCAGAGAGCGCCAGAACCGCGGTGACTGCTAGGGGGAGAACGGCCTTGCGTAAGCGTGAAGAACGTACCGTCATAGGGCGGGGGACCTTTCGGGCGCCCGGGCTCGAGCGGGGGAACTCGGTGATTGACGTGCCCGGGTAGTGGAGGGGATAGGCCCCTCATAAGGAGCCTTTTGCATAATACCCAGGTATGAGTGGTACGTGGGGTTATTGACGCAATATGGCTATGACCTGCGAAAAAACTCCTGAACCCGCCCCGGACAGCACGACGCCCGGTTCGGAATGATCCGAACCGGGCGTTGCTGGCAGTTCCAAAATTAGCTGGAGGACTTGCCGAAGTTCTTGAAACGCTGGTTGAAGCGCTCCACGCGACCAGCGGAGTCCATGATGCGCTGCTTACCCGTGTAGAACGGGTGGGACTCGGAAGAGATTTCAACCTCGATGATGGGGTACTCGTTGCCGTCTTCCCAGGTCTCCGTCTTGGAGGAGGTGGCGGTGGAACGAGTCAGGATGACCTTGCCGGAAGCGAGGTCACGGAACAGCACCGGGTGGTAATCCGGGTGAATTTCAGCCTTCATGGTGTCAACCTTCTGTAGGTGCCTGGATTTTGCCAGGCACGGCGTTGCTCGGATAGTCGGTGTTTTTGGGCGCGAACGCGCAAAGCACCAATCGACCAGTGTACACCCGGGGTCCCCGCCGGGTCGACTTCCGGTGGCTAGGATAGACGCGTGGTTGCCGCCCCCGAACTTGCCCCCGCCCCCGTGTTTCCTTCTAGTCGACGACGCCGCTCGGTCGCCTTCCTGGGCACCGCGCTCCTGGTGCTCACGGCCTGTTCGGACCAGTCCGAACCGGCACCGACCCCGGAACCCGAACCTACGGGGCCCATCGCGGGCGTCGAACATAATGCCCCGCTGCACTCGGTGGATCCCGCGAAGGTGGCCCAAGCGAGAAATCTGCCCGACACTTATCCGGGCAGTTCGGCGAGCGCGGACGGATCGGAGGCCACGGTCACGCTGCGGGGAGGTGAACCGGGGGAGGACTACCGGCACGGTTCGGTCGGGCTGTCGTTGGAATCCACGGATCTGGCAGACCCGCACATGAACCGGGACAACGCGGACCTGGTGACCGTTCTGGACTCGCTCCACGAACCGACGCTGCGCTTTGGCGGTAACTCCACGGATCGCCGGTTCTTCTTCACGGCCTCGGATGAGCCCATCCCCAAGGACTGGCCCCTCAACGAGGGGGAGGAGATCACCAAGGTCACACCCGAGGACCTGAAACGCGTGGCGAAGCTCGCCCAACGCACCAACTCCTCGGTGATCATCAGCGCCAACCTGGCCCGGTACCACCCCGATCGTGCGGGGGAGCTGGCGCGTCACGCCAAGGACGCCTTCGGGGATCGTCTGGTGGGCGTCATGGTGGGCAATGAGCCCAACGGTTTCTATCAGGGCAAGACCAACGACCTCACCATTAAGAGCGAGGACTGGGATCAGGAGACGTACGCCAAGCAACTGACCGCGTACGCCAAGGCCATCCACGAACGGGTGCCGAACCTGCGCATCGTGGCACCCGGTGCCTACTCGGCCGACTGGTGGAACGCCGCAGCGGACGCTCCCGGTACCGATCCCATGGCCATGGCCGTGCATCAGTACCCGCTCTCCGAATGCGGCAGCCAGTGGGAACATCAGGAACCCACCGTGGCGAACGCCGTGGACCCCGCCACCCGGGACAACATCGACCGGCTCGTGGGTCAAGCCGCCGAGGACGCAGCTGACCACACCATGCCGCTGTGGATCACCGAGACCTCACTCTCGGCGTGTTCGGGTTCCAATGAGATCACCGAAACTCTCGTGGCCGCCGTGCACCAGGCGGAATACTCCATGCGCGTCCAGGAACACGGGGTCGAACGCGTGGCCGCCCACTCATCACTGGCCTCCTGCGAAGGCGGCGCACCCATGTCCGTGTTGTGTTCGAACGGCACCCTGGCCAACCCGGGGGAGGCGTTCTCCGTGCGCGCCAATGGTCTGGCCCTGGCGCTGATCGCGAGCATCCCGGAGGGCAACATGGTGGAGACCTCGACCTCCACGGACAACCTGACGAGCTACGCGGTCGATCACGGCAACGGCACGGTGTCCGTGGTGCTCACCGATTACCGCAATCCCGCGAGCGCCAAGGACCGCACCACGAACCTCAGACTGCCCTACGCCGTGGACTACGCCACGCAGTCCCAGCTGCGCGGACCGTCCTGGACCTCCGAGTACCCGGTGGCCAGCCTCTTCGAGGACCACTCGAGCGATAGCGACGACGAGAGCAGCAGCCCCAGCCCCAGCGCCACGGGAAGTGCGAGCGCAAGTGGCGGAGCGGCGTCGTCGGCACCCGACTATCCGGCGGATCCGAACGTGGCCCTGAGCGTGGAGCGCGCCCTGCAACCCGCGGGGAGCCAGAGCGTGAGCGTGGACGGCTACGGCCTGCCGATCACGCCCGTGGGCGAGCGCCCGCGCGTGGGCGGGGTGAAAGCCGGCAGCAAAACGGTCGACGTGACATTACCGGCCGGGTCCACCACTGTGCTTACCCTGAAGAAGACGCAGCCGTCCCCGAGCCCCAAGGAGAGCCAATGACCAGCACCCGCAGACACGGCGAATACAAGGTGATGGGCGGCAAATTGGTGGTCGCTGACCTGTCGGTCGTGGACGGTCGCCTGGCGGAGGTCTCGATCAACGGCGATTTCTTCCTGGAACCGGACGAGGCGCTCGACGACATCAACGCCGCACTGAACGGGCTGCCCGAGTCGGCCTCCCCGGGCGAGATGGCTGCCGCCATTGAGGCTGCCCTTCCCGCCGACGCCGTGCTGTTCGGTTTCGACGCGCGCGCGGTCGCGATCGCGGTGCGGCGCGCGCTGGCCAAGGCCACCGGCTGGGGCGACCACGAGTGGGAGGTCATCGCACCGCAGGTGCGCCCCACCTTGGAGAACCTCGCGTTGGACGAGGTGCTCGCGCGCGAAGTGGGCGCGGGTCGACGCAACCCCACGCTGCGGCTGTGGGACTGGGAGGAGACGGCCGTGGTGATCGGTTCGTTCCAGTCGGTGCAGAACGAGGTTGACCCGGAGGGCGCCGAACGCCACGGTATCGAGGTGGTGCGTCGCGTCTCCGGCGGCGGGGCCATGTTCATGGAGGCCGGTAACTGCATCACGTACTCGCTCTACGTACCGCAGTCGCTGGTGGACGGACTGAGCTTTGCCGACTCCTACCCGTTCCTGGACGCGTGGGTCATGCAGGCCTTCCAATCCATGGGTCTGGACGCGCACTACGTGCCGCTCAATGACATTGCGACCCAACACGGCAAGATCGGGGGAGCCGCGCAGAAGCGGTTCTCCAACGGCGGCATGGTCCACCACGTGACCATGAGCTACGACATCGACGCGGACAAGATGACCGACGTGCTGCGCATCGGCAAGGAGAAACTGTCCGACAAGGGCAACCGTTCGGCCAAGAAACGCGTGGACCCGCTGCGGCGGCAAACCGGAATGAGCCGGGCGGACGTCATTTCCACCCTGAGCAACTCCTTCACCGAACGCTATGACGCGGTGGCGGGAGACATTTCCGTTGACGAACTGGCGGCAGCACGCGAGTTGGTGCAATCCAAGTTCGCCACGCCGGAATGGATCAACCGCGTACCGTAAGATGTGCGAAAGTAACCGCCCTGACCGGGGCGGGACAGCACAACCGAATGACCCCCACACCTCGGAGCGCCTACATGTCCCTGAATGACTTCGACTACCAAGAAGAAGAGCGCCGGCCCCGTAAGAAGCACACCGGCCGCAATGTTCTTCTGGTATTCCTGGCACTGGTCCTCACGGTCGCTGTCGTGGCGGGACTGTTCGTGTGGAACCTAGGTCGAAACTTCGACCGCGGGTCCAGTCCCATTGAATCGGCGTTCCCGGCCGAATCGGATCGCCCCGAGAAAGATTCCGCGCAGGACGCCGGAACCACCGTGATGCTCCTGGGCTCGGACAAGCGCCCGGACGGCGAGGATCCCACGGTCACGGGTGCCCGCGCTGACTCCATCATGCTGCTGCACATCCCCGATGGCGGTGGCGAGATGTACATCATGTCCATCATGCGTGACACGTGGGTGGACATCCCCGGTGTGGGCGGATCCAAGATAAACGCCGCTCTGGATCACGGCGGCATGCCGCTCATGGTGCAGACGGTCGAAGAGCACTTCGGCACCCGCATCGACGAGGTCGCCCAGGTGGACTTCGCCGGTTTCGAAGGTCTCACGGACGCCCTGGGTGGCGTGACGGTCAACGTGCCCGTGGGCTTCACCAACGACCAGGGCCAGACCTTCCAGCAGGGTCCGCAGGAGATGGACGGGGAAACCGCCCTGGCCTTCGTCCGCGAGCGCTACGCGTTCCAGGACGGCGATTACCAGCGCGTGCGTAACCAGCGCGCTTACCTGCAGGCCATGATCAACAAGTTGGTCAGCTCCGAAACACTGACCAATCCGGTCCGGATCAACGAAGTGGTCAAGCAGATTTCCCCGTACCTGACCGTGAGCGACGGGTTAACAGCTAACTGGATCATCCGTCAGGCCCCTAAACTGGTGGGGTTGAGTAACAGCGACATTCACATGTTCACTGTTCCCACCCAGGGCACCGGAACCTCGCCCGACGGTCAGTCGATCGTGGTTGCTGATACCCAGGCCATGCAGGAGATCGGCACCGCCATTTCCGAAGGGACCCTGGGCGAGTACGTGTCCAACCTGCCCGCAGGAGATCAATAACCTCCACGTCCCGAACCCCCACGGTTCCGCCCCCACGGAATCAATGCCCCCGTCCCCCTTCCTCTTGACCCCGCGAGAGGCCCATGCAGCCCCCTGAAACCGATCTACGTTTGCTATTGCTGACCAGTTCCTACTGGCCGGAGCATTCCCCGCCCCAGCGCCGCTGGATGTCGCTGATCCGCAACATGCGCGATCAGGGATGGCGCGTATCCGTGGTGGCTCCGGTGGCTCATTACGGACCGGGCCCGGACTACAACTCGGAAACCAAGGGGCGTGCGTGGCGGGCGCAGCCGGGTTCCCTGGGTGAGAAGATTTACCGGGTGTCGCACCTTTTCCTGGGGGACAACAGGATCTGCAAACTGGCCAACCAGCTGATCGGGGCCGCGGGGTCGGTCGTGCGAGGCATCGCAACGGGACGTCAGGACGCCGTGGTGGTCACGGCGCCGTCGTTGCCGCTACTGGGCTCCGCGTTGCTGGTGGCTCGCATGAAGGGTCTGCCGCTCGTGGTGGAAATGCGGGATGCGTGGCCCAACCTGGCGCAGGATGCGTCCCTGGTGCGCGGCGGATCCAAGTCCGTGATCAACTCTGCCGTGGAGTACGTGCAGAACCGCGCCGACCTGGTCGTCACGGTCACCGAAGGCTTCGCCCAGACGCTGCGCGATCGCGGCGTGCGCAACGTGGTCACGGTACGCAACGGCATTCTCATGGACCGCACGCCCAAGCTGCAGGCACCCCCGTCGGATCGGGACCGGCTGGAAGTCCTCTACCTGGGCAACCACGGGGAATCCCAGGCGCTGGACGTGCTCATCCGCGCCGCGTCCCTGGTGGGCGAGGACATGCGACTCACCCTGGTGGGCCACGGCAGCCAGAAACCTGCGCTGCGGCGCCTGGCCATGGAGCTGGGCGTCAAGGTGCGCTTCCTGCCCCCGGAGTACCGCGAGGCGGTCTTCTCACGCTACGAGGAAGCCGATTCTCTGGTGATTTCACTGCGTGATGACTGGAAGTCCTTTGAGGACACCATCCCGTCCAAGACCTACGAAGTGCTGGCCATCGGCCGCCACATCACGGGCATCGTGCGTGGTGAAGCCGCCAATGTGCTCACGGAGGCCGGTGAGGGGGACATTGTCGAGTGCAATCCCCAAGGGATCGCGGAACTCTGGCGCGAACTGGCTGCCGACCGTGCCCGGCTGCAGCCCGCCGGCACCGGCCGTGAATGGGTCAAGGAGCACGCCGAGTACTCGGATCTCGCGTGCCAGTACGGTGACCTCCTACGCGAGACGATCCGCGAACACCGGTCGCAACCGCAACAGTCTCTGACGCAGCGCATCGCGCGGGTCGGCAGGGCTGCCGTCCGGGTCTCGCGGCAGCTACGACACGCACGGAGCACGGCCTGATGCCGGGACGCTCCCTCCAGCGCGCTCGTGAACTGGCCACCAACGCGTGGATCACGGCGTCAACGGTGGCCCACCACGTGACCGATGATCCCGTGGTCTTCTGTCTTCAGGTGTCGCGCCGCCTGCCCTCGCGAGTGGTGCGCCCGCTCGCTGCCAGCCTGTCCCGCTTGCCGGCAGACTCCTTCCCTGCCGCACGCGGTACGGGTCTGCACATTCTGGGCAACGACGACGCCGCTGCCGCCACCTTGCGCACGGCCTCACGGTCCGCGGGCGCTGCCGTTTGTCGGCGCTGCGCCGAGGTGGCGCTGACCATGGGGGAGGTGCCCCTGACGGAGGCTCTACTTGCCGAGCTGCCGCATGCCACGCGGGGCGCCGCAGCGACCCGCGCGCGAGTGGCCTGGCATCACGGGGACGTGGACGGCGCCGTCGGCGAACTGGAAGCTGCCCGTGCCGGCGGGACCGCTACCAACGGTGAGCGCGCGCTGCTGAAGCGGCTGTCCGCCGAGCGTGACATGTTGGGTTCCTTTGAACCAGAACTGCCGTTGATCGGAACCTATGAACCGCGCCCGGACACGGTGCTGTACGCGGTGACCAATTCGTTGCCGCACACCGCGAGCGGCTATGCCCAACGCACGCATTCACTGCTGACCGCCATCAGGGACGAGGGCTGGGACGTGCACGCCGTGACCCGCCCCGGTTACCCGGTGCAGGTCGGTAAGATCTTGGCCCGCGGCACGGACGTGGTGGACGGGATTCCGTACCACCGCATCCTGCCGCTCAACCTGGCGCCCACGGCCACCGGGCGGGTGCAGCAACATGCGGAGGCGCTGCTCAGCTTGGCTCTCGAGGTGCGGCCGTCTGTTCTGCACACCACCACGCACTACGTGAATGCTCTGGCCGTGCGTGCCGTGGCCGAGGCGCTGTGTATTCCGTGGACGTATGAGGTGCGGGGCCTGCTGGCGGATACGTGGGCGTCCACTCGGGCTCCCTCGGCGTTGACGTCTGCTCGTTATGAGCGGTTCCAGTCGCGTGAGGCCCAGGCCTTGCAGTCTGCGTCTGACGTGGTGACGCTGGGCACCCACATGGCGGACCGTGTGCGTGAGATCGCCGGAGACTCATCGCTGTCCGTGCGCCTGGCCCCGAATGGTGTGGGCGGGGCGTTCACGGACGAGCCGGGGGAGAAGGCGAGCGCGCGACGTCGTACCGGGTTACCTCCCGACAGGTTCCTGGTGGGGACCGTGACCTCGGTGGTCGACTACGAAGGTCTGGACGATCTGGCGCGTGCCGTGGACATCGCGCGCGAGAGCGTGCCGTCCATTCTCGCGGTCATCGTGGGGGACGGTGTGGCCCGCCCGGGACTGCAACAACTGGTCTCGGACCTGGGGATTCAGGACCATGTGACATTCTGTGGGCGAGTTGATCGTTCCGAAGCGGTCGAGTACTTCAGATCACTCGACGTGTTCGTGGTGCCGCGCAAGGACCGAACCGTCACGCGTGCGGTAACGCCGCTGAAACCGGTGGAGGCGTTGGCCTCCCGAACGGCCGTCGTGGCGAGTGACCTGCCGGCGTTGCGTGAGGTGATCGAGCACGGTGTGACGGGTCTGCTGACTCCGCCGGATGATCCGGCCTCACTGGCGGCGGTATTGGTCGATCTGGCGCGTGATGCTTCACTGCGCAATCGACTCGCCGAGGCGGGCCGAGAGTGGGCGCTGGAAAATCGCACGTGGGCGGTGACCGCGAAAGAGACCGTGAAGCGGTACGGTGAAATGACTGGAAATGTCCCCCAACCAGTTGACGACATAGCAATCCTTGAGGAGCCGAGTGCATGACTAACGCGCCGTTCGATGCCCCCGCATCACGCGCTCCGCAGGAGAGTTCCCCCGAACACGGGAGCACACGTGTGAGCGTGGACGGGGCGATGCCAGAGACTGTAGAGACACATGGGTCTGAGCAACGAGCCCATGTCGAAACTTTCAACCCAAGCCAATTACAGGCTGTGGGTGCCCGGCCACCGCTTGGGGAATACCTGCGAGATTTGTGGGGATCGCGGCATTTCATCATTTACGACGCCAGAGTGCGTTTGGCAGTTAGTCAGGATCACACCCTCCTTGGCAAAGTGTGGATTGTCCTCAATCCCGCGCTCTTAGGCCTCACATTTTTCGTCATCTTCGGACTGCTGCTCCGCACCGGACGAGGAATAGATAACTTCGTAGCATTCATTCTTATCGGATTGATTATGTTCGTGTACTCCATCAGATCAGTGGTGGCGGTGGCACGATCTATGCAATCGGGGAGAGCCCTCGTCAAGGGATTCATGTTTCCTCGCGCGGCACTCACACTCTCCATCGTGGTGCGGGATGCCATGACTCAAATCTGGGCAATTGTCGCGATGATTGTCATGGTGCTGCTTATTCCGCCTCTGGAACCAATCAGCTGGACATGGCTTCTAGTGATTCCAGTTTTCCTACTTCAAACCATCTTTAATTGGGGGCTTGGCATGCTGCTGGCACCCCTTGTGAACCGCATTCCGGACGTAGCAAATCTCATGTCATTCTTTATGCGGCTCTGGATGTATGCTTCTGGGATTTTCTACGATCCATCCCGGTTCGTGCAGGACGAGCGAATCCTTGCCCTCTTTCATTTCAATCCCCTGTACCAGGTCCTGTCGATAACCCGCTCGCTAATACTTCGTGCGGAACTTCCACCGCTGAGTTCATGGGCGATTCTGGTAACCGCAGCGCTAGTACTGTGCGTTTCAGGTTTCTTAGTCTTCTGGCGCAATGAGGAGAGCTACGCAGATGAGCGCTAATGGCCAGTCCAAGCATCTGGGTATTTCCGGCCGACATGGACGATCGCCGCGCAATCCGGCGGTCGTCATTGACAACGTCACCATGGTCTATAACGTGACATCTACTGGTGGTGGCGACGAAGTTCCTGTTTCTGCGCCGGTGCGTTGGGCGCGCAAGGCCCTGGGGCGCCCTCCAGTAGTGAGAAATCAGGCGTTAACGGACATTTCGTTGGCCGTACACCAGGGAGAATTTGTTGGATTTATCGGACGCAATGGATCCGGTAAGTCCACGCTCATGAACATCGTCGCAGGACAAATGAACCCCACGAAGGGTCGTGTGTACTCTGTGGACACCCCCGTCAAACTCGGTGTCAACGTTTCTTTGGTACCAGCATTATCGGGAGAGAAGAACATCAGATTGGGTTGCCTGGCGCAGGGAATGCATCCGGACGAGGTAGACAAAATATTGCCTGACCTCGTGGAAATTGCTGCGCTCGGCAAGGCTATTCACTGGCCGATGAAAGCATATTCATCCGGTATGGCGGCTCGATTGCGTTTCGCTGTTGCAACTGCCTCCGATCCCCACATCTTGATTCTGGATGAAGCACTATCCACGGGCGACGCTCAGTTTCGCGACCGTGGTCAGAAACGCATGGCCGAGATCCGAGAACAAGCCGGGTGCGTGATGTTTGTTTCTCACTCCATGTCGGAAGTCCGAGACTTGTGCACCCGAGTCGTTTGGCTGGACCAGGGTGATTTGCTGATGGATGGCGGCCCGGGCGAAGTAACCAAAGAATACGAGAACTTCATGAAGAATCTTGCGGCGGGCAACAACCTGGCCGCCCGAGATCACAAGGAAAGACTTCAGTCGGAACTTGTGCCCACTAAACTCCGCGAGGTGCAATGGTGACCCCCACACGATCGCGACGAAACCTCAGGACAGAGATCTGGCACCTCCGGAACGGGGGAGTGGCGCAGTGGCGCAAGCACCGTAGGCGCGCCTCATTGCCCACCGGACCTTCTGCTGGTGCCGTCCAAGGTCTGCGGAAGAGCATTAGTTTCGAACCACAGGTATGGCCGGAACGTGTACCGGTTCGATCTGATCTCACAGTTGCTGTGATTCTTGATGACTTTTCTGCCCGGGCTTTTCAGTACGAGTGGAATCAGATTGCGCTGTCCCGTGACAGGTGGCAGTCCGAGCTCTCGGCGCAGCACGTAGACCTCCTATTTGTGGAATCGGCCTGGCACGGCAACGGTGATGACTGGCAGTACCAGCTCACGGGTACGAGTGGGGTTAAAGATTCCATCAAGGAACTCGTCGCGTACTGCCGTGAACAAGGCATCCCCTCCGTGTTCTGGAACAAGGAAGATCCGCCGCACTACGACGACTTCCTGGAATGTGCGCGCCTGTTCGACCATATCTTCACCACCGACGTGAATAAGATCCCTGACTATCACCGGGATCTCGGCCATGATCACGTTTCGGTACTGCCCTTCGCGGCTCAGCCAGCAGTTCACAATCCATCGCGTCCCAGGAATGGGTTTCACGAGCGAGATGTGGCTTTTGGTGGCATGTACTTTGCGCACAAGTTCCCCGAGCGCCGTGAGCAGATGGATCTGCTCCTGGGTGGCGCCGACGATGTGAGCCCCAGGCTCCAGACCGGACTAGAGATCTTCTCCCGCTATCTGGGTGAGGATGAGCGTTACCAGTTCCCTGAACCACTTGATCAACGGGTAGTCGGATCTCTAACTTACGACCAGATGCTGACCGCATATAAGGCCTACAGAGTCTTCTTGAACGTGAACTCCGTTGTGGATTCACCGTCCATGTGTGCACGACGAATTTTTGAAATCACCGCGAGTGGCACGCCTGTTGTCAGCACACCGTCTCGAGCGATTCGTGAGTATTTCACCGAGGATCAGTTGGCAGTCGTGGAGGATAGAGAACACGCTGCGGACGTAGTCCGTGCGCTTGTGCGTAGTCCAGAACTTGCCGATCGTATGGTCCACCGCGCGCAGCGACAAGTGTGGAACAAGCATACGTACGGCCACCGCGTGGAGCAGATTCTCCAACGAGTTCTGCCCGAAAAGGTCCGTCCACGAACTCGGCCATCAGTCTCGATCCTGTTGTGCACCAACCGCCCCCATAGGGTCGCCTCGGCTCTCAAAGGGTTCGCCACACAGCTGGATGTTGATTTGGATGTTGTGATGGTGGCCCACGGATTCGATCCAAGTGCCGGCGAGATTCAGGACGCGATTGCAGACAGCGGCATTCACCGGGTCACGACAATCGCCGCAGATTCCGCGTTGACTCTTGGGGAATGCTTGAACCTGGCGGTCGAGGCATCCACGGGTGAAGTCCTCGCCAAGATGGACGACGACGACTTCTACGCCCCGCGGTATCTAGCGGATCTGCTGGACGCCTTGGCCTACTCGGGCGCGGACATCGTTGGTAAGCAAGGTCATTACATGTACGTCGAGTCTCAGGACGCCACACTGCATCGGTTTGGTCACCGAGAGCACCGCTACACGGACTTCGTCATGGGACCCACGATCACTGGCTACCGCAGTGTCTTTGATCAGATCCCATTCCAGCGCCGTAATACCGGAGAAGATTCATCATTCCTCGCGGCGGCAATAGAAGCAGGCTTCTCAATTTATTCGGCGGATCGTTTCAATTTTGTGCAGCATCGAGGCGCGGATGAGCACACGTGGCAGGTCTCGGACGCCAACGTATTATCCACTGGTGATGTAGTCATGTTCGGGGACAATTCGTTGCATGTGACAGTATAATTTTGGCGGACCAACTGGCGTTCGATCAAAGAAACACCTGACCGGGCATATATTGCCGTGAGGTCAGTCGTAGTCGTCTCAGTAAGGTGAGGTAATGAGCAAATCCTTGGAAGTTGTCTTTGTCGGACTCGGGTACATCGGACTTCCCACCGCTGTGGTCATGGCCAATCACGGAGTGCGGGTCCACGGCGTTGACGTCAACGCTTCCGCCGTCGAGCGGATTCAACGTGGTGAAGTCACCATCGTGGAGCCCGGCTTGGAGGAACGGCTCAAGAGGGCTGTCGACAGTGGCCAGCTCACGGCCTCCACTGAAATGCAGCAGGGCAACGCGTTCGTCATTGCAGTACCCACCCCGTTCAAGGACAACTACGAGGGGGACCTGTCGTACATCATGTCTGCGGCGGCGTCTATTGCTCCCCAGCTGCGAGGAGACGAAGTGGTCATCCTCGAATCCACCTCCCCGCCCAAGACAACGCAAAAGCTAGCGGGCAAGATTCTGGAGCTGCGTCCTGATCTGTCCGTCGACGGTGCAGACGGTAAGCCCGTGATCCACTTCGCTTACTGCCCCGAGCGCATCCTCCCGGGTAAGGCCATGGAGGAGCTGATCAGCAATGACCGCATCATCGGTGGCCGCACTCCTGAAGCCGCCCGCCGTGCCACGGAAGTTTATGCTTCCTTCTGCGAGGGCGAGTTGCTCGCGACAGACGATGTGACAGCTGAAATGGCCAAGCTCACCGAGAACTCCTTCCGCGATGTGAACATTGCGTTCGCCAACGAGCTTTCATTGATTTCCGACAACTTGGGTATTGACGTGTGGGAGCTCATCGAGCTGGCCAACCACCACCCGCGCGTCAACATCCTGCAGCCGGGCCCCGGGGTGGGCGGCCACTGCATTGCTGTGGATCCCTGGTTCATCGTTTCCTCCGATCGCGAGAACTCCAACATCATTCGTACGGCCCGTGAGGTCAACGACGGGAAACCCAAATGGGTCATCAACAAGGTTGACGAAGCCGTCAAGAACATCGATTCTCCGGTGATCGCTGCCCTGGGCCTGGCTTTCAAACCGAACATTGACGATCTTCGGGAGTCACCAGCACTCAACATCACCAAGGATTTGGCTGAACATGTGGATCACGCCACGGTGTTGGCCGTCGAGCCCAATGTCAGCGACCTGCCCAAGGCACTGCAGGGGATGCCCAATGTAGAGTTCGCCGAGTTCGGGGATGCCATTGAACGAGCGGATGTAGTTCTACTGCTCGTGGACCATGACGAGTTCAAGACCATCCCCGCCACCGCCCTCAAGGGCAAGACCGTGGTGGACACCAAGGGCCTCTGGCGGTAACGCGCTGAACGGCGGTGGGGCTCCCACCGCCGTTACCCGTTATTCTTTTCAGCCAGCACGTAGGTCGTCCCCAGCCGACGTGTCGGACACACCCTCTGCAGGAGCACCCCCGATGCATCCAGACGAACGGCGCGATCCTCGCCATCTCAAAGAACTCGTGTACGCCCAGGCAGCGAAAGATTCACGTGCCACTTTTGACGCTCTAGAACGAGCCAACGCTTCGATACGTAGTCTGCAGGTCAAAGCGAAAGCGCAAAGCGCAAAACTCGCGACAGTGTCCCGTCAGCATCGTGCCCTTGCCCAGGAAAACCGAGACCTAGCTGAGGAACTCGCTCATTACAGGAGAGCTTCGGTATCAATTTCACGCCCGAACAATGACTCGGAGTTAGGGAATGAAGATACAAATCCGGTTGCCAATAAGGTCTCGGAGTCTCTCGAAGCCAACCGTGGTTCCAGCGGTAGCAATACCACGGCGGGAGACCAAGCGCGCCCTGCAGAACCCTCCTCATCAGTAGAACTAGCGCCGGTTGCCGCGGCTCGGGAAGCCGAAGAAAGCCAACAAGCTGAGTCCTCCGATATTCCCCGTGATATGGATCCGACGGCGGACCAGGATCTTGAGGCATCTTCATCAGCTGAGGCCCCCGAACGGTTGATCTCGGAGATGGACACCAGTGAAGTGCTGGACGCCTTTCAGGCGAATCCAGATTCACCTCTATTGGCGGGTTGTCTCAACAGGTTGTGGTACCGAGAAGGCGAAATCGACCGTGCCGAGCAGTTGATTCATGGTCACCGTGATCTAGTTAGTGATTTGAACTCTCGACAAGGCGAACTGGTCGATCGGATTCTCGGCACAGTGGCGCTGCGGGAACATTTTGAACAGCTAGTACCCCAACGCGTGCGAGGTACCGCTTACCACCCCGAACGTAAACGTGTGCTCTATTGTGCGTATTCAACCCCCATCTTTCATTCCAACGGGTACTCGGTGCGTACCGAGGGCGTGGTCGCGGGTTTGAAGGCCTCCGGCGCAGATGTCACCGTACTGGCACGTTCGGGATATCCGTGGGACATCACGACCGCAGGTACGAAGCCTCGCAAGCGACGACATGTAGTGAACCGTCACGGTGTGGAGTGGGTGCACCTTCCTGAGGGAAATATCTCAGCTCAGGGCCCACACGAGTACATTAACGTGGCAGCAGATACCGTGGTTCGCCAGGCCAAGCTTTCCCGGTCGTCTGTGATCCACGCCGCATCCAATTATCTCAACGCGCTGCCGGCGCTAATCGCAGCCCGGCGTCTGGGACTACCCTTTGTGTACGAAGTACGAGGGCTGTGGGAGGTCACGGAGGCATCCACGAAACCAGGGTGGGAGGACACCGAGCGCTACGCCAACCAAGCGTTCCTTGAATCCTTCGTGGCCCGGGAGGCAGATGCAGTTCTGGCCATCACCCAAGAGGTCAAAGAAGAATTAGTCCGCCGAGGTGTTGCGGACGATCGTATTTCTCTGCTGCCCAACGGCGTGGACACCGCTGCTTTTCTCCCGCTACCCCGTGATGAGGCGTATGCCAAGAGACACGGGATCCGCACGGACGTGCCGGTTATCGGATTCGCGGGATCATTTGTCGAGTATGAAGGCCTTCATTCGTTACTCCAGGCGGCGAACATCCTGCGCGGTCGCAAGGTCAAGTTTCAGCTAGTCCTTGCCGGAGCGGGGGGCGTCTACAACGACCTCAAGGAGTACCAAAAGAAAAATCGCCTGCAAGGGACTGTGCGGTTTCTGGGCCGTCGGCCTTCAGACGAAATTCCCAGGGTGATGAGCTGCATAGACATTGTTGCCTGCCCCCGCCTGAGTTTGCCCGTGACTGAGATGGTTTCGCCGCTCAAACCTCTCGAAGCTTTTTCGGCCTCGAAGCCCGTGGTGCTTTCTGACGTTTCTCCGCACCGTGTGCTTGTCGGGGCGGATCAAGGTGCTCAAGAGGGATCCCGAGGCATACTCAGCACGCCCGGTGATCCCAAATCTCTGGCGAACGCTTTACAACGTCTGATCAAGAATCAGGAGGAGCGGATCGCAATGGGGCAGGCCGGGCGGCTGTGGGCAGTTGACGAGCGTCAGTGGATAAATCTCGGCGATTCCGTTCGTGAGGCCTACCGCTCGGCGTCGGAGAATTACGATCGCCTGGCAAAGGACGGCCGACTGCTCAAGGACCTCCGCATCGGGCTCATTGCGGATGAATTCACTACAGAGACTCTGAACCGCTCAGCCACAATTGTCCCACTCGATATTGAGACCTACGCGGACCAAATCCGTGCTGAAAATTTGGATGTGGTGTTTATCGAGTCAGCGTGGAGCGGCAATGGGGGGCAGTGGCACCGGAAGGTGGGGTACTACTCCGACGAGGAACACGAGCCGTTTCGAGACTTACTCAAACGATGCCGCGAGGCGAACGTACCCTCGGTCTTCTGGAACAAGGAAGACCCGGTCCACATCAATCGGTTCCGTCGCACGGGCGCGCTGTGTGACCATGTGTTCACCACGGACGCAGACATGATTCCGGAGTATCTATCGCAGGCTCGCACTCTGAGCGGGGGACGGGCCATTACGGCCTCTTCGTTGCCGTTCTACGCGCAGCCAGCAATTCATAATCCGTTGCCCGGCCAGCGGCCCCTTGAGAACACCGTTTCCTACGCGGGTACGTATTACGGCGAGCGATACCCGGAGCGTTCTCATCAACTGGCAACCCTGTTGCGAACGGCAAAGCCATTTGGCCTGGCTATCTACGACCGGCAAGCTGCGTATCCAGATTCCCCCTATCAGTTCCCGTCCGAGTTCAAGGCTTCTGTATGCGGCGCCTTGCCGTACGACCAGGTGATCGACAGTTATCGTGCGCATGCGGCGAGCTTAAACGTCAACTCTGTGGCTTATTCGCCCAGCATGTTCTCCCGAAGGGTTGTGGAGATCGCCGCGTGCGGTGGCGCCGTACTGTCCGGCTGGAGTCGCGGTGTCGCTGAGACGTTCGACGGCGCCATTCCGTGCACCAACAACGAGTACTACTTCAAAGCTCTGTTGTCCGCTTGGACCTCGGATCCCCGTGAACGCCTCTCGGAAGTGTGGTTGCAGTTGCGCACGGTACTCCGTTCCCACACGGTGGACACTGCGCTCGTGGTTTTGGCGCGCACGGCAGGAATCTCCGTCGCAGGATTCGCCCTCCCCGGGTGGGGCGCCGACATCAATCCTGAGCAAGTTCGGGCAATCACCCGTCAATCGGTGGTTCCCGTCGCCGTGCGTCTGTCCCTCGATGACCACGACGCCCGGTCAAGTCTCGAGGAACATGGCATTCGAGTACTCTCAGCCTCGTCAGCCATCCCCGAGGACGTCGAGTACTGGGGATCCCTGCCGGAGAAATTCTCTCGGACGTGGGCGGAGGATCTGCTGCAGGCTACCCGCTGGGGACAGTGGCAGAAACTGACATCGCAGGAGTTCACCGATGGCGAGGACGCCAGGCACTTCGCGATACCGGGGGAGAACGCTCTAGCTACCTCCGGTCTCGTTTCGAGGCCCGAATTGCGCGAGGGTTCAGTCGAAGCAGCCTTGAAAGCACCCGGGCTGAAAACTCTGACTCTCACGGTGCCCAGCGAAGTGGAGCCACACGGTGAACTGGGGCTTACGGCGTCGTTGAAAATTTCTCCTGAGCAGCTGGGAACGGTGCTCATCGCTGGGCACGACCTCAAATTTGCTGACTCGTGGATTAAGCACTTGCGCGAGCTCGGTGTGTCAGTCCTGGTAGACGAATGGGAGAACCATGCCCACCATGATGAGCAACGGTCACGTGATTTGTTGTCACGAGCCGACACGGTGTTCTGCGAATGGGGCCTCGGCAACGCGGTCTGGTACTCACAGAACGTGGGTGAAAATCACCGCTTGGTGGTCAGGGTTCATGCACAAGAATTGCGCGGTCCTTACTTGCGCAAGATCAACCATGGGTCAGTGGATCAGTACATCTTCGTGAGTGAACTGATGCGCGAGGGCGCCATAGCAAGTCATGGAGTTCCACGCCCCATCACGACTGTCATCCCCAATATCGTTCGCACAGACATGCTTGCCTTGGAGAAGACCTCCAAAGCTGCGAAGACGATCGGCTTCGTGGGCATGGTGCCGCAGATGAAACGTCTGGACCGTGCGATCAGTGTCATCGAGGCAATTCTGGAGGAGGACTCTGACTTCACTCTTCGGGTTAAAGGAAAGCGTCCCGAAGATTATTCTTGGATGCTCAAGCGTGAACATGAAATGGCTTGGTACGGCGAATGCTATGAGCGGGCCAAGGTTTTGAACGACCGCCATGGTCGAGAAGTGGTGGCATTTGATCCGTACGGCAATGACATGGCCGAGTGGTATCGAGGTATCGGCTATGGCATTTCTCTGAGTGACCACGAGTCCTTCCACCTCACGCTCCCGGACGTGGCCGCATCCGGGGGAATCCCTGTGTCCTTGGACTGGCCAGGTGCTGACTTGATCTATCCACGAGAGTGGCTTGTTCCCTCGCCGGAACACATGGCCCGGCGGATATTGGGTCTGAGCCGTGCAGAAGACGAACGCCGTATGTTCTCGGCGGACGCCGCAAAATTTGCGAGAGAACGGTTCGATGAACGCAACATCTTCGATCAGTTAGACATCACCCTGAGCCCAGGGCTCTGAGGAGCACATGCATGAATCCCCCAAACTCCACGCGCGATTCCCACGAACCCGAACCCACTGTTGAGGACACCGTGAGTGAACTCCTGGTGAGCCAAGCCCGTGAGATCCAGGTTCTCAGCAAGGAACTGGCCACGAGCTACGAGAAGGAACTGAGGTTCTTCAAGAATTTGAAGAACCGGGACAAACAGCTCAAGGAGCAGGAGAAATCCCTGACGAAGAAGATCTGGTGGCTAGAGTCCGAACGACGCCGTTTCATGGAGCGTGAAAACCGACTCCGGGACCAAGTGGAGCAATTAACGGAGCAGCGCGATGTTGCCGAACGCAAGGTTCGGCAGTTGCGCGCGTCCAAGCTCGGAAAGCTCCAGAGTGGCATGTGGCGTGTGAGGAAAGCGGTGCGGTCATGGCAATGAACAATCAGCAGGTGGCACTGCGCAGCGCTAACGTGCGGGCCAGGATCTCCGAACTGGAGCAGCTAAGGCAGCGATTGAAGTTGGACGAAAGCTGGTATGGATCCGGCGCGTTCAAAGCTCATTTGTGCCGTGGCCATGCGGACCGGCTTGCACCGCGGGTCGACCCTGAGCGCTACGCCCGAATTCTGACCGACAACGGACGTGCCGATCAGGTCCGAGAATTGTTGGAACTAGCGCGGACCCTTCCGGACCATGCAGGAACCAGGGTGTTGCAACCGCACCCGGCCCGAGTAGCAATGATCGCGGACACTTTCCTCTATGAAACATTCGAGGGGACCGCCCGGATTACATACGTGACGCCCGAGAACTATCGGGAAGCCGCGGCTGAATCGGACGTGCTAATCGTGGCTTCCACGTGGCGTGGCCGCTTCGAGGACTGGCACGGCACCACATCCAACTGGGGACCTCTGCGCACGCAGGTCATCCCTGAGTTTAAGTCCCGTGGGGTGCCGGTGATCTTCTACTCGAAAGAGGACCCGCCCAATTACGCACTCTTCAGGCCCGTAGCGCGAGACGCAGACGTGGTGTTCACCTCCGCGGAAGAAATGATCCCGAAATACCGTGTGGATTGCCCGGACGTCTCGCATATTGAATCCATGACATTTGGTGTCAACCCGCTGCTCCACAACCCAGTAGGGTCGCGGCGGGTTAGGCGGCAAGAGATCCTGTTCGCTGGCTCCTGGCTATCCCACAAGTATCCGCACCGCCAGACCTCCGCCAAGAAGCTCTTCGACGGCGTCGTGGAGTCCGGGCGTGACTTACTGATTATGGACAGGAACTCCACGCTGGGAGACCCCAAGTACCACTACCCGCAGCAGTACATGGACCACGTTGGACCCGGTGTGGAACACCGCGCGCTCATGAAGATTCAGCGCTTGGTCGATGTGCAGCTCAACTTGAACTCGGTGACCAACTCCACCACCATGTACGCGAACCGCGCGGTGGAGCTGCAGGCCATGGGTGCTTTCGTGCTCTCCAATTACTCGGTGGCGGTCAACGACCGGTATCCCGAGGTGCAATTGATCGACAAGCAGCCAGAAGTCCCCTTGGTTCTGGCTGCAATGATGGGGGATGACCTATACCGAGCCCAGAATGACGGCCTACGGCGAGTTTGGGAACACGACACGGCGTGGCAACGAATGGCGCAATTACTCAACTCCGTGGGGGCACCCGTGGCCACCTTGTCCGAACGAACGGCCCTCGTCCCTGTGTCAGGGACAGGCATTGAGCAAGTGCGACGAGTTGCGGCGTCCCAGACAGTGCCGGTGGACGTTCTCTCCCGTGATGAGATCGTCTCTCGTCGGGACCAGTACGACGCAGTCGTCCCGATTTCGGATGATCACGAGTACAGCAGCGTGCACGTACGAGATCTACTCAACGTCTTCCGCTATGCGGACGTGGACATAGCCACTAAGGACGGCAGCGAAACGAATTCAGTGATCGCCCGCGGCGAAGATCATGAATTGATAAGCGAAGTGGCTTCCTCGGCCCGGAGTGCCCTACGAACGAAGGCCGAGGACGACGTACTTAGTCGTTGGTTGGACACTGGCCGCATGGTCGGAGACGCCTACAGCGCGGCACCGTTTGGCGCAGGCCCCAGGGGCACCGAAAGGATCGATGTCAAGGGCTTGGCCGAGCCCGAACTGACCGTTGTGGTGCCCGTTTTCAACAATGGCAAGCACTTGGTCTCAAAGTGTTTCCGATCACTGCAACGCTCCACGATCTTCGATCGCATGGAAATCCTTCTTATTGACGACGGCTCCACGGACGGATACACGGCCCACGTCGTGCGCGAACTGGCCGAGCGGTACCCCAATGTACGAGCGCACTTCTTCCAAAAAGGTGGGTCTGGAAGTGCTTCCCGCCCCCGGAATGAGGGACTCAAACTCGCGACTGCGCCGTACATCACATACCTGGACCCGGACAATGAAGCGCTCAACGACGGTTTCCGTGTGCTGCTAGACCAGGTTAAGGACCTCGAGGTGCAGTTCGCCATCGGCGACATGATTAAACTGTCCAGCTGGCGGCGGCACGTGCACAATGCCTCTCTGCTGGAGAAGTCGCTTCCGGAAGACCCAGTGGGTGGTCTCATAGTGCCGGAGGACGCACTAGCGCTCACCAATTTTCAGCCCATGAGCATCCAGGCTCTCGTCGCGGATACTCAGTGGTTGCGCTCTATTGGCCTCTACCAGCCCCTTGGGGCTCTGGGACAGGACTCCTTGGCGTTCCAACAAATGCTTTATGCTGCTCGGCGGATCGCGACCGTACGACTGCCGATCCACGTTTACTACGGCGCGGTTTCCAACTCCATGATCAATTCCGTTGGCCCCGGGTTTTTCCGCAAGTATTTGCCCATGGAACGGTTCCGTAAGGAATGGCTCGAGCGAGACGGCCTTTATGAAGACTATTGCCGATTGAGAGTGGACCCGTTCTTCAACGGGTGGTTGGTGGACAAATTTAACAAGTTCGTTTTACCGGAGCAGAAAGCGGAATGTCGCGCTCTGCTGGATGAACTGTGTGCAATTTACGATGTGAAGCTTGCCCTAAAGGAGCCCGAGGATCCCGACTCGGCACTGCGCGTTCTCATTCGCCCGGCCGAGAAGCAACCGGTGCCTGAGGACATCGCTGCGGATCTCGAGGCCGACACCGCCGAGCCACTCCCGGGGACTCACTGAGCATGGTTAATTTTGAGGCCGCACGGCGGCAAGCTTTGGGCACTCACTTCACGGAGGCAGAGAACGAGTCTGAGCTCGTGTCGCGGTTGAAGAAGAGACGCTTATACATGGCACCACACAAGGCGTGGACCCTTCCCGAGGCACCTACTTGGCGAGAGAATCCGTTCGACGACAACAACTGGGAATTCCAGTACCACATGTTGCGGTGGTTAGACCCACTGCGGCGGGCTGGCGCCGCGGGGGACCTAGACGCCGCATCGCTGTGGGAAAAATACGCACGATCCTGGATTGAAGCAAACCCACCGGGTTCGGCCCCATATAAGTGGTCATGGGTCGACATGAGCGACGGTATCCGCGCCATGGAACTGTGCCACGGACTGACGGTGGTGGGGGAACAACCTTGGTTGATCGATTCATTACGGGATCATGTGAATTGGCTTCTGGAACCAAGTCACCTCAAGAGGGGCAACCATGGCTTCCACCAGCACGTCGGGTTGTTTGTGCTCGGAGTGGTGCTAGAGGACCAAGAAGTCGCGGATGTTGCGGTGAAGCGGCTCACCGACCAATTGGACGCCGCCTATGACGAGCAAGGAGCCAACGAAGAAGGTTCCATCAGCTATCACCTGCAAAACTACGTGTGGTGGAACGACGCACTCACACGCCTGGACCTCGAAGGTATCCCACGACCGGAACAGGCCCACCGGCTGGAGCTTGCCCCCACACTCATGGCACATGCAACCGCACCTTCTGGGAGGTTTGCTCGCATCGGCGATACTGATGGCGGAAACGCCAGGAAACTGAATCATCCGCATACGAAGTTCACTGTGACTGAGGGCAAAAAGGGTCGCAAACCCGACGCCACCACGGCCATTTACGACGCAGGGTATGCGTTCATGAGGAGTGGCTGGGGGGAGGTTCGTCCGTATAAGGACGAAACCTTTGTTACCGCCACTTGGGGACGCCAGGATAAGGTCCACGGCCATCGCGACGGTGGATCGGTAACGTACGCTTCCGACGGGATCCACTGGATCGACGACACCGGCAAGTACTACTACGGCAAGAGTGCAATGCGCTCATATGTAACCGGAAGGGCTGGTCACAATTCGATTCGGATCCCGGATCGAACGTATCGCAAAGACACAGACGTGGAACTGATTGGGCGTGAAGAGACCAGCCAGTTCGTGGACCTGACGTTCCGGGACCCCGGGTACGAGGGCATCACGATATCCCGAAGGGTCATCTATCTTCGTGGTAGGGATTTGCTACTGGTGCTGGACCAGATCGCCGGTGACGACGAGATCACCGCTGTACAGCAATGGCACTGCGGTCGTTCAATCACGAGCCGCGCGTTGGGAACCGGTTTCCGCCTGGAGGCTGAATCCGGGGCGAGATTGGTCATCGCGCTCCACGGATCCCCGGAATTGAGTGTCACGAGGGGTCAAGAACAGCCCATGGCCGGCTGGACCTCCACCGGATGGCGCAAGAAGGGCCCGGTGGATCTCCTCACCTTCCAACAGACCGAGCGGGGCCCGCGCTTCGCGACTCTCGTGGGCACGTGGGACCCACAAGTGATCAGGCACTTGGAGGCTACGCTGCCCAAGGACGGCGCCTGGGAAATACCGGTATCCCATCTGTTCTCTGAGGAGCTGCTGGAGGCACGGGCGCCGAAGGCCGACGACGCCTCTGGCACCGCTGCCGCGGCGGCTGCGGTTACACCCACCTCGGCCCAACCTGTCGAGCAGGATACGGCGGTCGCGTCTCCACTAGATTCCGACGAAGTCGTCGAGAGCGACCCAGAGGACATCTTGCCGCTGTGTACCCAGGCAGTACCGAGCAGCGTCAACCTGCAGGACTCCGATGCCGTAGCAGTCATGGCGGAACACGGACGCGTTCCAGGCGAAAATGTTGCTAAGACGGTGGTCATTGAGACAGTCTTCTGCGACGGCGAGACCAAGCTCATGACTCAGATGCTGTACTTCCGGCGTTTCGAGCGAACGCTGTTGAGCATGTCGCGTGTGCGGGTCCCTCAGGATGTCCGTGCCATTCACATCATCTACATCTCGTCTGACAAAAAACAATGGCTTCCTCGCCTACGCAGCGCAGTGAAGCACTTCGCCCATACATCGGGGATGGAGACGAGGATCGTTGTGTACGCCCACCCGTCCCACGGGTACCCTGCCTTGACCGCAGGGCACCCGGATGTACTCAAGGGCCCCAACAAGCAGGCACCGTTGCGCAATCGGCTATCCCTCGCGGCACAACTGGACATCGCGCCCGATCACACGCTGGTGAGAATGACCATCGACGACGACGATTTGTGGTTGCCGTGGCAACTCGATGAGATGATTGCCGCGATTGATCAGGCCTACGCACACACGGAGTATCCGACCTTCGGGATCGGACTGCGCAGAAATTTCCTCGCACATGTGGACGAGACCGGGGTACGGATCGAAGACGTGTCCATGAGCCGGATGCTCACGGGCAACAAGGCCTTCGTATTCCCGCCGCAGCAGCGGGAGAAGGCACTGCTCTACGCGCCCTGGAATGTACCGGAGACGATGACCGAGAATTACCGCGAGCAGTACCGCGCCCAAGGCATCGACCTGTTGGTGTTCGAGGGTAATCGGCCTGGTTTCGTGTACATGCGCCGCGGAAACAACCTGTCGAATCAGCAGAAAACCGGGTTCATCACCGCGACACACGAGGTATCCGCCGTTGCTGCTGAGAACGCACTGCTGGATCACCTGTCGGATCCAACACGGACCTCACCGCCATCCGAAGGTTCGTTCACGATCGATCCCCCGGTCTACAGGATCACGGTGAAGCGCAGCGGCGAAGACCTTTCGTATCACAGCAACGTCAAGAGTGCTGTGGGCGACGATGTCCGACTCGCGTTCCACCTATTACGCGGCACTGTGGTCGTGGCAAAGACGGGTTATGGGCGCGTGGCCAGCGGTGTATTCCGCAATGCGCCTCCGGGGTGCCGCGTGAAGATGTACGTCCAGAAAGCGGATCACAGCCGCGAATCGAAGGTTTCGAATGTCGTTTGAATCGTCTAGACCGTGTCAGCACGAGTCGCCGTACCACGAGCACCACGAGTGGGGCTCCGTCGATCAGTTTTTGGAAGATCTCTCCGTAGTCCGGGACGGACTACATTCCATTCAGCTGGGCCACGGACAGCACCTGGACGTGCTGCTGCGAGACGCGCCCCTGGACCCGGTGTCTCGGGTGAGTTCTGTGTTCTTTAACGGTGCCGTTACTCAGCGGGCCACCAAGACCCCGCCGTTTTTGTCCGGCGCAGGCATGAGTAAAAAGCTCGGTTTGCCCTTGATTTCCTTTGCGGATCCCACACTCACCTTGAGCCAGGATCTGGGCCTGGCCTGGTACCTCGGTGCGCGAGGCGTGGACGTCCAGGGCGCGATCGCTCGGATCCTGCGGGCGGCCGTTGATTTTTCCGGCAACGACCTCTGGCTCGTGGGAGGCTCCGGTGGCGGTTTCGCTGCGTTGCAGGCAGCTCAGCGTGTCGGTTCCGGTTGTCACGTTTTGGTGTGGAATCCCCAGACCGATGTCCTCGAGTACTCGCCGCGTCTCGTCAAGCAGTTTCTCGAGACCACGTACGTGTCCCTGCGGGGACAACTCAACGGTTCGGACTGGAAGGAGAGGGCGCGGGGGGTCCTGACCGAAGACGGTGTCCAATGGGATCTCAAGTCCACGTACGAGCGGGGGATCTTCTACGACGGTTTCTTGCTGATCCAGAACTGGAACGACTGGCACACCCGCAGCCACGCCGTGCCATGGTTGAAGGCAGTTCCAGGTGTGTCCGAATTGTGGCCTGGCGTTTACGGTACGGATTCGGATCATGTGCTGTGGTTCACAGAAGCCGGTGACGGTCATGCGCCGCCGCCGGCAGAATCCGTTCAGCGAATGCTTGACCACGTTGCACATTTCGGACTGTCTCCGCTGGACGTGGTCAAGTGGAATCAACGGTCCGGGTTGTTCCCCACGGAGCACCAACAGGAGTACGTGAGTGATCTGCGCGGTCAGCGACAGGCCCTCGAACACGCGATCCAATTCGTGTACCTGAAGGGTGAGCGCATCATTCCTACCCTCAAGGACCTCAGCGTGGACTTCGGCGGAGTCAGGTTTCGGTACGAGCTCGTACACCGGGGCCAGATCGTAGAAACGAAGCTTGCCCGATCAGGAAGTGCGTACGTGGCGGAACAACCGAATCGGCAGTGGGATTACGTGAAGGTCACTGTGTTGGACGGCTTCGACCACGAATTATTCGAGACGAATTTCGTGAACCAGAGCTTGGAGAACCAGTGAACTCCGTCTACGCGCACATGACCAGCCTTGATCAGACGGCCGGAAATCTCGGAGACCGTATGGGCTTTTTGTTGGCCGATTCCATCCTGGGTGCCGGCAAGTATCGGCGCCAGGGAATCCGGCAGAAGACCGATGTGACCGATTCCACGGTGGGTATTGTGGGCTCGTTGATCGCAGCGCTGTGTGATTCCCCGGCCACGGTGGTGGGCGGTGGCTTGATCAACGGCAACCGCCGAGCCTACTCACCCGAGTTCAAACCGGTGGGAGTGCGCGGTTTCCTCACGCAGGCTGCGATTGAGCGAGACAGCGGTTTGCGTTCCACGGTTATCGGAGATCCTGGTCTGCTCCTGCCCAGGTTGGTTCCCATGCCATTGCGGCGCAAGAAGCCACTCGGGTTCATCGTGCATCACGTGGACCGAGAGGCCTGGCGCGAGAAGTTCCCGGATCACCAGGACTGTTTGATCGACAACTACGCGCCTGAGGGTGAGTTCGTGGAGCAATTGGCCGGGTACGAAACAGTTGCGTCCACGAGTCTGCACGGATGCGTGTTTAGCCACGCATACGGAGTACCCGTAGCACCCTTCGTACTCACCGACCAGGTCTTCGGTGGGGACTTCAAATTCCGTGATTACTACTCTGCCTACGGCATTGACGTTTCCCGTCCGGATTTGCCCACGGACGTTAGTGCGATCCTGCGGAACATCCAACGTGTGGCACAACCCACGGCACAGGCCGTTGCGGACCGGCAGTCAGAACAACTCCGGTACATCATGAACGCCCTGGCGAACTCCCTTCGAGTCGATCGCGCACGGAGGTGACGGATGGCCACACATGACGTCAACACCTTGACCGATCCCAATACGCTCAAACGGATATCGATCTCGTCCGGGTCACGCGAGGATTCGGACAAAGCGGTTGCGTTCGAACTGGGGCGCGGACGTTTGGACCTGTGCGGGCGCACCTGGCAGATCCCAGTTAGGCCGCATTGGTCCGAGGACCCGTTCAACGATCAACAGTGGCGCTGGCAGTACCAGTCGTTGACGTGGCTCGCACCCCTGCGTCGCCGAGCAGTCTCGGGCGACTTGAATGCTCGGCAAGCGTGGTGGTGGCTTGCCGCAACCTGGCTCAAATCCCTGGACCGGCTCGAACCCGGTGAAGCGACCCCCTGGCGCGCAGACGTCGCATCTGTACGGGCCTGTGAACTCGTGGCCGGGTTGGCGGTGGTAGGTCACCAACCGTGGTTGCTCGCCTCGATTAGCACCCACCTGTCCTGGTTGGACGGCACTGCGGAGCAATCCGAGTTTTTCAATGCGAGACCGCTGACGATTGCGGCGCGGTACATCTGTCATCGCACGGTGGGGGACACCGCGCGATCCGAAGAACTGTTCACCGCGCTCGCTGACTGGTGGAAAGGGCACTTCTCCCCAGCGGGTGCCCCGTACCCGAAATCCGCGGAGGCATCAGTATCGGCCGCACACGTCCTCACGACGGTGGATTCATGCCTCGCTTCGGTCTCGACCCAGTTACCGTGGAACGGTCACGATCTGCGGCTGGCCGAATCTCTCGTGAAGACACAGGCTAAACGGACAAATATCGGAGACGTCACAACCCGGAATTCGTCTGATCAGCGAGTCCGGCCCTTCGTAGTAGACACCAACCAGGCCGCCTACGTTGGCATCCCCGGCACGTCTGCTGGTGGAAGATTCCTGGGGTTCGAGGAGTCCGACGGCGGATCCGCCGTGGACATCTCGTTCGCGCACGGTGGCAGGGTTTGGCTGCGGGGTGCGGTTCCGCTCGATGATTCCGCGCAAGAGGGCGAGAATTCTTACAGCATTCAAACGACGAGCGCCGCGTTCGAAATTGGTCTAGACCGATCGAACAGAGCTGACCACTACCAACGGCACCGACTCGTTCACTCGATCCCCACGGGTGTGACCGTGTGGGAAGGCGACTCGGAGGATCCGTTCGAACTTCCTAGGTGGTTCGAAACGGTTGACGCGGCGTCTGATTTGATGGTGACAGTTTCAGCCGGTTCGATCCGTTTGACGAACGATGATCGGACGTTCTTCTTGGTGCGATTGCCTGTCCTGGACAATCCCAATGAACTCGCCCCATCCGCTCACTGGAATCCTTCCTTCCGTTTGTACCTCGGTCCCTGGCATGCACGTTTGATCGATGTGCTGCATCAGTCTGGCCCGGCCACCGCGCAACTCACGACGGAACGCTTGTCTCGGCTCGCAGGTCCCTCCGAACCGGACGGTGACCTCCAGGAGGTTTACGCGGGTGCCGGGTGGCGAGTTTCCTCGAATCGGGCCGTGTTACGGGCGGAACAATCACGTGTCCCTGCTGCCGGGCGCCTGGTCCTGACCTCCTCCGACGGAAACCACGTTGTGACCGGACGCGGCTCTCGTTCCAAGAGCGGTTACCTGGACATTGGCGATGTACCCCACGGTGAGTATGAACTCTCGTGGGTTCCCGTCAACGGATCACTACGACGAGGACCGCTATTGAAATTCACGGGCGATACCGCTGTTCCCGTGCGATAACGCCATCTCTCTCAACCATGTCCCCCCCCAGAAAGGCACGTCATGTCCATCAAAACCAAGCTCACCACCATCTGTCTGTTGGGTTCCATTGCGTTAGTGGGGTGCGGGAACTCCGAATCAGAAGAGAACTCCGAGGGCCCTGCGAGCGGGGAGTCGCAGCAGGCTTCGCAGGTTAAGGTCCCGGATGTCAAGGACAAGACCCTGTACGAGGCGATCACAGCGCTTCGGGAAGTCAAGTTGAACTATGAAGTCAGCAACGAGGACTTCGACTCTGCGGCCGAGAAGCACAACACCCGGGATTGGGTGGTAGAGGAGCAGAGCAAGAAAGCTGGCGATTCCGTGCCTGCGCGGGACACTGTCACGCTCACAGTGAAGAAGAAGTAGCGCCGACCGTCTACCCCGGCCCGCCCACTCCGTTGTGCAATTAAGAAACTGTGAGGTTCATGTCGAATGTCTATTACCCCGTCAGTGTCGGTACGCGAGTACGTGATTGAAGGGCAAGGGGTGTTGGTATGCGTCTCGGATGAGGAGATCAACGACTCGCATCTAGATTTCCCATACACGACACCGGCCACGTCCACTCCTGAATTTCATTCGGGTCCTGTCCTGGTCGTGGGGCGTCTGGCGCTCGACCGACACTTCGTGGCTGCGGTCTGCGCGGACGCTGCCCTGTGTGTGATGCTGACCTCGAGCACAGTTCGGGAATTGCATGAAATGCCACGGCCCAGTGGGCGAGAGGTTCTCGAAGATCTAGTTCGGCGGGGGACGGTCCTGGTTGACTCGATTGCTGACCTCGAATCCGTGACGGCGCGTGTCCCCAAGTGGGCTGCACGTGTGGAGAGCGTGGGAGGCTCCGGTTTTCTCGGAGCACTGCACGCGGCCGCACGACCTGCGGTTGAGCGCGGGAGTGTATTGGTCAACGTCTCCAAACCCTGGAATCAACCGGACCTTCTGAACGGCCCAATCCACTTTTTGGTGGATCGGAAGGAGGACCTCGAGTCGTTTTCTGGTTCCCGGGCGCATTGGATGCCGGCTGAGGACGAATCGAGGGACACACGTGGCTTTGTGGAGGCTCGAAGAGTCGCCTGGTACGTGCTGGGTGCCAGTCAGGCGCTCAACGCGCATTTGATAGTGACTGACCGGATCTCACTCGTGTCCGCTCTGGTCACGTCTCCTAATATCCCGGCCCGTACTGCGTATTTGATCGACACCGCCGAGATACGGCATCTGGAACAAGATCCCCCGCGGAACGTGAGTGGAATCTTGCGAAAATTGCAGGAGCGTCGGGGCATGGTCTTGTGTTCCCACACTTCCGATATTCCGCGGCTACGCGCTCTGGGGTTCGGCGGAAAGGTGGAGACCTTCGATCCATCGGTGGCCTTTAGTGCTTCTCGGATTCGTCAATTGGGGCAGCGCAGCGTTCCGGTGGTAATCCTCCCGGAGGAGAAAACCCTGTTGATCGCTGGGCACGACTATAAGTTCCTGGGTGAACTCGTGTCAGTCCTGGAAGAAATTCCCGGGCTCACAGTGACGTACGACGAATGGCCAACCCAGGTCACCCACGACGTGTCACGATCCGACGAACTTCTCCTCGATGCGGATGTCATCCTGTGCGAGTTTTCCTCACATAACGCGGTCTGGTATTCGTGGCACAAACGATCGGGCCAACGCTTGATCGTGCATTTCCACGGGTACGAGTTGTTCCAGGATTTCGTGCATGACATCAATGTCGACAACGTGGATCTGTTCGTGTTCGTGTCGGAATTCTACCGTCAACGGGTGGTGAAGGACCTGGGATGGCCGATTGACCGCACGGTCGTGGTGTCCAACATGATCGATTTGGAGGACTATAGGGGAGCCAAGATCCCGGGTGCCCGCTTCCATCTGGGCCTGGCCGGTTACGTGCCCATCCTGAAGCGGCCCGACCGCGCGCTGGATCTACTAGAACTCCTTTTGAAACACGATGACCGTTACGTGCTTCACCTCCGGGGTCGAAATCCGTGGGATTACTCCTGGATGTGGCAACAGCCCGTCACGCAGGACGCTTACCGATCGTTCTACGAACGCCTCACTGATGACCCCGAACTGCTCGCCCACTTGTCCTTTGACCCGTTCGGTCCAGACATGGGTCAGTGGTTCCGAAGAATCGGATGGATGCTGTCTCCGAGCTCTCGGGAGACGTTCCACCTGGCTCCCGTGGAGGGTCAGGCGAGCGGCGCAGTCCCAGTGATATGGGACCGTGATGGAGCGGTGGAGATCTTCCCGGGGGAGTTCGTGCATGAGGACACACAGGCTGCGGCCCGCGCGATCATCAACGGCAACCAGGACGCAAATACGTATGACCGCCACGCAGCGACTGCCAGGCGGTCCGTCGAACGTTTCGACGTCTCTTCGGTTGCTCCTCTGTGGGCGGACGTCCTGTTCGGTGAAACCCAGGACGTACCGAGGATCTCGGAGGGCTTCGAGCGATCCGATTTACTCGAGAAGTTTCAGCGAGACGGTCGTGCGGGAGACTTGGACCGCCTGATTCTTCTGGTTCTCCTGAGAGATCAAGACCTCATGGCAGCGGAGGAGTTAATCGAGCAATTCCCCGAGCATACCGGCGACCTCAGTTATCTAACTCTGGATGTCCTGCGTGAGATGCGCACGGCTCGATTGTTCTCTAAGGGCGAGTTCATCCGCCCCCCACGCAGCCCCGGGGTTGCATATCAACCGCGCTGCGGTACCGCGCTGTTCGTGCGCGAAAGCAAAGATCAGGCCACCACATTAGAAAATGCGGTGCAGATTACCGCCGATGCCGTGACCCGCCGGGCCCGGGTCGAATGTGCAGCGGCCCTTGCGGTCTCGCCCGACGCGGTGACCTCTTGGGGTGTCCTGGTGGCCGCTCGTCGTCTGGGCGTTCCCGCCATTCTGGTCGGCGAACAGAGCGAGAACGAAAGCGTTCCGCCGGCGCATGAGTTTGATGCAGTGGTTACCCATGAGGATGAAGTAACCAGCGACGTCGTCCATGCTGCCGTGGCCGAGCATGCTCGCCTCGCCAATCACACAAGCTCCGTTACCCTGGGCGAGCTCACGGTAGGCCTGATCGCGGACGAATTCACGGAGCGCACCATCTCCGGACGCTGCCGCGTAATCCGGATCCCGCGCCAGGACGCTTACCTCACGGTGGTTGAGCACGACCTGGATGTGCTATTCGTGGAATCCGCATGGAGCGGGCACGAGAAACAATGGTTCCACGGCGTCGCGTATTACAAGGACGAGCGGGAAGACATCGAACGCGTGGTCGCCACCGCGCGGGCCAAGGGCGTGCCGGTGGTCTTCTGGAACAAGGAGGACCCAGTACATTTCCGTTCGTTCGCACCCACGGCCGCGCTGTGCGACGCCGTGTACACCACGGATGCGGACCGAATCCCCGCGTATCTCGACCTCGGAGGGGAGCACCGGCCCGCAACGGTTGCGTCTATGACGTTTTACGCGGAACCAACACTGCACCACCCACTCCCCGGTGCATGGGTCGAAAAACCGACGGTCAGTTACGCGGGCACCTACTACGGCCCACGGTATGCGGAACGTTCGGAAGAACTCGACGGCATCTTGGGTGTCGCAGCCCAGCATGGGCTCACAATTTACGATCGGCAGCTCAATATTCCCAACTCGCCATATCGCTTCCCGGTACGCTACGACGAGTTCATCGAAGGAGGCCTGAGCTACGACGAGGTCCTGGAGGCTTACAAGGCCCACCCGGTTCACATCAACGTCAACTCGGTCAACGACTCGCCCACCATGTTCTCCCGGCGAGTCGTCGAGATCGCCGCGTCCGGTTCAGTGGTGGTCAGCGGAAAAGGCAGGGGAGTGCGCGAGTCCTTGCCGGCGGTCACCGCGAGCGATGATCCCGATACCCTTGGCGCAGTGATGGCCGGCTGCTTGGAGGATCGGTCCATGTGGCGCGCCTCCGCGTGGGATCAACTACGGGCCGTGCGCCGTTCCTACCTCGCTGAGCACGCACTCGCCGTTATGTTTCGTGGCGCGGGTCTCCCTGTGCAGCTCACAGACGAAACGGCCTGGACCGCCGTCGTGGATCGCCTTACACCGGAGATCGCCACGAACCTCGCGGAACAAACACATCCGCCCGCTGCAGTAACTGTTTTATCGGCGGAGGACGCCGCTCTAGCCACCCTGAGCGCTCACGGTATCCCGGTCACTGAATCGCCCGTTTCGCGGTGGGCCTCGCAGTGGAACGAAATCGAGTCACCCACGTGGGCAGAAGATCTCATGCACGCCGCACGCTTCGCACCCGAGGATGTCTCTCTGATCGGTGCGCGAACGGGCACGTCTCGAGAGAGGGGGCTCATTACTTGGGACGGTGCAACACATGGACCGGTGTTTTCCCGGGAGACCGAGAGCCCCGGGCGGACGCTGATCTGGCTCTTACCGGTCCAGAACCAGAAACCTCATGAGCACGATCACCCGGAGGAGACCCATGACTAACGCCGAACACGTTCTAGTGGGGCGTGAAGCCACGCCCGAACCCCCTGGACTTGGGTCCTCGACCCTGGGACAGGTCCTACAGTTGAGCGAATTGAACGAGTACACGGGTCGTCGGGGCGTGGTGGTGCTGTCCAGTGCCGGTAAACGGAGTGCACTGCGCAATGACGGTTACAGCGTGTTCCCTGCGGTCCCAGGTCTGATCAACGAGACACTGCGCATCCTGCGTCCAGGAGCCCTCGTGCTGGACGGCAACGCATTGGATGAGGGACCGTGGGCCGGAGCTATGACGGACGCCTCGCCCGAATTGCTCACCGAACTGACCGACGCCGTGGCGACCGCGCGCGATCTGGAGTTACCAATTTATTGGCTCGGTGAGATACCCGCAGATCCTGAGCACCCCCCGGCGCGCCTCGCGGAGCACTTGCTAGTGGTCACCCCGGGAAGCGAGCTGTACGAGGGAACGGTCGAAGGTGCTCCGCCGAGCCGTCTGGTACGGGCGCTGCGTACGATCGTCAGTTAACCACTGAGGGCTGCGCGAAGGACGCTTTTCGGTGTCTCCGCCCGGTCGGCCAGAGCCCGGTCACCAATGTGCAGCACGGTGGTGAACTCTTGGTCCAGCCCTCGCCCCACGAAGTCCAGACCGTAAACCGGGTGCTTGACCCCGCTCTGATCGGAGTACCACCCACGGTGTCGGTCGAAAGTCTCCGCGCGGTAGATGTCCTCGTCGAACGCACCAATCGCCATGACCGTCAAAACCCGGTCGTCCGTGGTGCATGCCCAGTGACCATGGCCCAGACGCTCCGGGGCCACTTTCGGTCCCAGGATCCAGCGTTGTCTGGCCGTGGCCGACTTGAGATCACCCATAATTCGAACAGTGTCCCGGACCACGATCCAACAGTCGGGGAACACGGTCACATTGCGTTCCACCTGGAGCCGCTCCGGAACATCATAGGAACCGGACATCGACTCTGTAGAACCGTCCCGGTGTGGGCCGAGGCCTAACCGCGACACGTACCCGGGCCACGCCTTCTTCAGATCGTGGCGCATCATGCCATCTACGTCCTCGACGAAGATCCCACTGTGCCCGTAGGAGGATTCGATGCTCACCCGGTACGGGTCCGTACGGTCATACAGGTAGGACCCAGCGTCTACGATCAGCGGTTGACCGTCGTACCAAAGTGTCAACGAAGTGTCATCGTGGTGCTTGTGGATCTCGGAGCGTCCACCACAGATCATGGATAAGTACAGTCGATCGTCCTTGATCACACCGAAACCGGAGCGAGAATAATCACTGGAAGCGTTGATCGAGGGTCTCGCGGTCACCTTGACGCGTGCGGAGTCACCCACTGTGGGGATCGTGTTGTCTTGCAACAGACAATGTCCAAGGGCCACGTCCGCCCGTTTGAGGATCGGACGCAATCGCTGATCGAAAGCCGGGTCTATATTCTCCCGTTCCTGAAGTTGCACAATTTGGTCGTAACAACGCAGATTGAAGTTGTGGTACCCCACGGTGTTCTCGTCGCACATGCCATCCTCATCGAAAGCCTTGTCGGCCAGTTCGATAATGCGGCGGACGGCGGTGTCCCTGATGCGGGTCCCACCGGCGGGACGTTCCACGGCCACGTGCCAGTTCAGCAGCGCAATGCTGGTCATAAGCCCGTGGTTATTGGGCCGATAATTTTTGTCGTCACAAATCCATTCGAGGGTTACGTGGGCCACCCGCGCCACTGAGGCTCGGAACGTGGGATCGTCGGCCAATTCCGAGGCCTCCAGGCACGCGTGCAATCGCGTGGCTGCGGCGTGATCCGCACTGGGGATCGTATTGGCGCGCTGCAGGCCCTCTAGGGACCCGTATTTCTCGAAGGCACTGCGCCATGCGCGTTCCCACGCTGGGCGAAGGTGTTGCTGCCCTTGTCGAATAGCTTCACCGAGCACACGCAGGGCAAACAGGGAATACACCCACATGGTGTTGCCGTACTGCTGCGAGTCGAACTTCTGCTCGAAATCAATATCGTTGGTTGGCGACAGAGTCACTCGAGCACCGGAGAGGAACTGAACAGTTGCTTCACCTTCAGGAGTGCTGTCCTTGAGATAGCCCAATGACAGACGACCGGAATAACTCTCCGGAAGTACGTCCGGTAACTCGTCAACCGACGCGGAATCATTGCTCATCGAGAATCTCCCTCAAACTGTCCAAGAAATGCACGTAGAACCCCCGGGTGAAATGGAATGGGGATAGCCCCCACCGGTGCTCGCTGTCGGCCACCATTAGGTTCCTCGGATAGTCGATCACAGTGCAGTCCAGCCCCTCCTGCAGGATGCGGTACATGTGGTCCAGGACTTGATTGTTCAGATCGACCGGGAACTTTTGCGTCAAGTCCTGACCATTCTGGTCCTCTGCCGCCCAGAAGACACGATTGAGGATGACCCGTTCGTCCTGGAGCAAATTGATCAGTCTCTGGGCTGCCGCATCCCAGCGGGAAAGGAAATCGGGATCTCCCACGCGCAGCAATGTTCCCGCGTGCCTGGTGAGGCCTGCTTTGACCGCCTCAGTGCTCAGGCTCAGTACAGCGCCATCTCCGAGGTCAAGGATGCCTAGTCGCTCGTCGATCAGATCAATGACAACGGCACCGTGGGCAGTGTTTGCCAGCAGCCCAGGCAATGACTTCTCTGCATCCCAGGTGACCATGCGACGCTGAAAAGCACTGTCGATCAGGTCGATGTCCATCCCCACCGGAAGTGAGGCCGCCGGGGCGGCCATGGCGGACACGATGGGTGATCGGGCTACGTACTCTGCGACGTTGGGACGTTCCAGTAGAGCGAACGCGTCACGCGTGACGCAACTGCCGTAGATGAACAATGACGCGGTCACAGCGGGTTCTTTGGCATCGACCTCTTTAATAGAGGTCGGCACTGTTTGGGAATCGGAAGTCGGTACTTCTGCGGAGGAGGCGTCAGGCTCGACCGGGAGATGGAGCAAATGGTTGTTCAAACCGTCCCTCGCAACGACCATGAGTTGAGCACCGGGCCAGAGTTTCTCAGGTGGGAAAACGATCGTGGTGTCGGTGGAAAACCACGCAAGTTGTTCGCGAGAAGTTCCGGATGTCTGGATCAGACCGAGACGAAGCCCACCGTATCCCTCCGGGATGTTTCCGAGCGAGATGCGGACGGACCCCGTAGTTGCCTCGATCGCTGCACTCCATTGATCATGGAACTCCGGCACGAGGGGACGGAGGTCCATGGGTGCGCGAGACATTACTGTCGGGTCGCATCGTTCATCGAGGGCTACGTCTCTGCCGATCTCCAACGGACTGCGACCGGAGTCCAGGAAGGCGCGCAAGTGATCAATCACCAACTCGGTCGGCAGGGGAGCGTGACCCTGACCCCAGTTCGCGATCTGAACGGTGAGATTCGGATTCAGCACGTAGCTGCCGGTTCCCACTGACATAAAGCCGTGTGCCTTGAGATAGGGAACCGTGTGGGCGGAGAGGTGCCAATCGGAGATGTTCTGCAGCAACAGCAAACGACGCATTGACCGAGGGTCGTGGTGTTCCTCAGTGACGACACTGCGGTGGACGTCTGCGGCCGCGCACTCCTCGGATCGTTGATTCAGCCACGTAGTGGTTTCCTCCGTGGCAGCGCAATGCGCGGGGAACGCCTGGGTGAGATAGGTGTCCACGAACGTGCGGTTGTACGCAAGGATGTCCGTTTGAGGATTCCACACGAACGCGGAGGCATCAGAATTTAACCGGGAGGCGTAGTAGAGCGCTGCGAACCCACCGCCGGACCCTCCTACAAACACGAGCTCTCGTCGAAAGACTGAAGCAACTGTCTCGAGCGCAGTGAGTATGGATTCACGTGTGGCCAGTCCTTCATGGCCCGCATACCATGCAAGCGAGACATCCGGGTCTCGATCCACCGCGGGATCGGACACGCTCAGGTACCCCGACGAGACCAAGGGGCCGACTCGACCACCCGAAAAGAACGGGCCTGACTTGTCGTGTCGTGCGGGAACAGCCCCGTTGAAAAAGACAGGGATGGCACGCCCATCTTTTCCCGGTTCTCCGACAATCTGAAGATCGAGAGTTTCTCCGTCTCTCATGCGGAGCGAATGTACGCCAGCGTTTCGTTCAGACTCTAACGCTCCCCGGAATGAAGCCGCGTCGTTGTGCTCATGGTGGTGTTCGCCCCACCGGGAGTAGTCCCTGCTCGCATGGTTGGTCATGATCTTCAGTCCTGCTTATCTGGGTCGGCGGGGGTACCTGATGAGCTTCGGGGGCCAGCGCTCAAGGCCGCGAGCCTGGCTTCGAGTTCTTGGACGCGCCGCTGCAAGTGCTCTACCACTTGATGAGACGCTCCAGTGTCCGAGAGGGGATCGATGTGCGTTGCTTTGGAGGACACCTGCACCCGGTTCGCCAAGATGTCGATCCGGTGCTCCAATCGCGTGAAGCGCTCCAGCACCTGTTCCAGGGTGGAAATGATACGGGCGTCGTCACGAGCGGGACGCCCGTCCTGAGCAGAATATGCCTCACTCTCATGGACGGCCACCAGTGTGGGGGTGATGTTGTAAACACCGGTAACCTCATAACCGTGGTTTTTGAACCACGTCCGCATCTCCTGATCCGTCTGTGGGTCTTGCGCCTCGACCACGATTACCGGCCGTTCCCGATCAATGAGTGCAGTGGCTCCCTGCAGCACATCGAGTTCCATGCCCTCCACGTCGATCTTGAGTAATCGCACAGGGCTTCCGTGATCGAGATCGTCGAGGGCCACCACGTGGATGTCGCCGTCTCGGTCTCGTGTCAATCGAGTCTGCCCAGTGTTGCTGCTGTCCCAGTGGGTAACCGTGGCGCGGTGAGTTTCGCTTCCCACGGCCATGGGCTCTACGCGGACCTTCGGTTCAAGGTAGTTCAGCTGTACGTTACGAGCGAGTACCTGGGCGAGAACGGGAACGGGTTCGAACGCTCGGACGTCACATCCAAGTACACCAGCGAACCACACGGTGTGATTTCCCATATTGGAGCCCACGTCCAGGACCAGATCTCCTTCGTCGACTAGCCCGCGGAGGTGTTCCAACAGATCGATTTCGTAGAAAGTACCCGTCGTGCGGATGCTCGTAAAGATGTGGTCACCATCGTTCGGACCCCACAGCGTCCAATGGCGGTCACCATACTCCACACTGACACTCGGTAGATCCACTAAGGGGACTATGTTGCGCCACAAGAGGGCCTGGTCCATGGTTGCTCCAATGTTCGAAAAAGAGGGATGGAAGGGCATGACCGCTGTCACGAGGCACCCTTTGCCAGGATCCGCAGCGTGTCGGCTTTGGATAGGGGATTGTGTCCCGCTTCGGGGTCGTGGTACTCGTGGCATTGCATTGTGGCTGCAAGGGAGGGGAAGTCCCGAAAGAACCGTTCGAACTCCGGGTGATCGATCTCGCGGTCGTGGTTAGACGCCATGTTGACCCAGTAGTCAATGCGCGGGGCCCGGGACATGGTGGACAACAGGTTCAGGACGTTGGTGCGTAACGGGTACTTGTCCCGTAGGTCGGAAGGGAGAAGTTTGCCCAGGCGCTTGGAGCGCAGTTCATTGACCGCGGGAGCAAACCACCGAGTCCAGTCAAACTGCGCATTATTGACGAGCGCTCGGGCATAAGGGTCGTGGTAGAGGAGAGCAAGGGCCATGAAACCACCGGCGGACGAACCATAGTACGCGCGTTGTTCGGCGCCGGTACTGCCAAGCAATTCAGCGACGAACCGCACCGCGTGGGCCGTGTCCGGCGCGGTCCAGTAGTCGAGGGAGTACTGCCCCCAGGCCAAGGACACCGCGTGCCGACCCACAGTCGCGGGGTCGCACACATAGATCTGGTGCTGGTCGATGTCCCGCCACCATGTGGAGCGTTGGAACACCGGTTTCCCACCCGAAATATCCTGGTCCACAGCACCATTGCACAAGACCATGGTGCGATCAGCTCCGCTACGTCTCACCACCAACAGGGGGATCACACAATACTCCGTAACCACGTCCAACCGTCGAGGGGTGTCGACCAAGAAATGACCTAACCCCAAATCACCCAGGTGATCTACGTGTACTGAGAGTGTGTCGTCCGCCCCATCGTCGAACACGCTTGCCGCCACGTCCGTGGCTATCCGTGGGGTCCTTTTAAGGGCACGTTCCGTGAAAATTGCGTCAGTGATGCGTGCGCGCGAGGCCCTTTCCCAGGATGCGGCCCCACGATGTGGTCGCAATGCCACGATCTGCACGCTTACACGGGTACCTACGGCCAAATCTGTCAATGTCACGTGGACTGGGCGGCGCCGCTGCGCTCCGTCCCAACGAGCTAGGGGTTTACCGTCTACACACACTTGGTAGTACCAGTGACCCTCAGCGGTGGGTTGAACGTACGAGGAGGCTACAGCAAATGTTAATTCGCCGTGGCTAGGTACAGGGAGCAGATTTCGTTCCACGCACGTGCCCGGAGTGAAAGCGTCCTGCGGGATGTGAAGGCTGTCATTCTCGGGAACCACCGAATAGGTGACCCCTCCTTTAGTCGTCACTGTAAACTCCCGCTCCAGAGGTAGCAGGGATTCTGACTGGTGCAGCGTTTCTGCGGCTAACTGCTCGTCACGGGTTTGTTCGTAGAGGTTACGATAGTCATTCTTTCCAGGAAAGTTCAGGATGGGGCACCCGGCGTTGATCAGCTCCGAGAAGAGATAACCGTCCGAACGTTGCTGGATGGTGAAAGCCAGGCTGATTTCCACCATTGCACGAACGTTCATTGGCACGCATGTCTCGAACGCGATGTCTGTTTCGTTGAGAATCTCCGCGAGCCAGCGTCCTGAACGGGTCTCCCAATAAAAGACATCCCACAGGTGGAATCCGTGCATCGGGACGTCATACTCCCACCTGCGGACTCCGCGATGAAAGTCTGAAGCCCGGGAATCTTCAGACTCAAGTCCTTCATCCCGCTTGGTGCGTTTACGATAGAGGCGGTGCAAGCCAACTAAATCGTTGTTCCACTCGTTGGTGCCCCAATAGGCGCGTCCGATTTCGTAAGCGTTTCCTCGTAGATGAACCACGTCATCCTGAGGGTAGGCGTTGGCGTAATGCGGTACTAGCCATCGACCATGGCTCTGCCACGTGTTCTTGTTTAGGCGCTCATTGATCTCCGCGGTCCTTGGTAGATTCTTGGTCCCAACGTAAAAGTACCTATGCTTCAGTGGCAATAGTGACTTGATCTCCTCGACCAAGTGCTTGTCCCGAGTCATAGACTTCGACCATTTATCGCCAGCGTTGGTCTTGGCTGTGTAGGTAAACATCTCGATGTTGTTTACGTGATTCATGGATAGGGCCAATCCAGTGCGACTATCGGCTCCACCAGTTAAGGACATCACCAACTTTGAACCGGTGCCCACCAAGTGCTGCATCTCGCGATTCCACATTTTCCGGAATGCATCTACTTTCCGTGCGGTGCTCCAGTCTTCATAGCGATTCGTCTCACGAGGGTAGAACCTATGGACCGACCAGTCGGGCACACTTAGGTAGTGATTCGGTAATAGGGATGAGATTCCCATGAAACGCGTTCGGTCCCAACCCGCAATAGCACCTTGCAATCCATTCTCGTCCGTTCGCATGGTGTGCGGGTGCATGTCTGCGAGCAATTGCAAATGTGACGCTACGAGGGACGCGTCAGTCGAAAAATACACTGAGCGCATACCAGTAGCGTCGTTGAATACACGGAAACCGTGGTTGTCACCTAGCAGCACCACATAGCGGCCGCCCAGGAAATCAAGTGCCTCAAGGAACTCCCGTTCACCGAGCGCCGCCATTCGAGCCAGATGTTCAGCCGGGGAGACCTCGACCTCGTCAACCCCCGCATGCAGACACAAACCATGCACCAGTACCCACTGATGGTCTTCTTCCACAAGAACGACTTCCGGGACACGGAGGTGATCATGAGAAAACGTCCAACCAGACGTGCCCAGAGAGACCTGTGTCCATTCGGGAAGAATGTCCAAAGCGGCGTCATTTCGATGGATCACAAACCCTCGGGGGTAGGGGTGCAATGCAACCACTTGGGTCCTTTCGATCGAACGGATAGCAACTGGAACTGAGACCTGGCGCGTGGGGGTCAGATGCGTGGATTGTTCAATAAGTCAATCGTCTCAGGCTTCCCTAATGGAGCTGATCCAGCGTTCTTGTCATGATATCGCCAGCTAGTCATTCGTTCAGACAGGTGAGGGTACTCGGCAATGGTCCTCTCGAAATGCGGAAGGGAAACATCCCCATCATGTTGGATCGCAGTATTAACCCAGTAGTCCACACGGGGAGGTGTCTGAAGGGTTGCGATCCAATGCAGAACATCGACACGTTCTCGATGCCGATGGTGCAGTTCGGACAAGGATATGGAACGTAGCCGATTACGTCGAGCGGCATCGACTGCTGTCGGATACCAGTTCGTCCAGTCGAATTGGGCGTTGTTGATTACCGCGTGGGCTTCAGTGTCGAGCGCAGCAAGACCAAGTGCGGTGAAACCCCCAGCTGATGACCCAAAATACGTTCGCTGTGCCCCATCGGGGTGACCAAGTAGGTGGCTGATTGCGGATATTGCGCGGGCCGTGTCAGGAACAGACCAGTATTCGGGAGAATACTGTCCCCACGCTATCGATACAGCATCCTGACCCACCGTGGCAGGGTCGCAAACATATATCTGGTGATGTGCAATCTCTGGCCACCAGCCCGAACGCTGAAATTCCGGTAGACCGGAAGTTCTGTTCAGATCCACAGGACCGTTGCACAGGATTACTGTCCGTCTGGCAGAGGCACGTCGAATCACCAAGAGGGGAATCACGCAATGGGACGTGATCACATCAATGCGCTGTGGCATCTCCGGTTTGAAGTCACTGGTGGTCAATTGGTTTAGGCCGTCTACGGAAACCGTCAGCTTTTCTGGGCTTGATTCCAGAATTGCCCCGGGCACATCGATGCCCACCGACAATGCTGCGGCACTGTCATGTTCCATAAAGACCGCATTCACGATCCGTGCGCGTGTTGCAGACTCCCAGGATCGGATTGCACGACGATCTCGCAATGCGAGCGTTTGGACTTCCACCGTACTGGCCGGTCTCATATCACTGACCGTCACATGAACCGGCTGATTTCGCAGCGCCCCGTCCCAACGCGCTCTCACCGTGCCATCCACGCTGATTTGGTAGAACCATGTGCCCCGTGCTGCGTGTTTTGCGTAATCCGATTCCACGGTGAAGGTGAGTGAGCCGTGTGAGTTTGTCGTGGCAAACATGCGAGCGCTGACGGTCCGTGTGACGAAATGGTTCGTCGGCATGTAAAGATCAGAGCTGTCAGTCGGTACCCAGTCGACTACCTCTCCGTCGCGCACCACGGTCATACCCGTTTCTAGGGCCAGGAGACCCTTCCCCGTATCTATCGCGGAGGGGTTACGTGGTTTCGGAGTTTTGCCGGTTAAATCGGGTATTTGACCATTATTATTTCGGTTTTGCTCATAAAGGTTCTCGGATTGATTCTTACCGGGAAAATTGAGAATAGGGTATGTGCTATTGATAATTTCCGATTGGAAGAATTTGGCTGCCTTTTGTTCGAAGGTGAAGGACAGCGCAACTTCCAACATTCTCCGAACATTAGTGGGGTCAAATGAAGGAAAAGCAATGTCTGTCTCATTGTAGATTTCACTTGCCCAGCGACCCAATCGCAGTTCCCAATAGAGGACTTCAGATCCGTGGTAGTCGTAGAGTCCATTATTGTATTGCCACTCTTTGGCACCTTCTTGAAAGTGCTGCTCGCGTGATTCGCGGGTTTCAAATCCGCGGTCACTCTTAGTGATTGTCATGTATAGATTTCGAAGATTCGTATTACCAGATTCGGCATCACCGGCTCCCCAAGGCGCTTTGTAGACGCCGTAAGTGTTTCCTCTAATGTGAATTACATGGTCCTCCTTGAAGTGTTTCAAGTAATAAGGAAGCAACCAGGAGCCGTGGTTCCCAACTGTATTCTGAGCTATTAATTCACGAGGAATAGATGGGTTCTTGCGATCAGATGGACGCGTGATAAAAAATCTGTGGTCAAGGTTGATGCATTTTTTAATATCCCGAACGATCTTTTCGTCGAGGCGTACGCTGTCTGCCCAGTTACTCTCAACTTCCTTTGCAGCTGTATATGTGAACGTTCGAATCTCGTCGGTGTGATTGGAGAGGAGCGCGAGGTTTGTGCGACTGTCATGACCTCCAGTAACCGACAAAGCAGGATCCAGGCCCAGGTAAAGAAATTCTTTCCACTGTCGTTCCCACATTGACACGTATTTAACGACTCGATCTGCAGTGGACCATTTGCGATAAGGGTTATTGCAACGTGGGAAAAATCTATCCACGCCGAACATGGGTACTTTTAATCGGTGATTGGGTAAAAGTGCGCGGATACCGAGAAACGGTGTTCTGTCCCACGCTCGGAGACAACCACGTCGTCCTTCAGCGTCGGATCTTGGCGAGTGGGATCGAATTCGAGTCAATAGATTTACATGAGACCCCACGAGTTCGGCTGCAGGCGAGAAGTACACGGACCGCATCCCCGTAGCGTCCTGATACAGCGAATAGCCATCAGCAGTGCCTAAGAGCACCACGTGTCGACCACCCAGCACGTCTAACAAGTCCAGGAATGAAGATTCATCAGTGGCGGCAGCTTCCGCGAGCCGCTGGGCCGGGGCCATATCCCGCACATCGTCGCCCGCATACAGGCACAGTCCGTGCACCAGAACCCACCGATCACCATCACCAACGGGCACTAGTTCAGGCGTCTCCAATAGGTCATGCGCAAAGTTCCACTCGGAGTCTCCGAGAGACACGGTGGACCAACCTTCGGGCAGGGCGGGGGATGAGTCCCTGCGGAAGATGACGAACCCCCGGGGGTAGGGGTGAAGTGCAACCACGGATTACCTTCCGATCGGAGGGCCGCGGTACCGGGTCGGGGGACCAGGACGACAGCGGTGAGTCAATTACTTCTTGATCGACCGTCCAGATGCCATGTACTTCCATCCAGCACCGATCCACTGATCCGGATCCAGCACGTTGCGTCCGTCCACAATAGTCCGCTCTCGAACAAGGGGTTCCAACTGCTCGGGGGCCAGCTCGCGGAACTCCTTCCACTCAGTCAGTAGCAGCACAATCTCCGCACGGGCCACAGCCTGTTCGATGCTGTCCACGTAGTCCAAGCGAGGGTAGCGCTTGGCTGCGTTGGCGTTGGCCTTGGGGTCGTAGACGTGCACCTCTGCACCCATGGAGTGCAGGCGAGCCGCGATGTCCAGGGCGGGGGAGTCGCGGACATCGTCGGATTCTGGTTTGAACGCGGTGCCGAGCACAGCGATGTCACGACCGTGGACTGAACCGCCCAGCTGCTGAACGGCCAACTGCACGGTGTGCTCGCGGCGTCGCAGGTTGATGTCGTCCACCTCAGCCAGGAACCGGACGGACTGGTCCACTCCGAGCTCGGCAGCGCGGGCGCGCAGAGCACGAATGTCCTTGGGGAGGCAACCGCCGCCGAAACCGACGCCGGCGTTGAGGAACTTACGCCCGATGCGCTCGTCCAGGCCGATCGCGTCCGCCAGGGTGCGAATGTCACCGCCCACGGTCTCGGTGATCTCGGAGAGGGCGTTGATGAAGCTGATCTTGGTCGCCAGGAAGCTGTTCGCAGCCACCTTGACCAGCTCAGCGGTCTGGTAGTCCGTGATGATCAGCGGAATGTCCGCTGCCAGCTGTGAGGCGTAAACCTCACGCAGCACCTTCTCCGCCGCGAGCGCTTCCTCCGTGTACTGCCCGTTGGCATCGGTTTCCAGACCGAGAACCATGCGGTCCGGGGTCAGTGTGTCATCCACGGCGTGTCCCTCGCGCAGGAACTCGGGGTTCCAGACCAGGGTGACCCGAACGCCGTCGGCGGCATTCTCGCGAGCGAGCTGTTGGAGGCGGACGGCCGAACCGACCGGGACCGTGGACTTGCCCACGATGATGCAGTCATGATCCGCGGCGCGCGCGATCTGGGTGACCGCCGCATCCACGTAGGTCATGTCCGCCGCGTGGCTCTCGGCCTTCTGCGGGGTACCCACACCAATGAAGTGGACGTCGCCGAAGGGCCCGGCCTCCTCATAGGACGTGGTGAACCGAAGCTTGCCCGTACCGATGTGCTTGGTCAGCAACTCCGGGAGACCGGGCTCGTGAAACGGAACTTCACCGGATGCCAGGGCATCGATCTTGGCCTGATCCACGTCCAGGCCGATCACCTCGTGGCCCAACTCCGCCATGGAGACAGCGTGGGTTGCACCCAAGTACCCCGTACCAATGACCGTCAGCTTCATGCGTGTCCTCTTTCACCGAGAGTTACCGATGGACTAGTTAGACCTGTGAATCGAAATCCGGGATGCGCTCGCCCACGCCGAACATCTGGGCGATCGCGGCCACCGTGCGGGCACCGGCCTTGCCGTCTCCGTAGGGGTTCACGGCGTTGGCCATGGCCTCGTAGATCGCCTGGTTGTTGAGCAGGCTGTCGACCTCTTCGACAATGCGCTCCTCGTCCGTGCCGATCAATTTAACGGTGCCGGCCGTGACGGCCTCCGGGCGCTCGGTGTTCTCACGCATCACCAGAACGGGCTTACCCAGGGACGGCGCTTCCTCCTGGACGCCACCGGAATCGGTGAGTACCAGGTGAGCCACGGAAAGCATGCGGGTGAACTCGCCGTACGCCAGCGGTTCGGTGACCACCACGTTGGACAGGTTCTCGATCGCGGGCAGCACGGCCTCGCGCACGGCCGGGTTGCGGTGGACGGGCAGCACGATGGTCAGGTCAGGCTCTGCCGCAGCAATGCGGGCCAGGGCGCGTCCGACGCCGCGCATGGCCTCACCCTGATTCTCACGGCGGTGAGTGGTCACCAAGAGCACGCGCTTGCCGGACTGGGCGATCTCCTCGAGCTGCGGGTCCGAGAAGGGCAGCTGCTTCTCCACGGTGTGCAGCAGTGCATCGATCACGGTGTTGCCGGAAACCACGATGTCATCCGGGTTGATGGCCTCGCGCAGCAGGTTGTCCCGGGACGTGGACGTGGGCGCCAGGTGCAGGGAGGCGATCTGGGAGGTCAGCTTGCGGTTGGCTTCCTCCGGGAAGGGGGAAAAGAGGTCGAAGGAACGCAGGCCGGCCTCGGCGTGGATCACGGGAATGCCTCGGTAGAAGGCGGCAATGGCACCGGCGGTGGAGGTGGTGGTGTCACCCTGGACGACCACGGCGTCCGGAGCGTTCTCGGCGAAGATCTTGTCCAGGCCGTCCACGGTGCGGGTGAGCACGCCATTGAGGGTCTGGCGGGGCTGAATGATGTTCAGATCGTGATCGGGGGTGATCTCGAAAATCTCGTTCACTTGGTCCAGCATTTCGCGGTGCTGGCCGGTCACGGTCACCACGCAATTGAACAGGGGGCTTTCTTCAAGTGCTTTGACGATGGGGGCCATCTTGATGGCCTCCGGACGAGTGCCATAGATCGGCATGATCGTGTGCATGAATAATCCTCTTCCAGGCGCAAACGCGATCTCGGCGGTGCGCCGGGGGAATGGCCCGAGGGGGTGGGCCACAGCAGCACCGCTGTAGGGGACGCGAGATTCGTTGTCAGTCTAGGACAGATCAGATGCGGATGCCGGGAGGATGACATGGCCGAATGAACTTTCACCACCGCAATCATTACTTGGCTTAAGGGAATATCGCCTCTGGTGTGACCTAGGATGAATTCGTCGGTGCAACAGACGAATCGTGCGGGTCACGTTCCGACCCGGACTTCATCGTTGGGGGGTTGACTGGCGCTAATTCGCAGAGACTTGAGCAGGGAGTGGCCATGGCCGCCGCACGCGGTACACGGGACAAAAAAGCACTGGACAAAACCTGGTCCCTCAAGACCGGGGACCGCTCCACCAAGACGATCAGCCGCATGTCCGCGCTGGTGACGTGCTACAACGCACACGGCCAGCAGCTCGACATACCGAATATGACCATGAGTGATTCCTTCACGGGGATGCAAGATCTGTTCCGTGAATGCATCCGACTGGGGGCCGACACTTTGGACCCGGACTCCATTCGGGTGACCTTCCTGCAGGCGGGGCCTTCCTCCTTCGACTTCCAATTCGACATGAGGGATTCCAAAACGGTCAAAACGTGGGGTAAGCATCCCTCGGGGTGGGATGTGGCCAATTACGTGGCGCTGGACCAGGCATTGGCGGGATACGCCACGGTGGGTGAACTGGCCATGCTGATCGCCGCGAACCCCGGTTGCGAATTGCGCTGGGTGGAGACCCTGTACGGCCCGGACGTGGAGGTGCTGGTCGACGGCCTGCCTCGAATGGTGTTCCAGGCCCCGCTCATGGAATTGGTGGGAGACCAAGCCGTTCAATCCGCGCTGCGAGCGGCCATGGCCCCGTTGACCAATCCGGAGTTCGGCTACGTAACCATTCGCGGGGAGGTCCAAGGTGCCCTGGGTGTGTTCAACCAGGTCATGGTCTCCAACGGGTCCGTTCGTGAGTTCATCCAGGGCGAGCCGCTCAAGCCCCAGTCTTTCGAACCCACCGTGGCGTGCCAGAGCGAGGACGAAATTCGGTGGAATATAGACCAGAGCTAACACCGATTTAAACCGCGGCGAGTTGCGCGTGCGCCGTTGCCGATTCGATCAGGACAGCCCGCGAGGCCTCCTGCCCCGCAGGGTCCGCACGATTTTCCGTGCACGGTCCACGTTGGATGACACGGCCAGGTAGCCACCCAGCACACCCACCGTGGACATGCCGCCGAGGATCATGGGCGTGTGGTATTTCTTCCAGCGCTCCGGATCCGAGGCCACGATGTGCGCCGTGCCGTTGATGGACGCGGCAATGATGCCGCCGGCCACCACCTGGTGACCGATCTTGGCGCCGCTCTTCATAACCGGTTCCAGCTCATCGGTGCGCAGGTGCACGTCAAAGCCGCCGCGCTCGAGCACCACGATGAGCCGGCGCACGTATTCGGGGATGTCCACGCTCATCTGCATGGCGTCCTCCACGGAGGTACGCAGCCTGGCCATCAGGGCCTCCGGCGAGAGCCGGTGCAGAATGAATCGCTCGGCATAGGGCTGCAGCACGGACACCAGATCGAAGTGCGGGTCCAGGCCGGTGCCCATGGATTCCGCGGTCACCAACATGCGCAGCAGCAGCGCTGACTGCCGGGGCAGTTGCAGCTTGTGATAGCGCAGCACGTGCACCAGGTCACCCATGAGCTCGCCCACGCGCACTTCTTCGAGCGGCTTGTTGGCGTAGCGGCGCATCATCACAGCCACGTCCCGCTCGAGGTCTCTCTTGGAGACGTCGTGCTCACCCGTGGCGGTGAGTCCCAGCAGGCCGGTGGTGGCCCGGCGCGGATTGCTCTGCACCACGCCCAGCATCATGGTGATCAGGTGATCGCGGAATTCCTCGCTGAGCTCTCCCACCATGCCGAAGTCAATGATCGCAATGCGGCCGTCCTCTTCCACGAACAGGTTGCCCGGGTGGGGATCCGCGTGGAAGAAGCCGTCTTCGAAGACCATCTTGCAGATCGCGTCCGTGGCTTCGCGGGCGAGAAGGTGCCGGTCCACGCCGGCCGCCTCCAGCGCGGGGTAGTTGTTGATCTTCACACCCACCATGCGTTCCATGGTGAGCACGCGGGAGGAGGTGGCCTCCCAGAAGATCTCCGGGATGTGGATGCGGGGGTGGCCCGTGAAGTTCTCGGCCATCCGTTGGGCGTTGCGGGCTTCCTGCAGGTAGTCCAGTTCACCGCGCAGGGAGTCGTTGAACTCGTTGACCAAGCCTTCCAGGTCGTAGTCGCGAGCGGCCGGCCAATAGCGCGAAGCCAATTTGGCCAGGTCGCTCATGATCTCCAGGTCTCGGTTGACCTCGTCCATCACGCCGGGGCGGCGGACCTTCACGATCACGTCGCGCCCCTTGTAGGTGGCGATGTGCGCCTGCCCGATGGATCCGGTGGCCACGGGGGTGGGGTCGATGTGCGCCAGGATCTCTTCCGCCTGGGAATCCGGTTCGGCCTCGATCAGGGCGGCGATCTGATCCACGGGCACCGGGGGAGTGTTGTCCTGGAGCTTGTGCAACTCATCCGCGTAACCGGGCGGCAAGAGGTCCGGGCGTGTGGAGACCAGCTGACCCAGTTTGATGAACGTGGGACCCAGTTCCTCCAACGCCATGCGCAGGTGTTCGGGCTGGGTATGGAAGGTTTGAGTCTTGAGCAGCCGGGCGCGGGCCAACGGGGCGCGCCATTCGGGCTTGATGCCGCCCACTGCAAAACCGAAACCGTGCCTGGAAAGGACCTCAATGATCTGGATGAAGCGTTCGCGGCGAGAAATCATAGGGGGCTAAGTCTGCCTTACAACGTTCGATTGAGATAGAAGGCCATGAAACCGGTAGCCACAGCCACAATGGCGAACAGCGTGGTGGCCAAGGGCTCGAACGAGATCATCACCACGGCGCCCACAATCAACACCAAGGTCAGCAAAGCCAGCGCCAGCACAGCAGCTTTCGCGCCCTTGGGTGCGCGGCGCCGCTCGGAGGCGGGCCGATCACCGATGGCCAGCGGATCCTCCGCGACACGCGAGCTGCCCGCGGCAGGGCGCGAAGCGGCTGCGTCGGCGGGCCCCTGCGGGTGCGCGGCGGTGTAGCCCTTGCGCCATTTCTTGGAGTTGCGGCCGCGGTCGGTTTCGACCGGGATGTAGGCCGGGGGCACGTCGTAGGTTTCGGCCTCTTCGACGAGCTCGGGAACGTCGTTGGGCAGTTCGTCGTACCAGGCGTCCGGGACCTCGGAGGCGCGGGCGGCCTGCAGGGTCATGGACACCTCGAAGGCGGAACCGCGAATGGTGCCCCACGCTGCGGTGAGCAGGTTGTGGTCGAACGCGTGGTTGATGATGGGGATGAACTGCTGCGACATCTGCGTGGACAGCCGGCCCACCTGCTTGCGTTCGTAGAGCACGTCCACGGTGTCCACGGTGACGCCGTGCGAGTTGCGGACCTTGTTGGCCTCCAGCGTGACGATCACGCGCCCCTCACCGCTGGCGGGCACGATGGAGTGCAGGTACTCGGCGAAATCCTGCTCGTCCAGGACCTTGATCGAGGACCCCTGTGGCAACACGGCGGCCTGGATGGGCGCGGGGTTGATGGGGAACAGCAGATCCGGGGGAGCGATCGAGATGATCGCGGTCGCGTCCACTTCAGCGAGGCCGTCGTTGCGTTCCAGCCGCGCGTCCAGTTTCAGGGGCACCACGGGGGTGTACCCGGAGGCCACCACGCGCGCAATGGGATCCCAGTAGCGGTGAGCGTCCTGCGCGGGCAGGTGGGCCACCTTGTTCTCACCGATGCGCACGGAGATGGTGCGCGGATCGAAGGGGTGGTCCGGTTCCGGCACCAGTGCGGCCAGTCCCGTCCACGTCTGCGAACGACCAACCGACAGCCCGCCGAACACTCGCATGATCTCGGTGTCGTAGAAGTTCTCGGTGACAACGTCCAAGGACCCTCGGTCGTTGAGCGCGTAATCGGTCATGGTCTCCCTCGCTGTAGCGGCAGCGCCTATCGCTCCCAGCTTCTCACGAAATACTCTCGATCCATCGGCAACACTTGCGATCGTTGGCTACCTACCGGTTCTGGCGAGCCAGCACTCCGGCCTGCAGTTTCAGGGCCCGGCGCGCGTCATCCAGTAGTTCCGTCATGATACGTCGCAGCGCCCCGGGCGCTTGCCCGTTGACGTTCAGCCAGTCCTGCGTGGCCAGGGCCACGGGATTCTCCTCCGCCGACGACGCCGCTTCCGCATCCACCGCGCGCGGGTACAGTCCACGGATCATCCGGGTGGCGATCTCCATGGAGTGCTCGTCCCACCAGTGGGAGATGCAGGCGAAGTAGGAGTCCTGGTAGTTCTTCAGCTGCGCGGGGTCGCCCAGCTGGAAGCCGGAGATCGTGGCCGAGAGTTCGTCATTGGACAGCCGCCCCAGGGTGGTGGCCTTCCACGCCTGCGCCTTGGCTTCCTCCGCGGGCATCGCGGCGACGGCGCGCACGTAGCCCAGGCGTCCCTCGCGGGACGGGTCGGCCTTGAGAGCCTTGTCGAGCTGCGGGTGCGTGGCGTGGGCCGTGGCGGCCTGGGCGGTCCACAGTGCCCAGGTGAGCTGGGAGCCCAGGTCCAGGCCGGGCAGTTTCTTGCTGCCGCTGAGCAGCTCCTTGATGGTCTGGGCGTGCGCGCCGTCCTTGGTGGACAGGCGGGCGAAGGCGCGAGTGAGGATCAGTTGTGCATCCGTTCCGTGCTCCGCGTTCAACATGCCGGTGTGCAGGGCATCGAGGAGTTCGCCGCGCAGGGGAGTGCGCAAGCGCGGCGGGGTGAAACTCTCGAGCGCTTCGAGGGCACGGTCCACGATGGTCGTGAGGATGCTGCTGCGCTGCTCGGTGAGGCCCCGTCGGGCGACCAGGCGCACGTAGTCGCGAGGGTCGAAACTACCGTCGCGGACCGCGGCCCAGATCTGGGAGTGGGCCAAGGCGCGGGTGAGGGGCTCGCTCAGGAGGTGAGCGCCGTCGGCGAGTGCGGTGAGAGCCTCCGCACCGGGGGAGGCCAGGCAGTAGGTGAGATCGCGGTCATTGACCAGGACTACGGGGGAAGTATCGCCCAGGAGCTCGGGCAGATCGGTGGCCGACTGTTCCGGGTCCACGCGCACCTCAGTGCTGCGTTGGAGGGCCAGGTGCGCGGCGTCGTCGGGGGCGTAGGTTGCCACGGTGACCACGTGCGGGCGGGGTGCGTCCGAGGTCTGGATCAGCGTGGCGGCCGTGATGGCGCCGCCGCCATCGCGTTCGACGCTGGCTTCCAGGCGGGGTACGCCCGTGGTGAGTAGCCAGGAGTCGGCCCATGAGCGGACGTCGGCCTCGCAGGCCTCGTCCAGGACCGTGAGGAAGTCGTTGAGGTCGGTGTTGCCGTACGCGTAGCGGCGGAAGTAGGCGCGGCATGCATCGATGAACGCGTCCTCGCCCACGAAGGCCACGAGCTGTTTCAGGACGGAGGCGCCCTTGGCGTAGGTGATGCCGTCAAAGTTCTGGCGGGCGGCCTCCAGGTCCACGATGTCCGCGACGATCGGGTGCGTGGTGGGCAGCTGATCCTGACGATAGGCCCATTCCTTGCGGCCGAGGGCGAAGGCGACCCAGGCGTCGTCGTACTCGGTGGCCCGCACGGACGCATACGCGCCCATGAACTCGGCGAAGGACTCCTTGAGCCACAGGGCGTCCCACCACTTCATGGTGACCAGGTCACCGAACCACATGTGGCACATCTCGTGGAGCATGGTGTTCGCGCGGCCGGCCAACTGCGTGCGCGTGGCCCCGGATGGGAACAGGTAGTCCTCGGTGAGCGTGACCAGTCCGGGGTTCTCCATGGCTCCCAGGTTGTACTCCGGCACGAAGGCCTGCTCGTACTTGCCGAACGGGTAGTCGAAGGCGAACAAATCCGTGAAGAAATCCAGGCCCTGCTTGGTCACGGCGAAGAGCTCGTCGGAATCCAGGTGCTCGGCGAGCGCTCGCCGGCAGTAGAGCGCCAGGGGGACGGTCTGGGTCTCGCCCTGGACGTCCACGCCCTGCCACTCGTCGCAGACCTTGGTGTAGGGCCCGGCCAGGATGGTGGTGATGTAGGTGGAGATGCGCTCGGTGGGCGCGAATTCGTGGGCGATCGCGCCGGGCACGTCACTGGCACCGGCCAGTTCGGACGAGATGTGTTCGCCGTTGGAGCCTGCGATCCACTCCGGGGGAGTGATTACCGTGAAGGTGAAGGACGCCTTGAGGTCCGGCTGCTCGAACACCGGGAACACGCGGCGGCAATCGGCGGGTTCGTACTGGGTGTAGGTGTAGACGCTGCCGTCCTGCGGATCCACGTACCGGTGCAGGCCCTCACCGGAACGGGAGTAGAGGGCGCGGCCGACCACGGTGAGTTCGTTGGCGCCCTCGAGTTCGGGCAGCCGGATCCGGGAGCCTTCCACGACGTCGTCGACGTCCAGTTCGTCGCCGTTGAGCTCGACCAGGGAGATGGAATCGTGGATGAAGTCGATGAACGTCTCCGCGCCATCCTCCGCCGTGAAGCGAACGGTCACCTGGGAACCGAACGTGGTCTGCGCCGGGTCCAGCGCGCCGGACAGATCCACCGTGACGTCATAGGAGGCCACCCTGATCTGTTCCGCACGGGTCGTTGCTTCGGCTCGGGTCAGGGAACTTTGCACCATATGCATCATTCTAGGCAGCACAACCTGGGCGGGGGCCAGTAGGTGGGTGGTAAGGGTGCTGGTCGGGATGCTGGTCGGGGAGCTAATGGGGGTGTTAATGGGGTGCTGGTCACGCCGGGGACAACGAAATGCCCGGGCCGTTTCCGACCCGGGCACTCGCTCATGTGTTGCGTGGTGTCAGCGTTCGAACTTGAAGTTCTTGGGCGCGACCGTCAGGCCGGAATCGGTGACCGTGAAGCCGCGGGCCAGGTCCTCTTCCTTGTTGATACCAATGGTGGCTCCCGGGGGGATCACCATGTTCTTGTCGATGATCGCCCGGTGCACCTGTGCACCGGCACCCACGCGGACGTTCTGCATGATCACGGATTCGGAGACCCGGGCGTCGTGTTCCACCACCACCTTGGAGGCGAGCACCGAGGACTCCACGCGACCACCGGTGATCAGCACACCCGGGGAGACGATCGAATCCAGCGCCACACCCGGCTGGCCATTGGGTCCGCGCACGGTCTTGGCCGGCGGAGCCATGATCTGGTGGGTGTACAGCGGCCACGAGTAGTTGTACAGGTTGAACACCGGCAGCGGACGGATCAGGTCCATGTGGGAGTCGTAGTAGGAGTCCAACGTGCCCACGTCGCGCCAGTACTGACGGTCGCGGTCGGTGGAACCGGGTACGTTGTTGTTGGTGAAGTCGTAGACCGCTGCCTCTCCACGATCGGAGAAGTACGGCATGATGTCACCGCCCATGTCGTGCTTGGTGCCCTCTTGCTGCTCGTCGTAACGCAGCGCTTCCACCAGGGCGTCGCGGTCGAACACGTAGTTGCCCATCGATGCCAGGAACGCATTGGGGTCATCGGGCAGCGGGGCGGTGGACTGGGGCTTCTCCACGAACCGGCTGATCTTGGAGACATCATTGGGGTCCGTCTCGATCACGCCGAACGAGGTCACCATGTCCATGGTCTGACGCACACCGGCCACCGTGGCCTTGGCGCCGGAGTTGATGTGGAAGTCGACCATGTCCGCGAAATCCATGCGGTACACGTGGTCCGCACCGACCACGACCACAATGTCCGGATCGGCGTCATCAATGAGGTTCATGGACTGGTAGATCGCGTTGGCCGAGCCCAGGAACCAGTCCTTGCCGCGGCGTTGCTGCGCGGGCACCGAGGCCACATAGTTGCCCAACTGCGTGGACAGGCGCCACGTCTCCGAGAGGTGACGGTCCAGGGAATGGGACTTGTACTGGGTGAGCACCACGATCTGCAGGTACCCCGAATTGACCAGGTTGGACAGCGCGAAGTCGATCAAACGGTAACCGCCACCGAAGGGAACCGCGGGCTTGGCCCGGTCCTCCGTGAGCGGCATCAGACGTTTGCCCTCACCGCCGGCCAAGACAATGGCCAAAACCTTCTTCTTGCGTGACATATGTAGCTCTCACTTCCCGTTCGAGTCATAGCCGGAGGGCCGAAATGCACAATCTCCAGCGACTGGCCTTCATCGCTATTGTGTCCCAATTTGTGGCACGCGCCATCGTGTCGCCGCAAACATTGCATAAGTTTCCTTACGAGTACGGCTTGAGTACGACGCCGCCGCCCGTCACCTTTGCGTGGCGCTCGCCGTAACCCTGTGGTTGGCCGGGACTCGTGGTCTAGGCTCGCAGTGTGCGAGTAGACATTTTGAGCAAAGAGTTCCCGCCCGAGATCTACGGGGGAGCGGGGGTGCACGTGGCCGAGCTCTCCCGGGTCCTCGCGCCACTGGTGGACCTGAACGTGCGGTGCTTCGGCGCCCCGCGTGAACCCGACTTCCACGGAGCAACCGTCAAGGCCTATCCGGTGCCGGAAGAGTTGTCCTCGGCGAACGCCGCGATCCAGACGCTGGGCGTGGATCTCGGGATGGTGGGTGATGTGTCCGGCGCTGACGTCGTACATTCCCACACCTGGTACGCCAACATGGGCGGGCACCTGTCCTCCCTGATGTACGACATTCCCCACGTGCTCTCCGCCCACTCTTTGGAGCCCTTGCGCCCGTGGAAGGCCGAACAGCTCGGTGGCGGCTACCGCGTGTCCTCCTTCACCGAGAAGACCGCGTACGAAGCGGCCGCCGCGATCATCGCCGTCTCCGACGGAATGCGCGATGACATCCTGCGTTCCTACCCCAACGTTGACCCGGCCCGTGTGCGCACCGTGCACAACGGCATCGATGTCTCCCAGTGGGATCACGACCCGAACACCGACGTTCTGGAGGAGTACGGGATCGATCCCGAGCGCCCCTCCGTGGTGTTCGTTGGCCGCGTGACCCGCCAAAAGGGTGTGCCCTACCTCTTGCGCGCAGCCCTGCAATTGCCGCCCGAGGTGCAGCTGGTGCTGTGCGCCGGTGCGGCCGACACCCCGGCGCTCGCTGCCGAGGTCAATGGGCTGATCGACGAGCTCAAGGCCAAGCGCACTGGCGTGGTCCTCATCGAGAAGATGTTGCCCCGCCGCGAGGTCATTCAGATCCTGTCCCACGCCACCGCGTTTGCGTGCCCCTCCGTGTACGAACCCCTGGGCATCGTGAACCTTGAGGCCATGGCCTGCGGCTCCGCCGTGGTGGCGTCTGCAACAGGCGGCATCCCCGAGGTGGTCGTGGACGGTGAGACCGGGCGACTGGTTCCCATCGAACAGGTCACCGACGGCACCGGAACCCCGCTGGATCCGCAGAAGTTCGTGGGCGATTTCGCCGCTGCACTGATCGACGTGGTCAGCGACCCCGAACGCGCTCGCCAGATGGGCATCGCCGGACGCAAGCGCGCCCAGGAACACTTCGCCTGGGAGACCATTGCGGAGCGGACCCTGGAGGTCTACCGCTCCGTGCTGTGATCCTCGGACTTGGTGGAGAGATGCTTCTCCAGACTGTCCACCAGGTGGGTGAGTGACTCGGTCAGCTGACAACGCTCCGCATCACTCCAGTCGGTCAACATACTGTCGAAAGCCGCGCAGGCAGCTGCGCGGCTTTCTTCGTGCAACTGGCGCCCCGCCTCGGTCACCGACACCACAATGGCGCGGCGGTCCTGCGGGTCCGGTGCACGCTGCACCAGGCCCAGTTTCTCGAGCTTGCCGACCTGCGTGGTCATGGTCGAGCGATCCACGGATTGCCATGTAGCCAGCTCGGACATGCGCGCCGGACCGAACTCACTGACTCGGTCAACCAGCCACATGTCGGTGGGGGAGAGTTTGGCGCTCTGACCGCCGAGCTCCCGCCGCATCCTGGACCGCGTGGTGAGTCGCCCCAGGGCCGACATGGTCCGGGCCATTACCGTCACTGTGTCCGTTGTCTCACCGCTCATGTCATCACCCTGCTTGTTACCGCAAAAAGTGGTTGGTAGAGTCAAACTATAACAGTTTGAAGCATCCAACAAATGCAGGAGGAAGCATGTCCGAGCCCATCCAGGCCCCTCAGATCAGCACCGACGTGAAGTACGAGACCATCGCCCGGTTCCCGGACTATGCGGAGGCACAGGCCGTCGTCGATCAGCTCTCCGATAAGGAATTCGACGTCTCCACCATCAAGATCGTGGGTGAAGGCTTGCGCTCCGAGGAGTTCGTCACCGGCCGCATGACCAAGGGCCGCGCAGCCTTGGCGGGACTCGGTTCCGGTGCATGGTTCGGCCTGTTCATCGGTATCCTCTTCGGCCTCTTCGCACCCGGCTTCGGCCTGCTCTCGATCATGCTGTGGTCCGTGGTCATCGGCGCAATCTGGGGTGCGATCTTCGGTTTCGTCGCCCACCTGGCCACCGGCGGCAAGCGTGACTTCAAGTCCCTCAAGACCATGGCCGCCGAGACCTACCTGGTCCAGGTCCAGGCTTCCCGCGCCGACGAAGCCATGAGCGTGCTCGGCCGCTAAGCGCCGGCCCCAGGCCTAGACATAACGACGCCGGGTGGTCACCTCACAGAGGTGACCACCCGGCGTCGGCGGTTAAGAAGCAGTGCGAATCAGGCCCAGCGGCTCACGGCTTTCCGCTCGACCACGCCGAGGATCGCGTCCGTGATCTTGCCGATCACGGCCAACAAGATGATCGCCAAAAGCAGCCGGTCCGTTCGACCGTTGTTCTGCGAATCGGTCAGTAGGAAGCCCAGGCCCATGGAGCTGGCGATGAGTTCGGCGGCGACCAGGAATAGCCAGGCCTGCGCGAGCGCCAGTCGGAGACCGGAGAACACGGACGGAACGACCGCGGGCAACTGAATGGTGGTCAGCAGCTTGAGCCCGGAGAGCCCGAACGCACGGCCGGCTTCCACCAAGTTTTTGTCCACGTGACGGAGCGCCATGTAGACGGTGGTGAAGATGGGGAAGAACGCGCCAATGGCGATCAGGGTGACCTTGGAGTCCTCGCCGATCTTCATCCACAGGATCAGCAGCGGAACCCACGCCAGGCTGGGGACCGCGCGGAAGGCACCGATGGTGGGGGTGAGGAGAGCATCCGCCCACTTGGACAGGCCCACCAGGGAGCCGAAGGTCAGACCCAATACGGCGCCGATTGCAAAGCCCAGCAGAACGCGCTGCACCGAGATGCCCACGTGAGTCCACAGTTCTCCGCGCTGAGCCAGATCGATCCCAGCCTCGACCACCGAGCCCGGAGACGGTAGCTGAACGGGGGAGAAGATCCCCAAGACGCTGGTGGACAACCACCACAGCAGGAGCAGAACTAACGGGACGATGGCACCGAGGACGGCGCGTTTGGCCCCTACGCCGCGGCGTAGGGGACCGGCGACGCGAGGCTGCAGGGCGGCGTCGTCGTTCGCTGTATCGGTCGCGTTCGAATTCTTGGGCGAGGGAGTTTCTACCGAGGTGCTCATGCGTCAGCCTTGATGGTCGAGGGGTCGGCCTTCTCGATGAAGGAGGCGTCGATGATGGTGTCGAGGGCGTCGTCCACCTGGGACTGACTGGAGACGTCACCGGACTCCACCAGGTACGGGCCTACGCGGCGCAGGACTTCGAGCTGGGCGTCGCCGGGAACCGGATCGACGTCCAGGTTGGAGCGTTCCGCGATGACCTTGCGCGCGACCGACTCGTCCAGACCAGCGACCTCGGCCAAGATCTTGACGGTTTCGTCAACGTTGTCCGCAGCCCATTCGCGAGCGTGCTCGTAGGCATCGACCACGGTCTGAGCGATCTCCGGTTGCTCTTCCAGAAAGGACTCAGTGGCGTTGAGGAAGCCGAAGGTGTTGAACTCGAGATTGCGGTAGAAGAGCTTGGCGCCCTTTTCCTCAGCACCGGCCATGATGGGATCCAGCCCACTCCACGCGTCCACAGACCCGTTCTCCATGGCGGAGCGGCCGTCCGCGTGCTGCAGGTTCTGAACGGTGACCTCGCTGGGGTCGACGTCGGCTTGCTGCAGGGCCTGGAGCAAGAAGAAGTAGGGGTCGGTGCCCTTAGTCGCCGCCACGGACTTGCCCTTGAGATCGGCCACCTCGGTGATGTCGGAATCCGCCGGAACCACGAGCGCGGCCCACTCGGGGCGGCTGTAGAGCGAGACCACCTTGATGGGAGAATTGTTGGAGCGTGCCAGAAGGGCTGCGGATCCGGCGGTGGATCCCACATGGATGGCTTCCGCGCGCAAGTTCTCGTTGGCCTTGTTGGAGCCGGCCGACTGAACCCAGTTCACGGTGACGTTCTGGTCCTTCAGGGTCTCCTCGAGCCAACCCTTTTCCTTGATGACCAAGCTCAACGGGTTGTAAGTCGCGAAGTCGATGTTGAGGGTGAATGCCTCGCCATCGCCGCTGCCTTGACTCGGAACGTTCTCTCCGCCGGAGCCTTCACCGGCGCAGGCGCTCAGGAAGCCGGAGAGCGTTACGGCCCCCAGGCCCAGGGCACCAGCTCTCAGGACAGAGCGGCGAGACGGCGTGTTTTTGGACGGATTCATGGTGGGACCTCCAGGGGATCGTGTGCAGTGCGAGTAGGCCGGATGAGAGACTCGTGGCCCGAAATATGGGTGTTCCATAGCCCGGAATGGGCTGAGTGATGCCGTTAGTGGCGGTGGGTGTCGACGCCCAGGCCGGAGAGCAGCGTCAGACGCATTCGGCCAAGTTGTTCGTCGCTGCGGTTACGCGGGCGGTCGCCGGGCACCGTGAAGACATGCGCGATCGACGCCGCTGTCTCGCGAGGTTTGCGACCCAGCACCACGATGCGATCAGCCAGCTGAAGGGCCTCGTCCACGTCGTGAGTCACCAGCAACACCGTGGTGGGATGTGCTTCATGGACCTGCAGCAGAAGGTCCTGCATCTTCAAGCGGGTCAGGGCATCGAGTGCGCCGAAGGGCTCATCGAGGAGCAACACACCTGGGCGCCGGGCCAACGCCCGAGCAAGGGAGGTGCGCTGCGCCATGCCGCCGGAAACCTCACGCGGGCGCAAATGAGCGAAGTCAGCGAGCTCCACCAATTCCAGCAGTCTCTCGACGCGCTCCTGGCCCTCGGCCTTGGGGGTTCCTTGCGGCAGTCCCAGTTCCACGTTCTTGTGGATGTTCTGCCAGGGGAGGAGCCGAGGTTCCTGGAAAGCAACGGCGCAACGGGCGTCGATGCCATCCACGGGAGTGCCGTCAATCAACACGGTTCCCTGGGTGGGTGCATCCAGGCCCGACGCCGCGCGCAGCAGCGTGGACTTGCCGGAGCCACTGGGGCCGAGAATTGCCAGAACTTCACCGGGGACAACGTTCAGGGTGATGTCCTTGAGGACTACGTGAGGTTCGTTGCGATCCTTACCGGGGAACGCGCGGCAGACATTGTCGAAGCGAACTGAGAGGGCCTCGGAGCTCCGCTGGTGTTTTCTCGGCGAGGCGGATCCGGTGTCGGTTGCGGCTTCTTCAGCGCGAACGGACGTGCTGGCATCAAGAGACATGGTGTAATCACTCCATCGGTCCTGGCGGTAGCACCTTGCACGAAGCCGGTTGCTGCGGCGTCACAGATCCAGGTCTCTCGGCCGCTCGGGATGGTCGCTCAAAAGTAACGCGGGAGTGTGGCGCGCGCCAAATTGCCCGAAATATGACCGGTCATGGAGTGAGTTTCTTGGGTCTCCGGAGGCGGTTGTTCGCCTCTTTGGACGGTTACTTCACTGCCCGCAGCGTGGGTCCCTCCTGCTCCACGTTGACCCCCATGGAGTATGTGAGGTGTCCACCCAGGAAGCCACCCACTGTCATGACACCCAGTCCGGCCAAGCCCAGCAGCTTGCCGGGAGTGTGGTGTCCGGTCACCCGTGCAAGAAGCGACCCGGAGTACAGCAAGACGGTCACGTCCATGGTCGCCGCGTGGACGAATCCCACGCGACTGGTCGCACCCTTAGTGGTCTGCCAATCGTGCAGACCAGTGGCCGCCGTGGGGATTGCACTGAGCACGCCAACGCCCACCAGGATGGCTGATGCATCCTCTAGCTCCTCGCCACCCAAGACATCTAAGAGTGCCGACATGCTCCACGCGCCGATGGGGATATCGGTCAGCATGGGATGCAGCGGATGGCCCAGGAAATCCCCGCTCAGTACCTTGCTCACCATCGGTTGTTTCATGATGGGGCCGGCATTTTCCTTGGCGAAGGCGATGACGGAGTCCAGCGAGTTCGTCTGTTCGATCCGGTCGGTGAGCTGCTGCAATGCTTTGATCACGGGGTGCCTCCTGGGCGTTCCATTCTCGACACCGCGTGGCCGGGACGCTGGAAGCGCACGGTGCCTTGGGTCACTTGATCGGCCGTGAACTCACTCTAAGCGTGCTGAGGAAACTTGGGTAGGGTCCGGAGACAGACTCGTGCATCGAGGCACAGATTGAGCATCCTCGCTAAGAGTTCACGATGACCTCTTCAGATGACCGTCGCCCGGCATCCCGGCCGATTCGCCGTCGATCACGAAAATGTGGGACCGCTACAGCCAAGGTGGCCGCCAGGAAAACGATCTGAATCAGGGTCCGGGGGAGCAGCGCTTCCATGGGGCCGCTCGTGAGGCCGGAAACTGCGGCGTAAACGTTCGCCGGGAACATGGCGACCAGCATGAGCGCTAGCCCTCCGGCGGCCCACGGTGCAGTTCGGGACCATAGCAGGCCGAGGGTGCCGAGCAGTTCCAGTACGCCGGTCACCGTCACGAGTAGCTCGGGCGCTGGGAGGGCAGGCGGGACCATTTCGATCATTTCCGCACGCATTCCAACGAAGTGGACTACGCCGGTCATGAAGAACATCGCCGCCAGACCGCCGCGCAAGGCGATTCGCCACGGTCTCAAACGGCTGAACCGTGCCATGCCGGCCGCTCGCACTGCGAGTGTGACCACTACAAGAACAATCAGGGGTTCCATAACGTCTTCCTTCCCAAGTGTCAATCTAGACACTGTCAGGATGCGCTCGCGATCCAGTCTTGTCAATGACTAGATAGGTGGATAGTCTCAAAGAGTGAAGACGACAAAGCCGTACCATCACGGCGATCTCGCACGGGCGATACTGAGTGCCGCGGTGGCCGTGATTACCGAATCTGGTCCCGAGCGACTTAGCATGCGCGATCTGGCAAGGCGCGCTGGCGTATCCCATGCGGCGCCGGCACATCATTTCGGCGACAAGGCCGGGCTGTTGACTGCCCTGGCCACGCAGGGATTCGAACTTCTTGCCGAGGCGCTCGACGCGGAACAACAGCGCAGCGGCGATTTCCTCGAAGTGGGCGTGGCTTATGTGCGCTTTGCGGTCGACCATCGAGCTCACTTCGAGGTGATGTTCCGCCCAGATCTCTATCGGGCAGGCGACACCGGGGTAGTGGCGGCCCGGCAGCGTGCAACCAACGCGCTGTATGGCGGCGTCGAAAACATGCCCTCCGAGCAAAGAGGTGATCGCGATGTCCACGTCGGAGGGGTTGCTGCATGGTCACTCGTGCACGGATTCGCCACGCTGTGGCTGAACAACGCCTTGCCGCCGTGGCTGGGTGAAGACCCCGAGGCCGCAGCACGCGATATCGCGAGGCTGCTCTTTTCGTCGCCAAGTTCCGAACCAACAACGGGCAGCTGAGGCATCGCTGATCGGACTGACAGCACTCACGTGACGGGAGCCCGGTCCGGCGATCGAGGGGAGCGCCAGCCCAGAGGCATCCTCGCGTTCGAACGACCTACTTTACATAATGTACATTATCGGCCAACGGGCAAACTGGGCGGATTCGGGGTTCCACGCCTCTATATACGTGCGGCCCTCACGGTGGTTGAATCGCTGATGGAAGCACTCGCAGTCGTCTTCACTGTGCGAGTGACAGACCTGCGAAAGGTTCACCCGTGGCCCAGTACATGATTTCCGTTTTCCACGAGCCTGGCGTTCAGAACGCCGGCACCGCTTATCAGGACGACGCCGCCCTACAGGCGGCTTTCGCGGCCGTCGCGGAATTCAACGCCGGACTTCAGGCAGCAGGACAATTCGTTTACGCCTGTGGCTTGATGCCTCCGGAATCCAGCCACACCGTGGATGCCACCGGCACGACACCGTCCGTGACCCCCGGGCCGTTTTCCGTGTCGTCAGCGTCGATCGGTGGTTTCTGGATTGTCGAGGCGCTTGACGAAACAGTGGCCATCGATCTGGCAACCCGGGCATCGGCGGCCTGCGGTCAGAAGGTTGAACTGCGGCCGCTCCAGGCGGGCTAGTCCCCCGGCAACTCTCCATAAATAACGTTTGCCCTAGTCAGACCGCAAATAGGCCGCCTGACTAGGGCAAACGTCGTCGTTCCCGGAGACTTGGTCAGGCGCCCACGTACTCCGCGAGGTGCTGGCCCGTGAGGGTCGATTTCTCGGCCACGAGATCTGCGGGTGTGCCCTCGAAAACGATCCGCCCGCCGTCGTGACCTGCACCGGGACCCAAATCGATGATCCAATCCGCGTGCGCCATGACGGCCTGGTGATGCTCGACCACGATCACCGACTTGCCCGAGTCGACCAGGCGGTCCAGCATGCCCAGGAGACGCTCGACGTCGGCGAGGTGGAGGCCCGTGGTGGGCTCGTCCAGGATGTAGACGCCACCCTTCTCCCCCATGCGCGTAGCCAACTTGAGGCGCTGGCGTTCACCGCCGGACAGCGTGGTGAGCGGCTGACCCACCTTCACATAGCCCAAGCCGACGTCCGAGAGACGCTCAAGAATCTTGAGGGCGGCTGGCGTACGAGCGTCGCCGTCGGCAAAGTATTCGAGCGCATCCGAGACGGACATCGAGAACACGTCGCTGATGTTTTTGCCGTCCACCTCGAACTCGAGAACCGCCGGCTGGAACCGTTTGCCCTCGCAGTCATCACACGTGGCGGTGACACCCTCCATCATGCCCAGATCCGTGTAGATCACACCGGCACCCTTACACGTGGGGCATGCGCCTTCGGAATTGGGACTGAACAGCGCGGGCTTCTCACCGTTGACCTTGGCGAACGTCTTGCGAATGGAATCCAACAGGCCCGTGTAGGTCGCGGGATTACTGCGGCGGGACCCGCGGATCGCACTCTGATCGATGGACACGATGTCCTGGTTGTCCGGGAGCGATCCGTGCACCAGTGAACTCTTGCCCGAACCGGCCACGCCCGTGATCACGGTGAGCACGCCCAGCGGAATGTCCACGTCCACGTTGTCCAGATTGTGCGAGGTGGCTCCGCGGATCTCGAGCTGGCCCGTGGGTTTGCGGAACGATTCCTTGAGCGCGATCTGATCGTCCAAGTGGCGGCCGGTATTGGTGTCACTCCCCCGCAGCTCGTGCACGGGGCCCTCGAAGCAAATGGTGCCGCCGTCCGTGCCGGCGCCGGGTCCGAGATCCACCACGTGGTCGGCGATCGCAATGGTTTCGGGCTTGTGCTCCACGACGAGCACGGTGTTGCCCTTGTCCCGCAGCTCCAACAGCAGCTCGTTCATCTGTCGGATGTCATGGGGATGCAGGCCGATGGTCGGTTCATCGAACACGTAGGTGACATCGGTCAGCGGCGAGCCCAGGTGTCGGATCATCTTGGCGCGCTGAGACTCACCGCCGGACAGCGTGCTGGTGGGGCGATCCAGTGACAGGTAGCCCAGCCCGATCCGCACGAACGAATCCAGCGTGGCGGTCAGTCCATCGAGCAGGGGCTTCATGGACGGGTAATCCAGGCCGCGGACCCACTGGGCGAGATCCGTGATCTGCATGGCGCACGCATCGGCGATGCTCACGCCGTCGATCTTCGCGTTGCGCGCGCCCGCCGCCAACCGCGTGCCCTCACATTCCGGGCACGCCTTGAACGTGACGGCGCGGTCCACGAACTCGCGCACGTGGGACTGCATGGCCTCGCGGTCCTTGTTCAACATGGACTTCTGGATCCTCGGGATCAGGCCTTCGAAGGTCATGTTGATGCCCTCGACCTTGACCTTCACGGGCTCCATGTGGAGGAAGTCGTGGAGCTGCTTGTCCGTGAATTCCTGGATGGGTTTGTCCCCGGGGAAGAACTCGAGTCCGCCGTACAGGCGGACGTTCCAGCCACCCTTGTTATAGCCGGGAACGGTGATGGCGCCGTCCTTGATGGACAGGTTCTCGTCGTAGAGTTCGCGTAAGTCGAGATCGGAAACCTTACCCATGCCTTCACAGCGAGGGCACATGCCGCCGGTGATGGAGAAGGTCTTCTTTTCCTTCTTCTGGTTGCCGCGTTCCACCGTGACCGCTCCGGCGCCGCTGACCGAGGGAATGTTGAAGGCAAAGGCCTTGGGCCCGCCGATATGCGGTTCCGCCAAGCGAGAGAACACGATACGCAGCATCGCGTTGACGTCTGTGGCGGTGCCCACCGTGGAGCGCGGATTCGCGCCCATGGGTTCCTGATCCACCATGATGGCGGTGGTGATGCCCTCCAGCATGTCGACCTCGGGTCGACCGACCGTGGGCATCATGCCCTGCAGGAAGGCACTGTAGGTTTCATTGATCAGCCGCTGCGACTCCGCGGCCACGGTGCCGAACACCAAGGAGCTCTTACCCGAGCCGGAGACGCCCGTGAAAACGGTGAGTCGGCGCTTGGGGATGTCCACACTTACGTCCCGGAGGTTGTTCTCGCGGGCGCCTCGCACTCGGATTAGATCGTGGGTGTCGGCCGCGTGCTCGGGGGCCGCATCGGTTGTGCTCACCGTGTCTCCAGTGGTTGACGAAGTGCCCTCGAGGTTACGACGGCGCTCGGCAGTTTATCCCGCCGGTGTCACTTGAACACACCCATAGTTGCGGTGGCTAAAGTCGATTGTTTCAAGCGATTGTTCATACTATTACAGAAACGTTCACGTAAAGGTTCAGGTATGGCCCGGGCCTAGACTGGGACTATGTCTCGATCTGCGCCGTCCTCCACGTCAACATCCCTCACTCCGGCCAACGGAACCTATCCCCCGCGATCCGGTTCCCATCGCTGGCCGTTGTTCCTGATCGCGGACCTGGTCCTCGTGACGATCTTCGCGGCACTGGGCCGCAACGCTCACGAACAAAGTCCTTGGGGTGCCTTGGAAACGGCTTGGCCGTTCCTTCTCGGAGCTCTCGTCGGCTGGGTTCTCATTCGGGCGCACCGGCGTCCTGCAGCGCTGTTCCCGACCGGTGTGGTCGTCTGGTTGTCGGCTGAGATCATCGGCATGCTGTTGCGCATGCTGACGGGCCAGGGCACTGCCCTCGCGTTCGTCCTGGTGAGCCTGGGTGTCCTGGGCTTGTTCCTCCTGGGGTACCGACTGATCGTGCTCCTGGTCGGCCGCTCACTCCGCAATCGATAGGCTGAAGACAAACGTCGAGAAAGGACTCACATGCTGACCGCAATCGTGCTGATCAAGACATCCGCAGACCGCATTCCCGAGGTGGCCCAGGACATCTCCAACATCAAGGGCATCACCGAGGTCTACTCGGTCACTGGTGATTGGGATCTGATCGCCATGGTCCGCGTGCGCGAGCACGAACGGCTGGCCGATGTGATCGCCGACCAGCTGTCCAAGGTGAAGGGCGTGGTTTCGACCAACACCAACATCGCCTTCCGCGCCTACAGTGAGCACGATCTGGACGCCGCGTTCTCCTTGGGTATCGACTAACCGGAATCAGGCCACCAACGACCGACGCCGCCCGCCCAGGAAAACCCGGCCGGCGGCGTCGTCGTCATTAACGAAGGTGCGGGACCTAAGCCGTCCTGGCGAACTGGACCCAACGATCCAGGATGCCCTGCGCGGAACCTGAGTCAATGGATTCAGCAGCGCGGGCGATGGCCTTGGCGAAACGGTCGTGGAACTCGCCGTCAGCGTTCTCGTCCACGGCCATCAGGCCCGCGGCCGAGTTGAGCAGCACCGCGTTGCGAATATGACCCGGGGTGCTGGCGAGTACGTCGCGAACGACCCCCGCGTTGTACTGGGCATCCTGGCCGCGCAGATCTTCGATGGTCGCGCGCGGCATGTCGAAATCGAGCGGTTCGAGCGAGTGCTCCGTGATCTGACCGTCACGAACTTCCCACACGTCCGACGGCGCCGTGACCGTGAGCTCGTCCAGGCCGTCTCCCCCGCGGAAGACCAACGCGCGGTCCCCGCGATTCTGAAACACGCCGGCCATCAGGGGTGCCAGTGCGGCGTCTGCAACGCCAATCGCCGAGGCCTTGACCTTGGCCGGGTTGGTAATGGGCCCCAGGAAATTGAACGCGGTGGCCACACCCAGCGCCTTACGAGCCACGGCAGCGAACCGCATGGACGGGTGGAAGGTCTGGGCGAACAGGAACGTGATCCCCACGTCCGACGCCGCCTTCTCCACCTTGTCGATGGGCATGTCCAGTTGAACGCCCAGGGCTTCCAGGACATCGGCCGAGCCGGACTTCGACGAGGACGCCCTGTTGCCGTGTTTGACCACGCGCACCCCGGCGCCGGCGCACACGAGAGCGGACATGGTTGAAATATTCACGCTCGACAGCCGGTCTCCCCCGGTGCCCACGATGTCCAACGCGGGCGCCGGAACATTTACCGCCCGCGCGTGCTCAACCATGGCATCGGCGAGACCGTTGAGTTCCGCGACCGTCTCACCCTTGGTGCGCAGCGCCATGAGGAACCCGGCGATCACGGCGTCGGGCACTTCGCCGTTCATGATGGTGTCCATCGCCCAATAGGACTCATCCCAGGTGAGATCCTCGCCACGCGAGAGCGAGGTCAGAAGATTCGGCCAGTGCATGCTTGTTTGGGAGCCAGTTGAGGTAGTCACAATTCGACTCTACCGCCAGATTCCGGCTCTGCACGAAGCCGCCGAAGCGGGGCGATTTCGGTTCCTTAATAAGAGGAGCACTGAAATAAGTTGCAAGAGAAGCAGCTGACTCGCGACACGGCACCTCCAGAAGGGCCCGGTGGTTGGTTCGCGGAGAGTTTTGGCGACATAATGTCTCTGTGACAACTGCAACCCATACCCCAGCCAAACCGGTAGGCGCGAACATCAATCGCCCCAACCTCACTTCCGTGGGCACCATCGTGTGGCTCTCGTCCGAAGTGATGTTCTTCGCCGGTCTTTTCGCCATGTACTTCACCCTCCGCGCAACGTCTCCGGAGCTGTGGGAAGAACAGACTGCGATGCTCAACGTCCCGCTGGCGTTGATCAACACCATCATCTTGGTGCTCAGCTCTGTGACCTGCCAGTTCGGAGTGTTCGCCGCTGAGCGTCTCCAGCCCCGCCGTACCGGCGGCATCTTCCAGTTCACCAAGTGGGGAATGACCGAATGGTTTGCTCTCACTTTCTTGATGGGTGCCGTCTTCGTCTCCGTCCAGGTGTACGAGTACGCGGTGCTGGTTTCCGAAGGTGTGACCATTGCGGCCAACGCATACGGCTCCGCCTTCTACATCACCACCGGTTTCCACGCGATCCACGTGACCGGCGGTCTGATCGCATTCCTCTTCATCATGGGCCGCGCCTTCGTTGCCAAGCGGTTCGGACACTACGAGGCCACCTCGGCCATCGTGGTCTCCTACTACTGGCACTTCGTGGACGTCGTCTGGATCGTCCTGTTCATCCTGGTCTACTTCATTCAGTAGCTAGCTGGAACGACCCACCCCATCCCAGTCTCCAAGTACCGAGTAAAAGGAACGTTTGACGTGAAGGCACTCTCACAAAAGCGCCGCCATCCCCTGGCAGTCCTCGCACTGCTCGTCATGGCTTTGCTTCTCACCGGTGGACTCTATGCAGTTGCCACAACCACCAACGAAGCCAAGGCCGAGACCACGACCTACTCGGCACAGGACATTGAAGAAGGCCAGAAGCTCTTCCTGGCCAACTGCTCTACCTGCCACGGCCTGAACGCCGAAGGCACCGAGGCCGGCCCCAGCCTCATCGGTGTGGGCGCCGCGTCCGTTGACTTCCAGGTCGGCACCGGCCGCATGCCCATGCAGATGCAGGGCCCCCAGGCACAGGTCAAGCCGGAACAGTTCAATGAAGAACAGACCAAGCAGCTTGCCGGCTACGTAGCATCGCTGGGTGCCGGCCCCGCCATCCCCGAGGACGAGTACCTGGACGTCACCAAGGGCGACTCCGCCAACGGCGCCAAGGTCTTCCTGGCCAACTGCGCCATGTGCCACAACGCCGCAGGCGCCGGTGGTGCATTGACCCGCGGTAAGTTCGCCCCCTCCGTCATGGGTGTCGACGAGGCTCACATCTACGAGGCCATGCAGACCGGCCCGCAGAACATGCCCGTGTTCAACGATGCGAACATCACCCCCGAGGAAAAGCGTGACGTGATCACCTACCTCAAGGCGTTGGACAACAACACCGACCCGGGTGGATTCAACCTCGGCTCGCTCGGCCCGGTTTCTGAAGGTCTCATGATCTGGAGCATCGGTCTGGCCGTGGTCATCGGCTTCACCGTCTGGCTCACTTCCCGCTCCGCCTGAGAGCGTCTGCCGGCTCACCCCGGCAACCTGACACAGCATTATTCAAAGCATCAAGAGAAGAATGAGGGACCACATGGGCGACCATCGTGACGGCACTCCCCAGCACAGCGGGGCGGTTGTCACCTCGGACGGAGCGGCTAAGAATCAGTTCCCCGACCCGGGACTTCCGCCGCACCGTCCGCGTGTGACAGACGTTGACCCCAAAGCTGCTAAGCGTGCCGAACGGCAGGTAGTACTGCTGTTCATCATCTCGATCCTCGGATCAATTCTGTTCTTCATCGCGTACTTCGGTATTCGAGTCGACGGACCGATCTACGACGTGGTGAATACGGAGCCCACCAGCCAGCTGCGCCTGCAGAACCTGCTGCTGGGCCTCGGCATTGCGCTGGGCATGTTCGGTATTGGTATTGGCGTTGTGCAGTGGGCACGAACCCTCATGCCGGACCACGAATTGGTCGAGGAACGTCACGACGTTCGTACCGAGGAGCAGCGTGCAGAGGCTCAGGAAATCCTGACCACCATTTACGACGAGTCCGGCATCAAGCGCCGTCCGCTCCTTCGTAACACGCTGATCGGCGCCGCTATCCTGGCTCCGCTCCCCTTCGTCGGTTTGCTCCGCGACTTGGGTCCTACCGACCTCACGGTTCTGCGCCACACCATCTGGGACGAAGGAATCCGCCTGGTGCGCGACCCCTCCGGTACCCCGATCAAGGCTTCGGACGTCACCCTGGGCTCCGCGTTCCACGTGGTCCCCGAGAACCTCTCCGAACTGGGCCACCACGACGGTTACCTGGACGAGAAGGCCAAGGCCGTTGTGCTGCTCATGCGACTCGACCCGGACAAGGTGAACGTCTCTGCCGACCGTGAAGACTGGAACGTGGACGGCATCTTCGCCTACTCCAAGGTCTGCACCCACGTCGGTTGCCCCATCGCATTGTACGAGCAGCACACTCATCACCTGCTGTGCCCGTGCCACCAATCGACCTTCGACCTCACGAACGAGTGTGAAGTGATCTTCGGCCCGGCATCGCGTCCGCTGCCCCAGCTGCCCATTACCGTTGATTCCGAGGGATACCTCGTTGCGCGTAGTGACTTCCACGAGCCCGTGGGACCCACCTACTCGCAGCGCGGATTCGCAGTCCGAGATATGCAGGGTGAGGCAAACTGATGTCATCTACTACTGATTACGAGTACCAGCCCCGCACACGCTCCGGGCGGATCGCTAACTTCGTAGACACCCGCGCGGGTGTCTCCCCCATGGTCAAGGAATTCGGTCGCAAGATCTTCCCCGACCACTGGACCTTCATGTTCGGTGAGGTCGCCCTCTACAGCTTCGTCATCCTGCTGTTGTCGGGTACGTTCCTCGCCTTCTGGTTCGACCCCACCATGACCTCCCTGGAGTACCACGGCAGCTACGTGCCCATGCAGGGCGTGGAAATGTCTGGCGCTTACGCCTCTACGCTGAACATCTCGTTCGATATCCGCGGTGGCCTGTTCCTGCGTCAGCTCCACCACTGGTCGGCCCTGATGTTCGTGATGGCGCTGTCGGTGCACATGCTCCGCGTGTTCTTCACCGGCGCGTTCCGTCGCCCCCGCGAGCTCAACTGGGTTGTCGGCTGCGTGCTCTTCCTCCTGGCGATCGTGGCCGGCTTCTCCGGTTACTCCCTCCCGGATGACGTTCTGTCCGGTAACGGTCTGCGCATTGCGGACGCCATGTTGAAGGCCATCCCGGTGGTCGGTACCTACATGTCGATGTTCATGTTCGGTGGCGAATTCCCCGGCCTGGCGATTATCGGCCGTATGTACATCGCCCACGTGCTGATCATCCCCGCATTGATCCTCATCATGATCGTCGTGCACTTGTTCATGGTGGTCGTGCACAAGCACACCCAGTATCCCGGCCCGGGTCGCACCGAAAACAATGTGGTTGGCTTCCCCGTCGGCCCCGTTTACGCGGCCAAGGCCGGTGGCTTCTTCTTCATCGTGTTCGGCATCCTGGCCACGTTGGCGGCCACCACTACGATCAACGCGGTGTGGAACTACGGTCCGTACGACCCCTCTCCGGTTCAGGCAGGTTCGCAGCCTGACTTCTACATGGGCTTCCCCGACGGCGCCCTGCGTCTGATGCCCGGTTCCTGGCCCTTCTCGTGGGAGTGGACGATCTTCGGGCTCGAGTTCCCCATGGCCATCCTGCTGCCGTTGCTTCCCATCGGTTTGATGTTCGTGGCAATGTTCGCGTACCCGTGGATCGAGCGTTGGGTGACCAAGGACAACCGCGTGCACAACGTATTGGACCGCCCGCGTAACGCCCCGTTCCGTACCGCTATCGGTGCCGGCGCTGTGACGTTCTATGCAGTGCAGATGATGGCGGCCAGCTCTGACCTCATTGCCACGCACTTCCACGTGGGTCTGAATGATGTGACCTACTGGCTGCGCGCCGCGTACTTCCTTGGCCCGATCCTCGCGTTCATCATTACCCGCCGTATGTGCCTGGCACTGCAGCGCAAGGACCGCGAGATTGTTCTGCACGGTCGCGAGTCCGGTCGGATTCAGGCTCTGCCCCACGGCGAGTTCGTAGAGGTCCACGAGCCGTTGGACGAGTACAAGCGCTACCGCTTGGTCGACTTCGAGGACTACCAGGTGCAGCCGGCCCGCGCTAACGCGAAGGGCAAGGTCACCGGCATGGAGAAGATGCGCGGTCGCTTGAGCCGCTGGTACTTCGAGGACCGCGTTGCTCCCGTGACTCCCCAGGAGCTCGAGGCCGCACACGGTCACCACGACGACCACGAGGCCGTCGGAGCCGGGTCCCACAAGGCTCAGCTCGACAAGTAACCGGATGATCCCCTAGATCGTCCAGAAGGAAGCCCCCGAGGTTCGCCTCGGGGGCTTCTTCGTCTCTTTACGCCCCCACCCGGCGTGTGAAGGTCAGATGGATGACACCCGATCCAGAGACCACAGATTCAATAGTGAACCGGTCCTCAAGTCCTTCCAGACCCTCCCAGAGCCGTTCCCCACGTCCGAGCAGTATGGGAACCACCACGATGTGCATCTGGTCGATCAGATCGGCTTGGAGAAACTCTCGAACTATCGTGGTTCCACCGTCCATCTCGAGCGGGAGCCGAGGGTAATGGGTCAGGACCACTACGGGTGTGTGGAATGGCGGATCGTCTCCCCACCACCCGCGCCATTCCTCGGTCTCCCATGGGCCTCTGGACGGGGCGAACTTGTTCCGCCCCATGATCTCCACCCCGATGTCCTCGGCCCAATTGCTGGCAAACGCGTCGTCTACGCCCACGGTCGGCTCCTCGCGGCCGTGGAACCCCATGCGCTGGAACGTGCGGGTGGGCAGGGCCCAACGCAGCAGACGCTCCCCTGCGTGTCCGAAGGGAGCCTCGAGGGACTGGCTTTCGCCTACACCGAATCCATCGAGTGAAATCGAGAAATTGTGAACTCTTACGCGTGACATACGACCTCCTGGTCGTTGGGCCACGATCGATGAAGAGTGGTCGTAACCGAAGTGAGTTCGGCCGTGTTGGCCGCCAGGCTGCGGAAGGGCCGAGCCACTGACGCGTTCGCCTTGGCGCCGATGCTAGTCCTGTTCGGCTTCGGTCGGAAGGACGTCCGAAAGCCGAGCAAAGCTCATTCCGCGCTCTCGAAGGACGGGCAGAGCGGCTGTGACACCAGCGGCCGTGCCACTCGAGGGACGGTTGGAGTGCGCGAGAAGGATGTCTCCTGGTTCCATGCCCACCAATCGGTCAGAGACAGAAGGTGCGGGCAGGGTGCCACCGTCGTCGCCATTGCGGTTGAAATTGACGACGAGCAACCCCAAGGACCGGGCGATCTCCGCCGACACATCATCCAGATGAGCGGTCCCCGATCGGAAGTATGTGGGAGTGGTCCCGGTTCGCTCTTCGATCAGCTTCTGCGCGCCCATGATCTCGTCGTACACGGCTCCGGCGTCCGTCGTGCCAGCAATGCCGTAGGCAGATGCACCAGACACGGACAGCGGCTGGTGGGCCGTACCGTGATTGGCGATCTCGAACAGCGGATCGGCCGCCAGTTCCTCCGTGAGGGCCGGATTCGCTTCTACCCATTGCCCGGCCAGGAAGAACGTGGCGGCGGTTCCAGAGCCGCGCAACGCCTTCACCAGCGCCTCGTCTAGAGTGTCGCCTCCGGGCCCGCCGCAGCAATCAAAGGTCAGAGCAACAGGTTCCGTTCCTTCGGGTAGGGACATTGCTACCCCGGGTACGTCGATCCCCCAGGAATTTGGAGCTCGAGAACCGTACTCGGCGACGACTTCCTCTCGCGACAGGACCGGAGCCGTCGGTGACGGTGCGGCGGATGAAGCCTCCGGGCTCGACCTCGTGGGAACCGAAGCTTGTTCCTGCGTTGTATCCGTACGCGTCGCGCAACCCGTGACAGTGACCGCGCCAACTCCCAGGGCCACGGTCATGAGAGAGCGTCTGGTCAACTGGGATTCCACTGTCCTGTCCACGCCTTCTACTCTATCCACCCCTGCGTTCCCTCAGGCAGGACCGTGACGCAGCCGCAGGAGAATGGCGGGGCCTACGCTCCATGATCCGAGAACGGCACAGAGAAGCCCTCCTCGTCCGAAGACGAGGAGGGCTTCTCAGAGAATAGAACGGTTACATCAGTGAGCGTGGTCTCCGCGGGAATGCTCGAAGATCAGGCCGAACAGGCCCAGGATCACGACCGGCACGGACAGACCAATGATCCACCAACCAACGGCGAGAGCCAGGACGAAGATCGCGCAACCCATACCCAGCAGCAGCGGCCACCAGCTCCACGGGGAGAAGGCTCCGTAGTCGCCGGACATCTCCACGATCTCGCCGTCTTCACGGTCTTCCGGAAGCATGGCGCCGGTGGAACGATCCACGAGCCAGAGGTAGATCGCGAGCATGAAGCTCATGGCTGCCACGGCCAGCAACGCCGGGAATCCGGCCAGTTCCTGGAAACCGGTGAGGTATCCGTAGACCATGCCTACGACCGCGCAGAAGACGCCCAGGAGGATGAACGTTTTGATAGTGGTTTTCATCGACCGGTCCTTCCAGATCCGCCGACGAGCGGCTGTTCTGCATCGTACTGCTGGCTGGAGAACGCTGCCAGCTCGGGGTGGTGCAGGTCCAGAGCGGGACGCTCGGAACGGATGCGGGGCAGGGACGTGAAGTTGTGACGCGGGGGCGGGCAAGAGGTTGCCCACTCCAGGGAGCCGCCGAAGCCCCAGGGATCATCAACTTCGACCTTCTTGGCGTTACGCGCAGTCGTGTACACGTTCCAGAAGAACGGAATCATCGAGATACCGAGGAGGATCGAGCCCCACGTGGAGAACTGGTTCATCCAGGTGAAACCGTCCTCGGGCATGTAGTCCGCGTAACGGCGAGGCATGCCGTCAACGCCCAGCCAGTGCTGGATGAGGAAGGTCATGTGGAAGCCGACGAACAGCAGCCAGAAGTGGATCTTGCCGATGCGCTCGTTGAGCATCTTGCCGGTGAACTTGGGCCACCAGAAGTAGAAGCCGGCGAACATACCGAACACGATGGTTCCGAAGATCACGTAGTGGAAGTGCGCCACCACGAAGTACGTATCGGAGACGTGGAAGTCCAGCGGCGGGGTGGCCAGGATGATGCCGGTCAGACCACCGAACAGGAAGGTGAAGAGGAAGCCCAGCACCCACAGGATGGGGGTCTCGAAGGTGAGCGACCCTTGCCACATGGTGCCGATCCAGTTGAAGAACTTCACGCCGGTTGGCACCGCGATCATCATGGTCATGAACGAGAAGAACCCGAGAGCCACGGCACCGGTCACGTACATGTGGTGCGCCCACACGGTCACGGACAGGGCAGCAATGGCGATGGTCGCGAAGACCAGGCCCTTGTACCCGAAGATCGGTTTGCGGGAGAACACCGGGATGATCTCGGAGACGATGCCGAAGAACGGCAGAGCGAGCACGTACACCTCGGGGTGACCGAAGAACCAGAACAAGTGCTGCCACAGGATGGCACCGCCGTTCTCCGGGTCGAAGATGTGACCACCGAGCCGTCGATCCATACCCAGTGCGAACAGCGCGGCTGCCAGCGGCGGGAAGATCATGATGATCAGCAAGGACGTGATCAGCGTGGTCCAGGTGAAGACGGGCATACGCCACATGGTCATACCCGGTGCGCGCATGCACAGGATGGTGGTGATGAAGTTGACGCCACCCATGATGGTGCCGAAGCCCTGCAGGCCCAGACCGAAGACCCATAGGTCACCACCGACTCCTGGACTGAACGTTGTGTTGTTCAGTGGCGCGTACGCGAACCAGCCAAAGGACGCGGCGCCTTGGGGGGTTACGAAGCCGGCAACGGCGATCAGGGAGCCGAACAGGAAGAACCAGAACGCCAGGGCGTTCAGACGCGGGAACGCGACGTCGGGGGCGCCCAGCTGAAGCGGGACGATGACGTTGGCGAAACCGACGAACAGCGGAGTACCGAACATCAGCAACATGATGGTGCCGTGCATGGTGAACAGCTGGTTGTACTGTTCCTTGGTCTCCAGGATCTGCATGCCCGGATCGAAGAGCTCCGCGCGGATCAGCAGCGCCATGACGCCACCGACACAGAAGAAGATGAAGGACGCGATCAGGTACATGTACCCGATGGTCTTGTGGTCAGTGGAGGTGAGCCAATTGACGATCACCTTGCCCTTTGACCTAGGCACAACACGGGGAGCGACCGTGGTCGCTTCGTCCCGCGAATATTCGAGCGTAGACATTGCCTATCCCCTAGTTGTTGGACGTTTCGTTTTGGTTCGGGTTGCGGTTGTACTCGTCCCCGACGGAGCCAGTGTTGCCCTCGCTGCGCAGCTGTTCCATCTGAGCGTCGTACTCTTCCTGGCTCACAACGGCAACGTTGAAGAGCATTTCGGAGTGGTACTCGCCGCAGAGCTCGGCGCACTTGCCGGCGAAGACACCCTCGCGACCGGTGGTGAAGCTCATGTAGTTGGTGCGCTCGGGGAACATGTCGATCTTCTCGAGGAAGGCGGGAACCCAGAAGGAATGGATCACGTCACGGGACTTGATCTCGAGCTCGACCTTGCTGTCCACCGGGAGGTACAGGGTGGGGAGGGTTTCCTCCACGCCTTCCTCACCGGTCAGGTGCGCCTGAACGCCCTGGTAGTAGACGTCGTCATCGAGGTAGTTGAAGTCCCATGCCCACTGCTTGCCGTACACCTGAACGGTGACGTCAGGGTTGTCGTGGCGCGCTGTGATGGCCGTCTGTGCCCGCTCCGAGAAGAAGAACAGGGACACGATCAATGCGATCGGGACGATGGTGTAGAACACCTCGAGCGGTGCGTGGTAGGCCAACTGACGGGGGTAACCGGTCTCGTTCTTGCGACGACGGTAAGCGATCATGCACCAGAGCATGAGGCCCCAGGTGACCAGACCCACTGCCAGTGCTGCTACCCACGAACCGATCCACAGATCAATGATGTGGTCCGCGTTGTCAGTGGTGCCACGCTCGGTGGGCAAGAAGCCCATCTTCGCTTGTTCGGAGCAAGCGGTGAGCGTGGTCGCAGCCAGGACTGCCACTGCCGAGGCCTTGAGCATCCGGCTTCGGCGGCTGCCGGATCGAGTTTGCGAACTCACAGACGGCCCTTCCTCTTCTTTGTGTGGGCTACGTAGCTGCTTCTGCGCTGGGCAGAGGGCATACGTGGCCCGTTAATAATTCTCCCTTGAGAGCTTACCTCTCGACCGGCATTTCTGGTGACACTGTGTCACCGTGCCGTGTCGCCTTTTCCGGCCGATCAAGTCACCTTCTCGGACGTGCCGCACACGCACCGCGAGAAGTAGGAGAGAACAACAGAAAACGGGGTGAATCCAGTGCGACGTGGCACTGGATTCACCCCGTTCAGGAGTGGTTGGGACTCCTTAGTGGAAGGAGTCACCGCAGGCGCAGGAACCGCCGGCATTGGGGTTGTCGATCGAGAAGCCCTGCTTGGAGATGCTGTCCTCGAAGTCAACGGTGGAGCCGTTGAGGTACGGGACGCTCATCTTGTCCACGATGACCTCCACGCCGTCGAAATCGCGGGTGCTATCGCCGTCGAGGACCCGCTCGTCGAAGTAGAGCTGGTAGATCAGGCCCGAGCAACCGCCGGGCTGAACGGCCACGCGCAACCGAAGGTCCGTACGACCTTCCTGGTTCAGGAGATCGCGAACCTTCTGCGCGGCGACATCGGTCAACTGGACCTCGTGGGTCGGCATTTCTTGGGTGGTCTCGTTTTCGGTGGTGACGCTCATGGTGCTCGCTTTCTGTCCAACCGGGAGCGGTTCGCTGAGACGAACCTTTCGTTAATCTTCAAACGTTGCGGGCGCGGGAATCATTCCGCGTTTGCGCGGCCCTGTTGGGCCAGCGCGGCCAACACGAGAGCCTCTGCAGTCACTGCGTGGAGGAAATCCCCGATGTGCAGTGATTCGTTGGCGCTGTGGGCCCGGGTGTCCGGATCCTCGATTCCCGTGATGAGGATCTGGGCATCAGGGTACGCCTTGGTGAGGGTCGCCGTAAACGGGATGGAGCCTCCCATGCCGGATTTCACGGCCGGCCGCCCCCAGGCCTGTTCGAAAGCCCACAAGGCGATCTGGGAACTGACGGCTTGCGTGTCCGCACGGAAGGAGGGTCCGGCTTCTTCCACCGAGAAGCTCACGTCTGCACCGAACGGCGCGTGATCCTCGATGTGCCGGCGGAGGGCCTCCCCCGCGTCCTTGGGGTTCTGGCCCGGGGCGATCCGCAGGCTGAGCTTGGCACGCACGGTTGCGGCAATCGAGTTCGACGCGGTGGCCACGTCCGTCACGTCGATGCCCGTCACGGACAGTGCCGGCTTGGTCCAGAGCCGGGAGGCAATGGAACCAGTGCCGGCCAACTGCACGCCGTCGAGCACTCCAGCGTCCGCCCGGAAGCGGTCTTCCTCGTAGTCCACTTCCACGTCGTCCTCGGAGAGCAAACCCGCTACCGCAACGGCGCCGTTGTCGTCGTGAAGGGTGGCAATCAGGCGGGCGAGCAGTGTGGGCGCGTCCAGCACGGGACCGCCGTAAATACCTGAGTGGACGGAGTGGTCCAGAACCGACAGCTCGACAATGCCTCCGACCACGCCGCGCAAACTGGTGGTCAGGGCCGGAACCCCGACCTCCCAGTTGGCCGAATCGGCGATCACGATGACGTCCGCCGCGAGCTGCTCACGATACTCGCGCAGGAAATCCTCGAAACCGGGCGAACCGACCTCTTCCTCGCCCTCGATGAACACGGCAACACCCAGTGACGGTTCCTCGCCGGTGTGCTCGAAGAACGCCCGCAAGGCACCGATGTGGGCCATGACTCCGGCCTTGTCGTCCGCGGCGCCCCGGCCCCACAGTCGGCCATCCTTCTCGACGGCTTCGAACGGTTCGGTGTTCCACAGCTCGCGTTTGCCCGGAGGCTGCACATCGTGGTGGGCGTACAGAAGAATGGTCGGGTATCCCGGTGCCGGAGCCTTGCGAGCCACAACCGCAGGGTGCCCGGGCTGATCGCCCTGAGCCACGCGCAGGATCTCAACGCTGTCGAACGGCAGTTCCGACAGCAGACCCTTGACGGCTTCCGCGCTGCGCTCCAGATCGGTGGGATCGAAAGAATCCCAGGCCACACTCGGTATCGCCACGAGCTCGGAGAGCTCCCCCAGTAATTTGTCACGGGATCCGTTGACGGTTTCCCGCAGCGCATCGATGGTGTCCTGGCTCGGTGGAGTGAACTCGGTACTCATGGCCCCAACACTATCGCCGCGCCCCGGTTACGCGCCGAAGGCACCGCGATGCCGCGTCTCGCGCGGACTCCGCTATCCTGGATCGGTGTTTGGACGCAAGAAAGCAGATGAATCCACGGGATCAACGGCCGTAGGCGCCTCGAGCGAGCCGGTGGAAACCGCTCCCACCGATGGCCGCAAGGGTCGACCCACTCCTAGCCGCAAGGAACAGGAAGCCGCGCGCAAGCGCCCTCTGGTCCCCGCCGACCGTAAGATCGCCAAGGCCGAATCACGTCAGGCAGAACGTGAACGCCGCGCCGTGGCACAGGCGGGCATGGCCGCAGGTGACGAGCGCTACCTCGGCCCACGCGATCGCGGCCCGCAGCGCCGCTTCGCCCGAGATTGGATCGACTCACGCTTCAATATCGGCGAGTTCGTCCTGATTTTCCTGATCCTCATGTTGTTCATCCTGTTCCTGCCCAACCAGGCGATCGGGTTGACCTTCATCTGGATCATGTACGGCTACATCGCCCTGTGCGTGATCGACGCCATCATCACCACGACCCGGATGCAGTCCGCAATGCGCCGGAAGTTCGGCGAGGTCCAACGGGGAACCCGCTGGTACGCCGCGATGCGCACCTTCACCATCCGCCGTCTTCGCCTGCCCAAGCCGCAGGTTCGCCGCGGAGAACGCCCCGCCTAGGCCCTACCCTTCTCATCTGCAACAGCACACGGGACCCGCACCACATCGGTGCGGGTCCCGTTGCTTTGCGCGTCACTCTGCACTCGAGAGTGAACGCTCAATCGTCAGCCACGAACGCGGCGCGCGGCCTTTTTGAGTCCACGGTTGATCCTGGCGGCCCAGAACGGCCCTTCGTACAGGAACGCGGTGTAGCCCTGCACGAGATCCGCACCGGCATCGAGACGTTCGATCACGTCCTCGGGGGTGGTCACCCCACCCACGGAGATCAGGGTCAGCCGGTCCCCCGCGTGCTGGTGCAGCATTTTCAGAACGTCCAGCGAACGACGCCGCACTGTTCGCCCGGACAGCCCGCCCGCACCACACGCGGCGACCTCGTCCTCGGTGCTGCGCAGCCCCAGGCCATCGCGGGCAATGGTCGTGTTGGTGGCCACGATGCCGTCCAATCCCAGGTCGAGGGCCAGTTCGGCGACCGCCTGGACGTCCGCATCGGCCAGGTCGGGCGCGATCTTGACCAGCAGGGGCACATGGCGCCCGGTGACGGCCGAAGACTCCTCACGCACAGCGGTGAGCAGTGGCCGTAACGAATCAAGTTCCTGCAGTTGCCGCAGTCCAGGGGTGTTGGGCGAGGACACATTGACCACCAGGTAATCGGCGTACGGGGCCAGGGCGCGAGTGCTCGTGACGTAGTCCCCCACGGCATTCTCGAGATCGACCACCTTGGTCTTACCGATGTTCACACCCACGATGGGTCGCTCGAGTCCGGTCTTCAGTGCCTGTTCGCTGAGTGATTGCAGGGCCGCAGCAACGCGCGGCGCGACCGCCGCCGCGCCGTCGTTGTTGAATCCCATGCGGTTGATCACCGCGCGGTCCTTAATCAGGCGGAACAGGCGGGGCTTGGGATTCCCAGGCTGTGGCTGGCCCGTGACGGTGCCGATCTCCACGTGACCGAACCCGAGGTCCGTGAGCGCGTGGGTCCCGGTGGCACCTTTGTCGAAACCGGCAGCCAGACCGAAGGCGGACGGGAAACGCAGTCCCATGACCTCCACTGCGCTTCCGGGATCGGGCCGGGTGACCTTGTTCAGAACGGAGCCGAGGCCACTGCGGTGCACCGCCTTGATGCCGGCAAAACCGAGGGTGTGGGCAAGTTCCGCATCCATCCAGGAGAACGCGACTTTGAAGAACGTGGGGTACAAGCGCATGGTCTCAGTTTTACATACGGTCCCAACCCTCGAACTCGAGCGCTCAAGGAGTCACAAATTATTCAACTCACGATTTAACGTTTAAGTATAACTCTCAACTACGCCGTGCGACTTTATCCACGGCTCCCCCGTAACGGCGGTCCCGGCTCGCATATTCTTCGACGGCGCGCCACAGCACCGTGCGATCGACATCAGGCCACAGCACATCCAGGAACACGAGCTCCGCGTAGGCCGACTGCCACAGCATGAAGTTGGAAATGCGTTGTTCACCCGAGGACCGGAGGAACAGATCGACGTCCGGCAGCTCGGGCTCGTCCAGGTACCGCTGCACCGTCGACTCGGAGATGGAACGCGGGTCCAGCACACCGGCTTGAATGTCCCGGCCCATGGCTGCCGCGGCGTCGGCAATTTCTGCCCTGCCGCCGTAGTTCACGCACATGGTCAGGGTGACCACGTCATTGTCCTTGGTTTCTTCTTCGGCGTGCTCGAGGCGGTTGATCACGGACTTCCACAGCTTGGGTCGACGGCCTGCCCAGCGCACCCGGATACCCCATTCTTGGAACGTGGGCAGCTGGCGCTTCATCACGTCCCCGGTGAAGTTCATGAGGAACGCGACCTCCGAGGGCGAACGCTTCCAGTTCTCGGTGGAGAAGGCGTACGCAGACACGTTGGGAATGCCCATCTCGATGGCACCGGCCACTACGTCCAGTAGCGCCCGCTCCCCCGCACGGTGCCCCTCGTTACGCGGCAGTCCACGCTCGTTGGCCCAGCGCCCGTTGCCGTCCATGACCAGGGCAACGTGCTTGGGAACGAATTGCTCCGGGATGGCGGGGGGCTTGGCGCCGCTGGGGTGCGCCGGAGGTGGGGTAAATCTGCTCACGCTCACAGTCCTTTACTGAATCATTCGGTGCGTTCGACCAGGCTCAAGGAACGCACCGATCGTTCCATGTGCCATTGAATGTAGCTGGCGACCAGACCCGCGGCGGCCCGCGCCGTCTTGGAGTCCGCGGCATCGATGGTTTCCCAGTCTCCGGCCAACAAGCCCTGCAGCAGCACGAAGGTCGCCTCGCTCGGTGCGGCGGACCCCGGTGGCCGACACTGTGGACACACCGCACCACCGATTGCTGCCGAGAAGGAGCGATGAGGCCCCGGCGCACCGCACCGGGCGCAGTCCACAAAACTAGGAGCCCAGCCGGCAATCGACACGGCCCGGAGCAAGTAGGAGTCCAGGGTGCGTCCGGGTTCATGGAGTCCACGCGCCACCGCCGAGAGGGCCCCGATGAGCAAGTGGTAGTGCTGTTGCGCGGTGTCGTAGTCGTCTGCGGTCAACTTCTCCGCGGTCTCCACCATGGCGGCAGCGGCCGTGTACTTGGCGTAGTCGGAACCGATTTGTTCGCCGTAGGAGCGCTTGCCCAGCGCTTGCGAGACGATGTCCAGGGTGCGCCCCTGCACAAGCTGCAGCGTGGCCACGTTGAACGGCTCCAACCGTGCACCGAAGCGTGAGGTCGTCCGACGCACACCCTTGGCGACCGCGCGGACCTGTCCGTGATCCTTGGTCAGGAGAATGACAATGCGGTCCGCTTCGGCCAATTTATAGGTGCGAAGCACCACGGCTTCATCGCGGTACGAGCGAGAAGCGAAAGTTGAACCGGCCACTACTCTAGTCTCCCACGTTCTCCTGGGCGCCCGGTCTGGCACGCAAAAACGCCGACGCCGCTCGGTGGCCCTCCGTGCGGGAGGTCACCGAGCGGCGTCGGCGGCTGGATCGAGACAACGACGCTTAGGCTTGCTCCGCCAACTGGGCGTCGCGCACGGCGCGGTTGATGGCGGAGATCACGGCCTTGAGGGACGCGCGCGTGGTGTTGTTGTCCATGCCCACGCCCCACAGGACGCGGTCGCCCACGGCCAACTCGACGAAGCTCGCGGCCTGCGCATTGGCAGACGCGGACATCGTGTGTTCGGAGTAGTCGAGCAGACGCACGTCCACGCCCTCGTTGTTGAACAGCGAGATCAACGCGTCAATTGGGCCGTTGCCCTGAGAAGTGCGGTCGTGACGCTGCCCGTCGACGTCCAGGCCGATCTCCAGAACCGTATTGCCCTCGTCCTCCGCGTGGGTGGACATGCTGGAGATCCGGTAGCGGCCCCAGCGGTGCTCGCCGCTCTCGCGGGCCGGCAGGTACTCGTCAGTGAAGATGTTCCACAGTTGTTCGCCGGTGACCTCGGAACCGGAGGTCTCCGTGAACTTCTGCACCACTCCGGAGAATTCGATCTGTGCACGGCGGGGCAGGTCCACGCCGTACTCGCTCTTGAGTAGGTAGGCCACGCCGCCCTTACCGGACTGTGAGTTCACGCGGATCACGGCCTCGTAGCTGCGACCGACGTCCTTGGGGTCGATGGGCAGGTAAGGAACGGCCCACTCCAGGTCGTTGACGCCCACGCCCTGTTCGGCGGCGTCCTTCTCCATGGACTCGAAGCCCTTCTTGATCGCGTCCTGGTGTGAACCGGAGAACGCGGTGAAGACCAAGTCGCCGCCGTACGGGCTGCGCTCGGGCACGGGCAGCTGATTGCAGAACTCCACGGTGCGGCGGATCTCGTCGATGTCGGAGAAATCGATCTGGGGATCCACCCCCTGTGTCAGCATGTTCAGGCCCAGGGTCACCAAGTCCACGTTGCCGGTGCGCTCACCGTTGCCGAACAGGCAGCCCTCGATGCGATCCGCACCGGCCAAGTAGCCCAGCTCTGCCGCGGCCACACCGGTGCCGCGGTCGTTGTGCGGGTGCAGCGAGATGATGATGTCGTCACGCTGGTAGAGGTGGCGGCTCATCCACTCGATGGAATCCGCGTACACGTTGGGAGTGGCTTCCTCCACCGTGGCGGGCAGGTTGACGATCATCTGCCGACCGTCGCCGATCTCGAAGGTCTCGGCCACTTCGTTGCAGATGCGTGCCGCGAACTCCAGCTCGGTGCCGGTGTAGGACTCGGGCGAGTACTCGTAGGTCACGTTGGTGTCCTTGAGCTGCTCCTCGTACTTCATGCACAGGCGCGCACCGGTCAGGGCAATGTCCACAATGCCGTCCATGTCCTGCTTGAACACCACGCGACGCTGCAGCCGGGACGTGGAGTTGTACAGGTGCACGATCGCGTTGGGCGCGCCCTCGATGGCCTGGTAGGTACGTTCGATCAGGTGTTCGCGGGACTGCGTGAGGACCTGGATGGACACGTCCTCGGGGATCCGGTCCTCTTCAACCAGCTTGCGGACGAAATCGAAGTCGATCTGTGAGGCCGAGGGGAAACCCACCTCGATCTCCTTGTAGCCCATGCCGACCAGCAGCTCGAACATCTTGAGCTTGCGAGTGGGATCCATGGGCTCGATCAGAGCCTGATTGCCGTCACGCAGGTCCACCGCGCACCAGCGGGGTGCCTTGGTGATGACCTTGTCGGGCCAGGTGCGATCCGACATGTCGAACGGGAAATTCTGCTGGTACGGCGTGTACTTGTGCACGGGCATACCGGAGGGACGCTGCAAATTCTTCACGAAAAGCGGGCCTTTCAATAAATACGAGATAGGGCCGGCACCACGAAACTCCGCAGCGGGTAGGTCGGCCGTCCGTCAGATGGGTGAGGCCCCGCTGCGGCACATAAGCAGGAGTCGCACGTTCCCAGGCCGCATGTGATCCAACGTACCACTTGTCAATCCTGGCAAGTGAACTGTTCCGCTGTTTGACCCTGCAGCTCGTCCGGCAGGGCACCGGAGAGGTCCAGCTTGTCGCCGGAGGTGAAGTCCTGACCGATCGACACACGCAGGCCCTGCATTTCGTAGTCGGCCACGAGCTGGCTGTCCGGGACGCCCAGCAGGGCAGCGAGATCATCGGCTGCGGTGGCCCACGAGGGGTTGTAGAAGATCTGCGTTCCAGCAAGAGCGGTCCCGGTGCGGCTGGTTTCCGCCTGCGCGTAACCCGCCTCCGCGAGCAGGTCGCGGATTTCCTCACCGCGATCGGGGTCACCCGAGCGGTTGGCCACCGTCAGCGGCACCAACGACGGCTGCACCTGGGGCATCCACTCATCGGCGGAGTCCTCGGTCGCGGTCGCTTCGGGTGCGGTGGTCGGGGCCGCGGGGGCGGCGGTTTCGGCTGGAGCGGCGTCGGTGGTGGCAGGAGCCTCGGTGGGTTCCGCGGCGGCGTCGTCCTGCTGTGCTGGGCCGGTTTCCTGTCCCGCTTCGGGGGCGGACCCGCTCGCGGAGGCCGACGGCGCCGCGTCAGTCACGGCGCGATCCTCCTGGAGCGTGTCGAACAGGCGCTCGGCAGGCTTCTCGTCAAGAATCAAACGGTTGGGATTCTCAGGATTGGGGACGCTGGGCACGGTGACGAACGCGATCCGTCCCAGGTCGATCCCCGCGAACGTCCCGCCGATTCCCACGAGCGTGGGCAGGGAGGTGAGCCCCTCGTCCACGTGCAGGTTCTGGGTCATGACCTCGGCGATCTGGTACAGCTGCGGCAAATTGTTCAACGTGCCGTCGCCCTGGATCTTGCGGGTCAGGGAGGCCAGGAATGATTGCTGTGAACGAATCCGGGATTCGTCGCCCCCGTCACCGAACGCGGCACGGGAACGCAGGAACGCCAGGGCTTGATCTCCCTCGACCGAGGAAATACCCGCGGGAAGTTTCAGCCCGGACTTGGGATCGTCCACCGGTCGGTTCACGCAAACCTGCACACCGCCGACCGTCGACGAAAGTTCCTTGACCGCGTTGAAGTCCGCGAGCATGAAGTGATCGATGTCCACACCGGCCATCTCGTTCACCGTGGCCACGGTGCATCCGGGACCGCCGTTCTCGACGGCGGAGTTGATCATGTCCCGGTGCGCCGGGAAGACCTCGCCCGTCTCCGGATCGGTGCATTTGGGGATGTCCACCAACAGGTCGCGAGGAAAGGACACCACGGTCACCGCATCACGGTTCTCGGTGACGTGCACGAGCATCATCACGTCGGTGCGCCCGGTGGCGTCCTCCTCGTCGCCGTACTCGCTGTTGCCGGAGCCGGTGCGCGTGTCCGAGCCCATGACCAGGATGTCCAATGGGCCATCGCCCACGGACGAGGAACCGTCCGAAAGGTTCAGGGGGCTGCTGTCCAGGTTGCTGCTGAGTCGCAGGGCCGCCACTCCCCCGATACCGAGGACCGCGATCAGACCGAATACGGCCAGGATCACCGCGATCTTGCGGGCGGAGGGCCGGTGGTCCCCAGACCGGTGATGGCGACCCGTTTGTTTGAGCTTGACGTGCTCGAACTCGCGGTCCTCGTGGAGGGACTCGCGACGCGTGGCGGGAGTGTCCCAGGGCGCAGTTTCACGGGACGCGTTCTTGTCGCGGCCGTGTGTGCTGCGTGAATCCACTGGGTAAATCTCCTGTATCGGTACGTGACGCCGTGCTGGGCCCCAGACAGGGTAGTGAGGTTTCCCTAATCCCACCTGAGAATGATTGCGAGGATCAGAATCCCAAGCGAGACAGTTGTTTGGGATCCCGCTGCCATTCCTTGGCGACCTTCACGTGCAGATCCAGGTACACCTTGGTCCCCAACAGAGCCTCGATCTGGGTGCGCGCCTTGGTACCGATCTCCCGCAACCGCGAGCCACCCTTGCCGATCACGATGGCCTTCTGCGAGGGCCGTTCGACGAACAGGCTCGCGTGCACATCCAACATCGGGTTGTTCTCGGGGCGGCCCTCCCGCTCGGATGCTTCGTCCACCACCACGGCCAGCGAGTGCGGCAATTCGTCCCGCACGCCTTCCAGTGCGGCCTCGCGGATGAGCTCCGCCATCATGGTGATCTCGGGTTCGTCCGTGAGCTCGCCGTCAGGGTAGAGCGCCGGGGATTCCGGCATGAGGCTCACGAGCAGCGAGGCGAGTTTCTCAACCTGGAAGCCGTCCTTGGCGCTCACGGGAATCACGTCACTCCACCCGGCCTCGGACTGGTCCGCGCGCGGCTTTTCGTTGACGGAGGCGACATTCGACGACGACGCCGCGCGGCGGCGTCGTCGTTGCTCGCGCTGTGCCTGCTCCTCGGCCATGACCTCGCGGCCGAGTTCGGTGACCGCGACCAACTGCTCGGCGAGCTTGTCGCGCGGAACGGAATCAGCTTTGGTCACGATGGCGACCACGGGATTACGCCCGGCAGCCGCCGCCACCTGCTGTGCGATGTACCGGTCGCCGGGGCCGACCTTCTGATCCGCCGGGATGCAGAGACCGATCACGTCCACTTCACCGAGAGTCTCGGCCACCACGTCGTTGAGTCGCTGTCCGAGGAGGGTGCGGGGGCGGTGCAGGCCCGGGGTGTCCACCAGGATCAACTGGCCGTCTTGGCGGTGAACGATGCCGCGAATCGTGTGGCGGGTGGTTTGGGGCCGGTTGGAGGTGATCGCCACCTTGCGGCCCACCAGGGCGTTGGTCAACGTGGACTTGCCCACGTTGGGGCGGCCCACGAACACGGCGAATCCCGCGCGGAACTGCTGGTCGGGGGTGTCCTGATGATCGTCAGACATCAACGTGTCCTTTCGGAAAGCGTGGGGGCGGGACTACTTCATCGTTTCGACAGGCGCGTCGCGCCCCAGGAACTCTTCGAGCAGGCCCCGCTGAAGGGTGAACATGGCTTCGCGTTCGTCCTCTTCCACGTGGTCGTGTCCGAGGAGGTGGAGCATGCCGTGCACGGTGAGCAGGCACAGTTCGTCCTGTGTACTGTGCCCCGCCGCTTGTGCCTGTCGTTCGGCCACTGGCGGGCAGAGCACGATGTCTCCGAGCACGCCCAGGCTCGGTTCGGTCTCCGTGCCGGCCGTCAGCTCATCCATGGGGAAGGACATCACGTCCGTGGCACCGGGCAGGTCGAGCCACTGGACGTGCAGCTCGGCCATCTCGTCCTCGTCCACCACCGAAATGGACAGCTCCGTGTCCGGGTGAAGGTGCCAGCGAGCGAAGGCGAGGTCGGTCAGTGCGGTCAGTTGTTCCAGGTCCACGGCGCGGTAGGCGGCGGGGAACGTCGCTTGTTCTTCCGGGGAGTCCCACGGGGTGTCGATGGAAATGCTCATGCTCGCTCGTTCTGCTCGCCCTGTTCGAGGGGAGCCGAAGCGGCCGCCCTGCGCTCATCCTTGCGGCGACGGCGCTCGTTCCGGTGCCGGTTGGTGGTGGCGAACTGATCGTAGGCGGCCACGATCTCGCCCACGAGTTCGTGGCGCACCACGTCCTGGGCCGTGAGCTCGCAGAACGCGATGTCGTCAATGTTCTGGAGCACGTGCTGCACCTGGCGCAGGCCCGACGACGTGCTGCCGGGCAGGTCCACCTGGGTGACGTCGCCGGTGACCACAATGCGCGAACCGAAACCCAGGCGGGTGAGGAACATCTTCATTTGTTCCGGCGTGGTGTTCTGCGCCTCGTCGAGGATCACGAAGGCGTCGTTCAGGGTGCGGCCGCGCATGTAAGCCAGCGGAGCCACCTCAATGGTGCCCGCTTCCATGAGACGCGGAATGGACTCCGGGTCCATCATGTCGTGCAGCGCGTCGTAGAGCGGGCGCAGGTACGGATCGATCTTGTCGTTGAGGGAACCCGGCAGGAACCCCAGGCGCTCGCCAGCCTCCACGGCGGGGCGAGTGAGGATGATCCGGCTGACCTCTTTGGCCTGCAGAGCGCGCACGGCCTTGGCCATGGCCAAGTAGGTTTTACCCGTACCGGCCGGGCCCACGCCGAAGACCACGGTGTGCTCGTCGATGGCGTCCACGTAGTGCTTCTGGTTCACCGTCTTGGGCCGGATGGTCTTGCCGCGGGTCGACAGGATGCTCGTCGACAGCGCACTGGCCGGGCGCATGCCTTCGGCCTCGCGCAGCATGCGCGTCACGCGCATGACGGTTCGCTCCGTGATCTCGGTCCCTCGTTGAGCCAGGACCACGAGTTCTTCGAGCAGTGCAGCGGCCGAGCGCGTGTCGTGCACGGGCCCCTCAAAGGCAACGTCAACGTCGCGCACGGTGATGCGCACGGCGGGAAAGTTCTGTTCAAGAAGGCGCAGCGTGGCATCGGCTTGTCCAAGTGCGCGGAGAGCGGTGTCCCGGTCGGGCATGTGCACGACAACGCGGGTGTGGCCTTCGTGGTCTTGTGGGTTCGGATCGGCCCCGGATACATGATCAGTCATTGGGGTCCAGCCTACCGCTCGTTGTGTTGCAGGTTGATAACGGTTTCACCCAGGACGCACTTCTGGGTTCATCGCCACCTGTAACTGTGGGTATCTTGGTCCACCGGTACCAAACTCGTACGTTCTGCGCGCTCTCAACTCGTGTGCGGCGATCAACTGCTACAGCTCATACCGGGGTGGTGAACTCATGGAACACAGGCATTACTCTGCCCGCAATGCGGCGGTCCTACTGTCCGCGGGTCTTGCCGTGAGCCTGGTTCTCTCCGCATGCGGGTCCGCCAATGACCGCGCGACCAATGCCTCGAGCACCGCTCCCAGGATTGCCTCCGCACCCATGAACACGGACAACGCCTACGAGGGCGTCGCCACCGAACAGACTCCGGTCTACTGGGCCGGAAGCGGAGCGCAAGAGGGCTACCTCTTCCGGGAGTTCCGCACCGCCTCCAACGCGGACACCGTGGATCCCGTGGCCGAAGCCGTAGTCATGATGACCACGCTGTCGCCCCTCGACGAGGATTACCGTTCGATGTGGACCCAGGTGGAGAACGTGGGCACTTCCGTGTCCCCGGATGGAACCATCACCGTGGACATGCCCTCCACCGCCTTTGCGAGCAGGCTTTCGGAGGACGACGCGGAACTTGCACTCCAACAACTCGTCTACACCGTGTCCGCTGCAGCCGTTACGGCTGGACTCCTCGATGCCGCTACGGCCAAAGAAGTTCGCGTCCTGGTGGACGGTGAAACCGGATACAAGGCTTTCGGTTCCGTGAACCTGGATGAACCGATTTCCCGTGACGCCTCGATAGCCTCACCGGTGTGGTTGATCGATCCCCAGACCGGTACGGAAGCGGGTCAGACCATGACGATCTTCGGCAGGGTGCTGCCGGAATACGCATCGGCCCGGTGGGAAGTCATTCCGGAGGGCGAAGATCGACCTGTGAAATCGGGAGAGATTTCTGAACCGAAGAACACACCCGCGTCCACCTCCGGAACCGAGTTACGTTTCCCGGTCGAGGTTCCCGCCGGTGAGTACACGGTGCGGGTCATCGGTGTGAATGACGCAGGACAAGAGGTCAAGGACGACCACACCGTCACGGTCGTCGAAGACTGAGCAACCTACCCGAACTCACCTTTCGTGTAGGGCCTCGGTTCACGCCCTGATCGCCGATGAGCGAGCCACGGCGGCGCTGGACCTCAGGCCCAACGCCCGGTCAAGGCACACAATGCGGCCAGAGCTGCCGGTCCGGCGGTCGAGGCGCGCATGACCTCGTGGCCGAGCTTCAGGGGTCTCGCCCCTGCCGCGACGAACCGATTCAGTTCCTGATCGCTGATCCCGCCCTCTGGGCCCACGATCACACCGATCGACTCGGCTCCGGAGAGCTCTTGGGATTCGAGACCGCCCCAGGAGACAGCGGAGGACTCGTGCAGCACGAACCACAAAGTTCCGCTTTCCTGTTGCATCAAGGAGGCAAGGCCGCTCGAATTCACGTGCTCCCCGAGCTCGGGCCAGCGCGCACGCCGTGACTGCTTGGCCGCAGCGGCCATCGTGGACTGCCATTTGGCGAGAGTCTTGGCGGCGCGTTCGGGCTTGAGTCGCACAATGCTTCGGTCTGCCTGCCACGGGATCACCCGGTCCACGCCCAGCTCGGTGGCGCTCTCGGCGGCCTGCAGATCACGGTCACCCTTGGCCAGCGCCTGGACCAGAACGAACTCGGTGGCGGGGGCGGGCTCCTGCGTCACGGAGACGACCCGAACGGTCATGGTGTCTTTCTCACCGCTCACGAATTCGCACGCTGCCCGCTTCCCGGCGCCGTCCACGAGATCGAGGGTCTCCCCCGCCCGTAGCCTGCGGACTGTGACCGCGTGGCGCGCCTCGGCGCCGGCGAGGACGAACTCCTCACCGGCGCTCGCGCCGTTCAGTTCGGAACCGTCGGCGAAGAAGACCGGATCCGTCACAGATCGTTGAACCGATCCTTGAGCCGGGAGAAGAAGCCACCGGAGGACGGCGTGTTCATGGTGGTTGCGTCCGAGCGGCGCTCATTGCGCAGGGTGGCCAACTGCTCGATCAAGTCCCGCTGCTCGGAGTTGAGATCCTGCGGGGTCTCCACCTCGATGTGCACCTGAAGATCACCGCGGCCCTTGCCACGCAGGTGGGTCACGCCCAGATCCTCGAGCGTCACGGTGGCACCCGACTGGGTGCCCGAGGCGACGTCGACGTCGCGAGCGCCGTCGAACGTGTCGAGCTGGACCGTGGTACCCAGGGCGGCTGAGGTCATGGGAATGCGGAGGCGGGCGTGCAGGTCGTCGCCTTCGCGATGGAAGGTGGGGTCGGGATCGACCTTGAGTTCCACGTAGAGGTCACCGTTGGGTCCGCCGGCGGTACCGGCCTCACCCTGACCCGAGAGTCGGATGCGGTTACCGGACTGGACGCCCGCCGGAATCTTGATGGTGAGCGGGCGGCGGTCACGCACGCGACCCTCGCCGTAGCATTCGTGGCATGGGTTCTCGATCACGGTGCCGAAGCCGTTACAGGACGCGCACGGTGCCTGGGTGGTCACCACACCCAGGATCGACTGCTTCTGGTACTGCATGTGACCGGAGCCGCGGCACATGGAGCACGTGGTGGGGCTGGTGCCGGGCTGGCAGCACGAACCTTGACACGTGGGGCAGACGACCGCGGTGTCCACGGTGATGTCCTTCTCAATGCCGAACACTGCGTCCTTCAGCGAAATGCGCACGTTGATGAGCGCGTCCTGGCCCTGTCGGGTACGGGACTGGGGCCCGCGCTGCCCGGCGGCACCGGCGCCCTGGAAGAAGGTCTCGAAGATGTCCGCGAAACCGAAGCCGGAGCCGGGGAAGCCCCCGCCGAAACCGGTGTCGGTTCCGTTCTCGTTACCCGTGGCGTCGTAGACGCGGCGCTTTTCCGGGTCCGCCAGGACATCGTTCGCGTGGGACACACGCTTGAACTCTTCGGCGGCCTCCGGGGAGGGATTCACGTCCGGGTGGAGTTTGCGGGCCTTCTTGCGGTAGGCACGCTTGATCTCTTCCGGGCTGGCATCCCGGGTCACGCCCAGGGTTTCGTAGTGATCGCTCACGATGGAATCGATTCTTCTTTCGTCAGTGTGTGTTTCTCAACGCGGATGGGGAACGGTGCCACGGTGGGCGCCGCTACTCCCCCAGCGTGTGGGACAAATAGCGTGCCACGGCGCGGACCGCGGCCATGGTGGAGGGGTAATCCATTCGGGTGGGACCCACCACGCCCAGTTTGGACACGGATTCTGGGCCGTAGCCGGTGGCCACCACGGAAGTTTCCGCGAGCGGGTCGTCGGTACTGTCGGACCCGATACGCACGGCCACACCACGGACATCCTGTTGCATCTCTGACAACAATCGCAGCATGACCACTTGTTCCTCAAGTGCTTCGAGCACGGGACCGATACTGAGAGCAAAGTCACCGCTGAAGCGCGCCAGGTTGGCCGTGCCGGCCATGACCAGTCGGTGGTCCTCCGACGACGCCGCGAGCGACGCGAGTGCCTCGGCCACCACCGTGCCGGCCTCGGCCAGTTCCGGGGGCAGCTGCCGAACCAGGTTCGAGGCGCCCGCGGGTACGTCCTGCAGGGGCCGCCCCATGACCGACGCCAGCACACGGGCCCGCAGCTCCATGAGTTCGTGCTCGGGCAGTGCCCGGCTCACTTCAACGATGCGCTGCAGGACCCGGCCGGACGTGGGAATGAACACGACCAGCAGGGAGGTGCCGCCCACGTCCACGAGCTCCACGTGGCGCAGGGTGGTGCCGGAGGCCGCCGGGTACTGGATCACTGCCACCTGGTGCGTTAGCTGGGCGAGGAGCCGCACGGTGCGTTCCATGGCGTCGTCGAGGTCGTCCGCGCCGTCCAGGAACGACTGGATGGCGCGTTTCTGCGGAGACGACAATGGCCGAACCGAGGCAATCTGGTCCACGAAGGTGCGGTAACCCTTGTCCGTAGGGATGCGGCCGGAACTGGTGTGCGGGGCCACGATCAGGCCGTCTTCCTCCAACGCGGCCATGTCGTTGCGGACGGTGGCGGAGGAAACGCCCAATTGATGCCGTTCCACCAGCGCCTTGGATCCCACGGGCTCCCGTGAATGGACGTAGTCCTCGACAATGGCCCGCAAGATTTCTGCTCTGCGCGGCTGGCTCACTCGTGTCACCTCCCCGGCGTGGACGGGCTTGCACCATGGATCTGGTCTCCGTGGCTATTTTGGCACTCAATGGTTGACAGTGCTAATTCACATGAGTCTACCCCCGGTCTCCCCGCACGCTATTTGGTACGCTCGCGGCTGATCATCCACCCCGCACGTGAGGACGGCGCATCGTGACAGCATCCGGTTGGACCTGGGGCCCGCAGGATTTGACCAGCCCAGCGGTGGCCCGCACCGGACCCGTGCCCCGCGAGACCGCGCTGGAACCCGGCATGGTTCTCGAAGATGCGCAGACCGGCTGGGTGGGTGCCGCGGTGAGCCTGGAAACCATTGGTGGTATGCGCGTGGTCGGTCTGGAGGACCGGCACGGGAAGATCAAGACCTTTCCGCTCGGACCCGGGTTCCTGCTCGACGGTGAGCCCATCAAGCTGGGGCCACCCGCGCGAAAGACCGGGCCCAAGAAACCCGCTCGCACCCGCTCGGGCTCCGTGGCGGTGGAGGGGTTGCGCGCCAGCGTGGCCAAGGAGTCACGCATCTGGGTCGAGGGCTATCACGACGCCGAACTGGTCGCCAAGGTCTGGGGTCATGACTTGGCGGTCGAGGGCATCGTGGTGGAACCGCTGCACGGTATCGACGATCTTCCCGCGGCGGTCCGCGAGTTCAATCCGGGCCGCGAAAGACGACTCGGCGTTCTGGTGGACCACCTGGTCACAGGATCCAAGGAATCCAAGATCGCTGCGGACGCGCTGCGCGTTCCCGGGGCCCAGGGCAATTTGTTGGTCCTTGGCCACCCGTATGTGGACATCTGGCAGGCCGTGAAACCCTCGGTTCTGGGCTTACAGGAGTGGCCCGTGATTCCGCGCGGGATCGATTGGAAAACGGGCATGGCCAAGGCGCTGGGTCTGCCCCATAAGACTCCCGCGGACATCGGGCAGGCCTGGCAGCGGATTCTGGCCCGCGTGGACTCCTACTCGGACCTGGAACCATCACTGCTGGGACGGGTCGAGGAGCTCATCGATTTCCTCACGGCACCGCAGTAATTCCCACCGCGACGTCAACGGAGCAAACGCACTACCGAGGCTATGGATCAGAGCCAATGGTGACCGTTCGGGGTGGTGCGAGTAACACGACCGGCTCAGCTCGAACACAGACTCAGGCCCCTAGAATGAACCGAATACTTCAAGCGCAGCATCTCGCTGCACGACGGGCTCGTTGCCCCGGAAAGAGACATCTGTGGTTGATCAAGCCTCCGCCCCCTCCGGTTCCCGATCGGTGACCGGTGACGCTCCCGCTTTCGAGAGCATCTCCGCCCAGGCCGAACCCTTGGATATTTCCCAGGACAGGCAGTTCGCCACCCTCGCGCACCTGGGCGGTGTCTCCGGTGCACTGCCCAGCTACTTGATTCACCGCACGCTGGGTGATCGCGGACCGTTCACCCGCCAGGAGTCCCGCGAAGCGCTCAACTTTTCCCTGTTGCCCACCCTGATCATCCTGGTGGGCATCGCGTTGTCCCTGATTCCCGCGGTCGGTTGGGTCTTTGCCCTGGTAGCCGCCCTGACCTGGGTCGTTCTGGCGGTCCAATCGGTGATTGCCGGCATCAAGGTCAACCAGGGCGAGCCCTACCAATACCGCGGCAACACACACCTTTTCGACAAGCTGCAGACCAGGCGTTCCGCCAAGGCCTGATCCGCACCTCAGCTAAGACGACGCCGCCGCGTCCGGTTGATCCGGACGCGGCGGTTTTTGTTCGCGTTTCGTTCTACTGCCCTGCGCGCCACTTTGTGGTGGCATTCCACCGGACGGCTGCGCCCAGCGGCGGATACCTCACCAGTCGAGCAGGCGACGGGTCACGGCGTCGGCCACGAGACGACCTTGGTCGGTGAGTATCACGCGCCCAGCGATCGCGGCGGGCCCGTCCACCCAGCCGTCCGCGATGAGCCCGGCCACCGCGTTGCGCCCTTCGGGACGCAGACTTGAGGTCTCCAGACCCTCTCGTATGCGGATCCCCAGCATCACGTGCTCGAGGTACTGCGTGTCCGGGTCCAGGGTTTCGCGGCCCACGGCCGGTGATACCCCGTCACGGACCTTGTTCGTGTACGGCAGCGGGTGCTTGATGTTCCACCAGCGCACGCCGTCCATGTGGGAATGGGCTCCGGGGCCGATGCCCCACCAGTCCTGATTGCGCCAATACGCAATGTTGTGCGCGCTGCGGTTCTGCTCGGCGCTGCGGCCTTCGGCAGCGCGGGACCAGTTGGAGACCTCGTACCATTCGAATCCGGCTTCGCGCAGTAGGCGATCGGCCAGGATGTACTTCTCCGCCTGATCGTCGGGATCCACCTCGGGGACCTCACCGCGCCGGATCTGCGCTGCAAGCTTGGTGCCGTCCTCGATGATCAGCGAGTATGCGGAGATGTGGTCGGGTTCGAGCTCCAGGGCGGCCTCGACGGAGCGCTGCCAATCCGCCACGGTCTCCCCCGGTGTTCCGTAGATCAGGTCCACGCTGGCCGAGAGTCCCGCCTTGCGCGCACCCGCCACCGCCAGTGGAACATTGGCCGGAGTGTGGGTACGTTCCAGGACCTGCAACACGTGCGGAACGGCAGACTGCATACCGAAGGACACCCGCGTCACTCCCGCTTCCGCGAGGATCTCGAACGTGCAGTCCGTGACCGAGTCCGGGTTGGCCTCCACCGTGACCTCGGCATCCGGAGCGAGTCCAAAGCTGTCCCTGGCCTGGACCAGGACATCGGCGAGGTTCTCGGCCGGGAGCAAGGTGGGTGTGCCGCCGCCGAAGAACACGCTGTGCAGCGGGCGCGGGGGTGCCCCAGCGGCGTCGAGAACGGAACGGCCGAAACGGACTTCCGCGGCGGCGTCGTGATGGTAATCGTCGCGGGACACGCCCGGGCCTAGCTGCGACATTGTGTAGGTGTTGAAGTCGCAGTACCCGCAGCGCACGGCGCAGAACGGGACGTGCACGTACAGGCTCAGCGTGCGATCGCCCGCTCGGGCCACCGCACTCGAGGGCAGGGACCCGTCCGCGGGAGCCGGGTCCCCTTCGGGCTGAGCGGGCATTACTTCTTCTTGTCCTTGCCCGATTCTTCATCGGAGGACAGCGCGGCCACGAAGGCCTCCTGGGGAACCTCAACGCGGCCCACCATCTTCATGCGCTTCTTGCCTTCCTTCTGCTTCTCGAGCAGCTTGCGCTTACGGGAGATGTCGCCGCCGTAGCATTTGGAGAGCACGTCCTTGCGGATCGCACGGATGTTTTCGCGCGCGATGATGCGCGAGCCGATGGCCGCCTGAATGGGCACTTCGTACTGCTGACGCGGGATCAGGTTCTTGAGCTTGCCGGTCATGACCACCCCGTAGGAGTAGGCCTTGTCCTTGTGGGTGATGGCGCTGAACGCATCCACTTGCTCGCCCTGCAGCAGGATGTCCACCTTGACCAGGTCCGCGGCTTGTTCGCCGTCCGCCTTCCAGTCCAGGGAGGCGTAACCGCGGGTCTTGGACTTGAGCAGATCGAAGAAGTCGAACACGATTTCCGCGAGCGGTAGGCGGTAGCGCAGCTCCACGCGGTCCTCGGAGAGGTAATCCATCCCCTTCATCTCGCCGCGCTTGGACTGGCACAGTTCCATGACCGCGCCGATGAACTCGGAAGGCACGAGCACCGTGGCGGAGACCATCGGCTCGCGGATCTCGTTGATGCGGCCCTCGGGGAACTCGGACGGGTTGGTCACCTCGGTCTCTGTGTTGTCCTCGAGCGTCACGTTGTAGGACACCGAGGGTGCCGTGGAGATCAGGTCCAGGTTGAACTCGCGCTCCAACCTGTCGCGGGTGATCTCCAAGTGGAGCAAACCCAGGAAGCCGCAGCGGAAACCGAAGCCCAACGCGGTGGAGGTCTCGGGTTCGTAGACCAGAGCGGCGTCGTTGAGCTGGAGCTTTTCGAGTGCGTCGCGAAGGACGGGGTAATCCGAGCCCTCGACCGGGAACAGGCCCGAGAAGACCATGGGCTTGGGGTCTTCGTAACCGCCCAGGGATTCCTCGGCGGGCTTGATGTGGGAGGTGACCGTATCGCCCACGCGGGACTGGCGGACGTCCTTCACGCCGGTGATCAGGTAACCCACTTCGCCCACGCTGAGTCCCTTGGACGGCATGGGCTCGGGGGAAATTACACCGATTTCCAGCATTTCATGAGCGGCGCCCGTGGACATCATGCGGATACGTTCACGGGGCTTGAGGGTGCCGTCCACCACGCGCACGTAGGTGACCACGCCGCGGTAGGTGTCGTACACGGAATCGAAGATCATCGCGCGTGAGGGGGCGTCCTTGACACCTTGGGGCGGCGGTACGTCCTGCACGATCTTGTCCAGCAACGCTTCAACGCCCATGCCGGTCTTGCCGGAGACGCGCAGCACCTCTTCAGGCTCCACGCCGATCAGGTTCGCGAGTTCTTCCGCGTACTTGTCCGGCTGGGCCGCGGGTAGATCGATCTTGTTGAGCACGGGGATGATCGTGAGATCGTTCTCGAGCGCCAAGTAGAGGTTCGCCAGCGTCTGGGCCTCGATGCCCTGCGCGGCGTCCACCAACAGAAGAGTGGCTTCGCACGCGGCCAAGGAACGGGAGACTTCGTACGTGAAGTCCACATGGCCGGGGGTGTCGATCATGTTCAGTGCGTAGTCGGTGCCGTCCACGTTCCACGGCATGCGCACGGCCTGAGACTTGATGGTGATACCGCGTTCGCGCTCAATGTCCATGCGGTCCAGGTACTGGGCCTTCATCTGTCGCGGGGTCACCACACCGGTGGCCTGCAGCATGCGGTCGGCCAGCGTGGACTTGCCGTGGTCGATGTGGGCGATGATGCAGAAGTTTCTGAGCACCGAGGGGTCGGTCGAGGCGGGTGCCGGTGGATTGACGGCCAACGGTGACACAGGCGGTCCTTTCGTTCTCAGGATGACTCCCCAGTTTCCCACGTTCCGTGCGGATGGGCGAACCGGGCGTCCATGACTCACGCGGGGCGGGTTGCGTGCCGCCATTAGACTCGGGGACATGGCAGATTTCATGCGCCTCGCGCGCCAGGGCCTTCGGGCCTACCGCATGTACAAACGAGTGTCCGGTTCCATGCAGCAGAACCGCGGCCAGGACTCCCGCCCGGACATGCAGCAGCGTCCGACGCCGCAGCAGGGCCAGTACGAGCCTCAGGGCCGGTATGAACCGCGCGGTCAATACGAACCGGGTGGCCAGTACCAGGCGCCCTCCTCGCAACCCTCGTCCGGTGGTCGGCTGTCCAAGCCGTACCTCGGTGACTGGACCGGTCCCGTGAATCCGCACTACGACCCCCACCCGGACGGCCGTCCGGATCCTGGAGAAGTCGTGTGGACCTGGGTGCCGTTCCAGGAGGACCACCATCAGGGCAAGGACCGTCCCGTGCTGATCGTGGACCGCGCCGGTGACTACCTGCTGTGCCTGATGCTCACCTCCAAGGACTACGACAATGCGTCCTACAACGATCCGAACTTCGTGGATGTCGGAACCGGCACGTGGGATCGCGACGGCCGGCCGTCGGAAGCTCGCCTCAACCGCGTGATTCCCGTGCTGGCCGCCGATGTCCGTCGTGAGGGCGCCGTTCTGGACCGCCAACGTTTCGACGACGTGGCCCGAGAACTCGGGAACCGGCGCTGGACACGTTGATCTGATAAGCTTTATCGCTGTGTGTCCGCGCTGGTCGTCGGGCACAGCGGATGGTTGCCACCGAGCATCCCCACTCTCACACTCAGTCGATGATCATCCGTGAGCCCTCACTGACCGAAATTCCGTGAACAGTTTTAGGAGTTATACGTGGCCAACATCAAGTCGCAGAAGAAGCGCATCCTCACCAACGAGAAGGCTCGCCTGCGCAACAACGCTTACAAGTCCGAGCTGAAGACCCTGATCCGCAAGGTCAACGACGCTATCGGCGCTTCCGACAAGGACGCCGCCGAGTCGAACCTGCGCATCGTGTCCCGCAAGCTGGACAAGGCCGTCTCCAAGGGTGTTCTGCACAAGAACACCGCGGCCAACAAGAAGTCCGGCCTGGCCAAGAAGGTCTCCAAGATCTGATTCAGCCTCAGCTGACAGCCTGAGAGCCCGGTACCTCGAGGTACCGGGCTCTTGCTGTATCTCTATCTCCCGCGTTTGCCGCATTGTGGGATCTGGGGTCGTAGGCGGGTTACAGGGGTTATAGGCAGAGATGTGCGTAGGGCCCGGGCATGTCATAAGCGGTGTCGGGTGTCATAGCAAGCAGAAACGTCAGGCGCCGTGAGGGCCCTCCACGTCACATGAAGGGTGGTTAGGGCGTTACACGTCACCTCAAGGGTGGTTAGAACCTGGTGGGAGTCTCGGAAGGGTTCTAGCGCCGCACTCCGTGCAGCGGAGGGTTCTATCGGCACACTGAATGTCCGAGGACGACCGCTGGGCGAGGTGGCCGACAGCATTGCTGTTTGGGTGCGGTCAGTGCCGCCCATTATGGACATCTCGGGCGGTAGTTCCCGTTCACGGGGACATCTGGGGCGGTAGTTCCCGTTCCGGGAGAGAGCGGGGGCGGTGGTTCGCGTCCTGGGAGACCTCTGGGACAGTGGTTCGTACCTGCTGACATTCTGGGTGGAGGTATGTACCAGAATCGCAGTTCAGGGTGCGAGACCCTGCCCGAAATGTTCACACGCTACCGGCAACGGATACTGAGTCGGGGTCAGTGCCTTCCGGATGTCGCGATCACGGTAATGGCACGTTCGACCGCGTAGTACGGGGTGCGTGACTCCCCCTTGACCTGGGCATCCGCGTGAGCAATGGCCTTGAGTGCTTCGATCACGTGCCCCGGAGTGAAACGGCGGGCCTCGTTCTGAGCACGATCCACCTGCCACGGTGCAGCGCCGACATCCCGCGCCACGCTTCCCGAGCTACCCCGGGATCCGGCCACCAATGCGATGAGGCGCAGTTTGGCGCCCAATGCGGCCACCATGGGTACGGGATCCACTCCCACATCCACCGCCTGCCGCCAGAGCTTCAGGGCTTGGTCGGCGTTACCGGCCACGGCGGCGTCGGCTACGCGGAATGCGGTGACCTCAACGCGTCCGCCGTAGTACTTCTCCACCAGGTCGTGATCGATGGTGGTGGGGCCGTCCGAGATCAACTGCCCGCACGCGGCCGCGAGTTCTGCGGTACTGGTGCCCACAGCAGCGGCCAGTGCGCGAGCGGCGTCGGGTTCGATGCGCTTTCCGTGCTGCTTGAACTCGGCCAGGATGAACGCGGACTTGTCGCGGTCGGATTTCAAGGGCGCGCAGTCCACGACGAGCGCCTTCTCTTTGATCGCATCCAAGAGCTTTTTGCCGCGGTTGCCGCCGCCGTGTTCCCAGAGCACAGTGACCTCCGGGTCCGGTGACTTCACGTACGAGAGCGCATCCGTCAGGAGGTTCTCGTTCATGCTCGAGAGTTCTGTGACGCACACGAGCTTGGGTTCGTCGAACAAGGACGGACTGGTGACCACCGAAAGCTGCCCCGGTGCGTAGTCGGCCGCAGAAATGAGCGTGACCTCGCACGTTCCCCGTTCCTCGCGAATCTGGTCACGCAGGGACTCACGCACTCGCTGGATCAGGTACTCGTCCGACCCGGTAGCCAATACGAGCGGCTGGGGTGCGGCTTCCCGCCAGGAAGTGCCCGGGTTCGACGGCGTGGAACGGCGCGTGGCTGCCATGGGCCCTCCTCGGCGCAGGACAAACCTGCGCGATGGTGATCGGTGTGAAGTGATCTGGCTGCCCATGCTAGTTGAGCGGTCCGACGTTCAATTCAGTTTTCAACCGATGTGCAGATGTGGGGTTCGAGCCGCTGTATCGATGAATGGACGCGTGGGACAATCCAAGGATGGTGATGGAAGTCTCCTTCGTGACTTCCGCCGACGGGACACGGATCGCTTGGTCGCGTCACGGAAGCGGGCCGCCCCTCGTTTGGGTCGGCACGTGGCTCACTCATCTTGACCACGACTGGTCGAGCCCTGTCTGGCGCCACTGGCTCGATGCGCTCGGCCAACGATTCACCGTCATCCGCTACGACGACCGTGGTGGTGGGCTGTCAGATCGCGCTCCGGTCGAATACTCCCTGAAAACATGGCGGGCAGACCTCGAAGCCGTTATCGCCGCCGCCGGCGTCCACAGTTTCACCTTGTTCGGTATGTCCCAGGGCGGGGCCGTGGCCGTGGATTACGCGCATACCCATCCAGATCGAGTGAACACTCTCATCCTTTACGGCGCGTACGCCTTGGGTGCGGCTCGACGCGGCGCCTCAGCAGAGGAAGAAGAGGAGCGTCTCCTCAGGGAACATTTGATCAAAGTGGGCTGGGGACGTGCTGACCCAGTATTCCGCCGTGTGTTCACCACGTCGTTCATTCCGGAAGCATCCGAGTCTCAGATGCGCTGGTTCGACGAGTTGCAACGTCGCTCTATGTCCCCTGAAGCCGCTCTGGCGAGCAGTCGGGCCAGAGCGGGACTGGACGTCTGCAGGGCGGCCGCAGCTGTAACTACGCCAACCCTCGTTGTACATGGTGAAGGTGATCGGGCCGTACCGTTCGAGAACGGTCGTCAACTCGCCCGAATGATTCCTGGTGCCCGCTTCGTCTCCCTGGTGTCGTCGAACCACATCCTCCTCGCGAAGGAGGACGCATGGCCCCAGTTCCTGGCCGAAGTCGATGCATTCACCGGTATCACGCGCCGCCCGACCGCCGTTCTTACCGCACGAGAGATCGAGCTCGTGGAATTGGTTGCCGGAGGGTTCAGCAATTCTCAGATCGCCGATCGCATGTTGCTAAGTGCCCGGACGGTAGAAAGACACCTTTCCAACGTCTACGCAAAACTCGACCTGTCGGGAAAATCTGCCCGAGCGGCCACCGCCGCAATGCTGCCCGAGCTGATCCGCCGCAGCTCCGGAACGTGATTCGGGCTTTCGGGTGGCCCGGATTTTCCACGAGCGGCGTCTGCTGGTTCGTTGGCGGGTTGGGTACTACCCGCCACCGGTCATCGTGCCCGGTCACGTTTAATGGCGGCTGCTGCCGATGCGCCGACTCACGTTCCACGCCTACTGTCGAAGTGTCCTGTTCAGGACACCTCAATAAGGGAGCACGTCATGCCGTTCATCAACGTCAAAATCATCGAAGGTGTATTCACTTCCGAACAGAAACACGAGATCGCACGCAAGCTCACCGACACCATGGTGAGTATCGAGGGCGAGAACCTGCGCACCGTTACGTGGTGTGTTATCGAAGAAGTTGCCAGTGGCGACTGGGCCATCGGCGGAAACTCGCTGACGACTGAAGATGTGTTGGCACTGGCCCAAGGACAACCCGTCGGGTGAAACCCTCTCTATGGGATAGCTATCGGGACGCGTCTCATGACTGCGTTCTCGCAGAGTTCCCGTCCCAAGGCACCCTCCTCTGTGGAGCAATGTACCGTCACCACGGAGAGGGGCCCTGGCCGGGGTGGTGTCTTCACCGCGTCGAGACGGAAATGCGGGACCCGTCCTTGCGGATCCAGAGGGAGCCGTTCTGGTCGGTTCTTGCCACGGAGGCTCCACTGTCCTGCAGGGCTTGGGTGATAGTCGGATGCGGGTGGCCGTACGTGTTGTCCTCCCCGACCGAGATGACCGCGAGCGCCGGGTTCACAGTGTCGATGAGTCGGGTGCCGCCGTTGCGGGCACCGTGGTGGGAGACCTTGAGGATGTCGGCCTCGAGTGTGGCAGCATCGGGCTGACTACGAATCAGACGGTTGGCGCCGTCCTCCTCGAGATCACCGGCTGAGAGCCACGTGGTGGTTCCGTTCTCGCCCGTTATCGTGATGCGCAGTGCCAGAGACGCGTTGTTCTCATCTTCGGAACTTGGGGCGGATCGGCGTGCTCCGGATCCCGCCGAAGGTGGCACGGGCCCCAGAACGGTCACCGTGGTCGATCCCAACTCCAGGGTCTCCCCGGGGCGGGGAACCTGAGCTCGGTCAGCGAAGTGTCGAGCGGCCTCCGGGACATCACCGGTCGCGGTCGAGTACCAGACGTGATCCACCGGAAAGTCACCCGCGAGTGCTTCCAGACCGGCGGTGTGGTCGGCGTGGTCGTGGCTGAGGATCACGGCATCCAACCGCTCGATCTTGGCCTGGCGGATACACGAATTCAGGGCCCGTGGTTCGGGCCCGGCATCCACCAGCACTGCGCTGTGTTCCCCCGTGCGGTGCAGGACGGCATCGCCCTGGCCCACGTCGCACACCACCGAGTCCCACGCCGGGGCGGGACGTAGCCACCAGATCAGCCCCTGAACGATGAACACCAACGTGGTGACGGCCGCAAGGACGGCGAGCGCGCGGCGTCGGCGGCGGCGTTGGTCGGCGAGTTGCCGCCAGACAGGATCGGGAATGGGAGCGGGCGCGGGTGTCCCCACCACGATCCCGTGGGTGTCGGTGGGGCGTTGGCACCGCGTATCCAGCCAGTGCAGGATTCCTCCGGCCGTCACGCTGATGGCGGCGAGCAGGACGATGCCCCAGAGGCCCGGTGGCCACGGCGTGAGTGAGCCCGGCAGACCGGCGAAGAAGTCCGCGATCCAGGCAACCCCACGGGCTGGCAGAGCGGCGACAGCAAGAGGAAGCTGCGCGGCTCGCTCCCACGCGCCGGTCACGGGATCGGCTTTCAATCCGGGAATCAGCAGGAGAGCGGGCATCAGCACTTTGGGCACGACCAGAACGCAGACGGCGATGAGTCCGGCCACGGTCGCGACGGGCACCAACAGCGTGGCCGCCATATTGGCCGGCAGTGAATACGTGGGTAGCGCGGGGTTGAGCAGCAGGAGCACGGGACCGCACCACAGCTGCGCGACGAACGGGATGGCGATGCACAGCGCCACGGGCACCGGCAGCTTCAACGCCAACAGGCGGGCGACGGCGCGGCCGCTCACCACGATTCCCGCGGTCGCGAGCACCGACAGAATGAATCCGAAGTCGATGGACAGCCCCGGTGAGACCAGCACCAGGCCGATCACGGCGGCGCTCAGCGCATTGAGGCTCACCCCGTTGCGGCCGCTGAGCATACTCAGTGAACCGAGCGCACCCATCACTGAGGCTCGCAGGACGGACGGGTCGGGCCCCACGAGCAGGACGAAGCAGCCCAGTGCCAGCAGACCCGCCAGGAGGCAGAGTCGCCGCCCGGCCCCCATCGCCAGCGCCATGTATCCGGTCAGGGTCATCACCAGGGCACAGTTCGACCCAGTGATAGTTTATTTGTGAGGTGAGTGCTGACTATGCAGGCGACGAGACGTAGCAGAGGCCAGACGATCGTGGCCCGCGAGTACCTTCGTGTCTCCCAGGACCGGGACGGCAAGGGCAAGAGCACCAGCCAGCAACACGAAGAGAACGCGCGGGCGGTCGCAGAGAGGGGATGGAAGCTCCATCCGCAGGCGTACCGTGACGACGGCCGGTCAGCATCGCGGTATGCAAGGCGGGCCCGAGAAGGCTTCAGTCAATTGATCAACGACCTCGCGACTGGAGACTTCGACGCTGAGATTCTGGTGGTCTGGGAGTCGTCGCGCGGCTCTCGTCGCACGGGAGAGTGGGTGACTCTCACTCAGCTGTGTGAAGAGAACTCGATTCGCATTTTCGTCACGACACACGGTCGCGACTATGACCCGAAGAACGCTCGTGACCGCCGCTCGCTGCTTGAAGATGCGGTCGACAGCGAGTACGAGTCAGCGAAGACTTCCGAGCGGATCCGCCGTAACGTGAGGGCCGCAGCGGAGGCCGGTCGGGTTCATGGGAAGAACCTCTACGGCTATCAGCGCATCTACGACCCTCGTACGCGCGAACTGCTCCGGATCGAGGAACACCCTGAACAGGCCCCGGTCGTGAAGGAGGCAGTCAGACGGGTGCTCGCTGGCCACTCGTTCTATGAGATCGCGAAGGACTTCAACGTCCGTGGCATCCCTCCCCGTCGCCCTGCGTTCACGGAACGCCGCAAGAACTTGGGATGGACTCCTCCCGCCGTGAAGCAGATGCTCGGTATGCCTGCGTACGCGGGCAAACGTCAGCACAATGGAAAGATTGTCTCTGACGCGCAGTGGCCTCCCCTGATCGAACCCGAGGAGTGGGACAAGCTAGCTCTCATCCTCAACAACCCTGCGCGTAAGCGAAGTAACGACTGGCCCGCTAAGCACCTGTTGACAGGCATCGCCGTGTGCGATGTCTGTGGGGCCGGGGTGATCGTCGGAAAGCAGAACCAGGGCAGGAAGCAGCACGACGAGAATCGCGAGCCGCTACCTCGCGAGCACTACTACTCCTACCTCTGCCGTGGAGTACCGGGAAAGGTTGGATTCCACACGGCAATGAAGGAGGAGTACCTCGACCGGATCGTCGTGGAGTACGTTCTCGCGCGTCTGGTCCAGCCTGATTTTCTGAGCACCTACGGTCGCAAGGATGGCAAGGTGGACGCAGAGCGCAAAGCGCTCGTTGACGAGATCGACGAGCACGAGAGATACCTTGCAGGGGTTCGCGAGCAGGCGGCCGCACGGCACGATCTAGACATCCTGTTCGCGCAAGAGGACCTCATCAGGCCGAAGATCGCCGAAGCGCAACGGAAGCTCAATCAGTTAGTCGCGGCTGATCCGATCGTGGTCGAGTTGGCTTCGTCGAGCGATGTCCACGCCGCTTGGGAGCGCTTGGAGCTTGCCGATAAGCGACGAATCCTGCGACAGATGGTGGAGCCAAGGATCAAACGGGCGGAGAAGCCGGGCGCGCGCGGACTACAACCTGAACGAGTACTTCCCGGCTGGCGCGTCTGAGTAGCTCTTTCGACACGACAGACACCCGTGCTACGGTTTTGCCTAGGCAACTCGCAGCTGGGCAAGGACGTCTCGATGAGACGGTGACCACCGAAGTGACGACTAGCCGATCGTGCAGGCTCAGGGTCCGTAGACACACCCGTTGGCTCCTTCAGATGGGAGCAGCTTCGTAAGGACGATCACGAGGCAACACTTCTAACGAAGGTTGCTTCGCCATGTCCATCTTGTCTACCACCGGAACCGATCTGCTCTCCCTCGCCGAGGCGTCCGAGATTCGCGACGCAGAGGGTCGTCGTCGCTACGGCTCCATCGACACCCTCCGCCGGAAGGTCAAGTCCGGCGAACTCCCCCATCGGATGATCGACGGGAAGTATCTCGTTGGCCGCTCAGATCTCGACGCGTGGCGGAAGTCCAAGGCTGACGAGCGGGCTTACGCCGAGCTGAAGGCAGCAGCCAAGCGGGCTGCGAAGCTTGCTCCTCCCATCAGCCGCGAACGTCGTGAGCTGATCGCTGCGATCCTGCGGGGTGCTTGATAATGGCACCTCTCGTTTCCCCGGCCTCAAGCGCATCAGGAGAGCCTCAGTCGGTGGACACGGCCGGTGCAGAATCGATGCCTCCCGGCGGCACCGACGGTTGCAAGGACCAGGTTGGCTCCACGGTGGGGTCCGATCAGGAATCACGCAATGCTGTGGAAGCTGTGGTTTCGGTAGATAGCTCGCCCTCCGGAACCTTGGTAGACGAGGCTAATCATGCGCCCGGGGAAGGACTTGAGAATCGCCCGGGCCCAACTGTGGAAACTGTGGATTTGGGCCTCCCTTCCACGGAATTGGCCGCGGGGCCGGACGGCGGGCCTGAGCCGCGGGCCTCAACTGATCCGTATGCGCCGGGTGGGCCTTGGGCGTACGCGGTGACGAAGTGCGGCCGGATCTTCAAGATCCAGTCCGCGTGGATTCACCCGGATAGCGGCGCGACCCTGATCACCAAGGAACGCGTTGAGCAGGCAGTACGCCGTAAGGGCAACCTGCGCACGGCGTGGATCGACCACGACCGCGACGTCTACTCCGAGGAGGACGTCGCCGCGAATCCTCGCGCGGTGCTCGGTCAACTCAAGCCCGCCCATGTGCATGTGGTCGAGGAGCGCCGGAACTCGACCTCCGTCGCAGCGGTCGCCCGCGCCTACGGACTGCCTCCGGAGCAGGTCGAGGTCGCCAAGGGACGCGGAGCCTTCCTCGACTGCTGCGAGTACCTCACCCATGAGCACACGCAGCAGCAGGCGTCCGGCAAACACCTCTACGACGACGGGGCCGTTCACGCGAACTTCGACTTTCGCGGGGCGCTCGACCGCCACCGCGTGCAGCGGGTAGGACACGGAGAGGCTCAGGAGAACTCGCGGCTGTCGGCCGTCGACCGCCTGGCGATGATGGTGCAGAATGACGGCCTCACCCTGATGGAGGCGGAGACCCTGGACCCGCTGGCATACAACCGGGGCGAAACACGCCTCGTCAGGGCTAGGTCGACTTATCTCGCGAAACAGCCGCAGCCTCCGTATCGGATGAACATCTACCTGTTCGGCGAGGGCGGTACGGGAAAAGATGCGCTGGCGCGGGCGATGGCCCGACAGATGGTGCCGGGAGACTGGGTACCAGGGGCCAAGGAGCCCTTCTTCGTCCTCGGCGGGGACAACGTGGGCTGGGAGGGGTATGACGGCGAGCTTGTCGTGATTATCGAGGAGGCAAGGGCAGGCAGCCTGATCAAGTCGTTCGGCCGCAAGGAACTGTTTGCCTTCCTCAATCCATTTCCAGGCCGCCAGAAGCTCAACATCAAGAACTCCTCTGTCCTGCCTGTCAACATCATCACGATCATGACCGGGCCGGACGATTACGAGACGTTCCTCGACGGACTCGCGGGTGAGTACACGGACAGGTCTGGGACCCGGTTCACGGCCGAGAATAAGAGCCAGAGCTACCGACGCTTCCCGATGATCATCCCGGTGCGGGACGACGAGTTCGACCTGATGGTCAACAAGGGTTTCGTGGACAACACCAGCGAGTACCGCGAGTACTACCGCTATCAGGGTGTTCGGCAGAACATCCGCCAGGTCCTTCGGCGCGTGAAGGGAATCGAGGACCCCGGTCGGCGTGTGGAGGTGCAGCTCGCGATCGAGGCAAAGCAGGTCCAGCCGATTCTGGCCCAGCACGAGCGAATCGTCTCGTCCGTGTCGACCGAGTACGAGGACCCCGACACCCTGGTCGAGGAGTTTTCTGGGCTGGGCGAGTTCGTGTCCGAGGAAGAGCGTGCCGCGTCACGGGCTGATGCGCTCGCGCGTGCCCGAGCACAGGCGGATGGTGTAACGGCTGGCTTTCTCGCGGCTGGGCTGATCAATCGAGCTTGGGTTGCCGAGCGGGAGGGGCTCCCACCGGTGATCTACAGCGACGGCAACCCAGACATGTCGCTCTGGGATGCCAGTACCGGAACCTACAACGGCCAACCTCCGCTGCCCCTTTCAAGGATCAGTCCGGAGTTCAAGTCGACCGACTGAGCGAGTCAGTGGGATGCGCGTCGATCACGGTCTACCCCGTCGGACAACTCGGAGCGAGCCGACTTCACCTGTGACTTCGTCTGCTGAATGGCGGGGTTCTTCGGTCGCTTCGTGGCGGGGTCAGGTGACACCGATGACCAGGGTGCTCTGTGCGGCTTCGATGACGTCGTTGGTGATGGTGTCGAGTTCGTTGATCTTCAGGACCCGCTGGATCTGGGGGAAGAGGCGTTCGAGGAGCCGGAAGTTGCCGCGGGTGATCCGTGCGATGGCTGCGATGGCTTGGGCGTCGGTGAAGTCGTCGGGGTCGAGGGTCTTGCCGAGGGATCGCCAGTGTCGCTCGAGGACGAACAGCAGTTCGTCTTGTCCCAGGGGCCGGTACTGGTGGGCGAAGCCGACTCGGCTGTAGAACTGGGGGTAGTGGCTGAACTGCTTCTCCAGGCCGGGCATGCCGATCAGGATCAGGGCGATGCCGTCGCGGTCGTAGCGATCGCGCAGCAGTTCCAGCGCGGCGGGACGCAGTCGTTCGGCCTCGTCGACGATGATTAGCTCCACGTAGTTCCTGCCGTGTCGCCATCCCCAGGCCTCGGGAGTGGCCGTGCCGGGAGGTACGAGGTGCTGCTCGATGCACATGTTGGTGCGGGTGATGGCTTGGGTCAGCTCGTCCTTCAGGGTCCGCGGGGTGGTCAGCACGCTGGGGGTGTAGAGCACGGTGCGGCTCCGGTTCAAGGCGGCGTAGATCTTGGCGTCGTTGTCGGAGCGCGGCCCCCAGTAGGTCAGCAGGTCATGAGCCTTCTCGTAGTGTGCGTAGCGGCGTGCGGAGAGTGTCTTTCCTACGCCGGCTGATCCGAAGCACAAACCGATGGTGTGCCCGCGGCGCACGGCGTCGGCGAACTCGGTGAAGCGGCGGTGCTCCTTGGTGACGATGAAGCGCTGGCTCACCTGAGGTCCTCCTTGTAGATCTTCAACGCCGACCTCGGCGCCGGAGCCGGTGCTTCGGTGATCCGTGGCGTCTCGGTAGGTGCGGCCACGAGGGCGATGCGTTCGTTGATGCCGGCTCGCAGCGCCCGGCGGCGGGCGTTGCGCGCGGCCTGGATCTCCTTGAGGCTGACCTTCTGGTCGTGGTGCTCTTGGTTGACGGCCTTGCAGACGAATTCGTCGTGATCGAAGACGCGGATCTCGGTGATGTCGCGGGGGTCGTAGCGGATCACGACCGAGCGTCCGACGTAGCCGGCCAGAGTTGGCGAGACGTAGCGCAGGCCCTGGAAGCGGATGCCATCGCGGCGCACGACGCGGGTCTTGGCGACGGTTAACAGCAGTCTGTCGAGGTCTTCCAGGCTCTCGGGCATTCGGGGCAGCCAGCCATCGGCGATCCACGCGCTGCGCGGGGAGGTTCCGAGCTCGCTGTGCGTGCGGTCGTTGTAGGTGGCCACGAACGCCTCCAGGGCGCTATCGAGGGCGGCCAGGGACAGTTTCGGTGTCGGCCAGGGGTGCCCTTCGGTGATGAGTCCGGGCAGGGTGGCGAGTAGCTCGGTGTTGATGGTGCCGAAGAACCGCTCGATCTTGCCCCGTCCCTGGGGTCGGGCGACGGTGGAGTGGATCAGTCGGATGTGGAGGTCGACGGCGGTGTGGGCGAGCTGGTCACTGGTGAAGTCGCTGCCGTGGTCGACGTAGAGCACGTCGGGCAGGCCGCACATCGGCCAGGCCGGGTCGGTCTTGTGCCAGATCGCTTGGCGCAGCGCCAGGGCGGTGTTCATCGCCGACGGTGCGCCCAGGAAGACTGTGTAGCCGCAGACCGCCCGGGAGCAGTCGTCGAGGATCGTTGTTAGCCATGGCCGTGCGGGCTTGCCGTCGGTGCCCACCACCAGGATGTCGAGCATGGTGTGATCGGATTGCCACATCGCGTTGGGCAGCTCTGCTTGCCGGCGTAGCACCAGCTCGTGCTTGTCGCGGTAGGATGCTGCGCCCTCCAGGGCGAGGGTGACCATGCCGGGATCCAGGGTCCGCACGATGTCCCACACCACCGAGTAGGAGGGGACCGGCCACCTCCGGGCGGCGCAGATGCCCGTGACTTTGCGATGGATCGTGGCGATGGCCGGCCGCGGCTTGCTCAGTGCCAGGCCCTCGATCAGGTCGACGAGGTCGGGCGGAAGGCGGCGGGAGCCGGCGTCCGCCCGTGAGGCTGTCTCCAGTCCGGCGTAGCCGTCGGCGCGGTAGCGGGCGTGCCAGCGCTCCAGGGTCCGCAGCCCTACATCGGTCTCGCGAGCTAAGCGCGCGAGGGGCACCTGGTCCTCGACGTGGAGCCTGAGGATTCGCCACCGCGCTCGAGCGTCCACGACGCACCTACTGCACGACGTTCTCGCGCCCGCGCTCGGCGCGCTGAAGGGCGCGGTAGACCGTGGAGCGGCCCACGCTGAACAGCTCGGCCAGCTCGCCCACGGTGTGCTCGTCGGCAGCATGTAGCTGGACGAGGTGAGCTTCTTGCCGGGGGGTGAGTTTCGGTGACTTCCCGCGCAGCCGGCCCTTGGCCTTGGCGACCTTCATCCCCTCGCGGGTGCGGGCACGGATGAGGTCGGCTTCGAACTCGGCGACCATCGCCAGCACGTTGAACAACAGTTTCCCCATCGGGTCGGTCGGGTCGTACACCGATCCGGCGATGCTCAGCTTCACTTCCCGCGCCGCGAGGTCGTCGGCGATCTGGTGGGCATCACGGACTGAACGCGCCAGCCGATCGAGCTTGGTGACCACGAACGTATCGCCGTCCCGACAGGCAGCCAGCGCCTGCCGCAGGCCCTCACGGTCGGCGTTGCGGCCCGTGAGCCCGTGATCGACGTAGATGCGCTTGGGATCGACGCCGAACGCCGCGAGTCCGTCACGCTGCGCGGTCAGGTCCTGCTCGTCGGTGGAGACTCGGGCATAGCCGACCTTCAAGGGGGACATGCTCCCCAGTGTGTCATATAGCCTCCCTTCACCGGACAGTTCACCGGACGGGTCTTACGGGACAGCCTGTGAGCAGCTCCGCTCAGTGTCGCCCTTCAAGCTTCTCTCCCTGTCGTCCCGCGTCACGAAGCGGACCGGTTCTCGAGGTGCGGAAGATCGTCGGTGCGGGCATGGGGTGGTGGGTGCATACTGGTGGTGTCTTCGGACCCGGCAGTGGGGCTTGCCGGACCCAACCTCGACACTCGTCGACAACAGTCCCTATCTCAGCTGGTTGCGCTTCTGTGCGCCTGAGGTAGGGAGATGTCATGGTCGAGTCGAGCACTGCCGGTGTTGTCGTGGTCGGTGTGCAGTCCGGGCAGGGGCACGACGTCGTCGGTGTCGCGGCTGCCGTCGCTGAACGCTTCAGCGCCCGCCTGGTGTGTGTGGTCGTCGATCCGGCGCTGCTGTCAGCGGGGGTGCGTGCGGACGGGTCGGAGATCATCGAACCGATCGACCCGGACACGGCGGACAGCGACCCGCAGCAGCTCCCCGACGAAGACATGCGGGTCATCAGAGATCTTGCTGCGGCGCGATCGGTCGACGTGGACTTCGTCTCCCGCGTCGGGGACCCGAGTCACGCACTCGCTGCGGTGGCTGAGGAACGTGACGCGGTGATGATCGTCGTCGGATCCCAGGCTGGCCGACGCCGGATAGCGGAACTGCTCACCGGGTCCGTCGCCGCGCACCTGACGCATCAGCAGCACCGGCCGATACTGGTCGTCCCGCACGACCCGGTCGGCGCCACCGTCCTCCTCCCGTCGGAAGCCCCGTGACGGGCATGCTGACGCTCCTGCGGCATGGGGAGAGCACCGCGAACGAAGCCGGCACCTTCACCGGGCTCCTCGACGTCCCGCTCACGCACCGCGGCGAACGGCAAGCATCCGCAGCCGGACAGCTCCTCCGGTCGAACCACATCACGCCGGACGTCGTGGTCACCTCCACATTGCGCCGTGCCGTCCGCACCGCCGAACTGGTCTGCGACGCCCTCGGGACACAGCTGCCCACGGAAGCGGTGTGGCAGCTCAACGAACGCAACTACGGTGCCCTGACCGGGATGACGAAGACCGACGCCCGTCGGATGCTCGGTGACGACGAGTACGTGCGGCTCCGCAGGTCCCGTACCGGCACACCGCCACCGATGTCGCTGCACCTGTGGGAGGAACTGCGGTCGAGCTCCGCGCTGCGCGGCCTGCCCGACGGCGCCCTCCGACGCACCGAGGCACTCTCGGACGTCATCAAGCGGGTCCGCCCCGTCTTGCACGACCGGCTCCTGCCGATGGTGCGGTCAGGGCGGAGCGTCCTCGTCGTCGCGCACGGGAACTCGCTCCGCGCACTCTGCGCATGCATCGACGACCTCACCGACCCGGAGCTCGAGCAGCTCAACCTGCCGACCGGGCAACCCGTGCAGTACCACCTCGCCCCGACGGGTGCTCTCGTCCCGCGGGGTGGGGCGTTCCTGGATCCGGTAGCAGCACAGCACGCCGCGGCGCTGGTCGCGGCAGAAGGCGGAACATGACCACCCGAACGGACACCCCGATGCCCGACGACCAGCTCCCTCCCGACCCGGACGTCGACGTGTCCGACCCGGCAACGACCATGCGGCCGGTGCATCTGCGGTGGCGGTACGTCGGCCTCGTCGCCGTCGGTGGGGCCGGCGGTACTGCCCTCCGCGACGTCATCAGTAGCGTGCTCCCTGCCGATGGCGGGGTGAGTTGGTCGATCTTCTGGATCAACATCACCGGGGCGCTGGCCCTCGGTGTGCTGTTGGAAGCGCTCGCGCACCGTGGGCCCGATGCCGGTCGCCGGAGGGTGCTGCGGCTGCTCCTCGGGACAGGGGTCCTCGGCGGGTTCACCACCTACAGCACCCTCGCCGAGTCCACCGCCGCCCTGTTCCTCGACGGCCACGGCCTCGCTGGCACCGGCTACGCGCTCCTCACTGTCCTATCCGGCGCGATCGCGACCGCCTGCGGTCTCGTCGTCGCCGGCTGGTTCCGTCCCCGAACGGAGGAAGCATGAACGCCGCCCTCATCGTCGTCGTCGCCCTCGGTGGCGGTGCCGGCGCTGCCGGTCGGTTCCTCCTCGACGGGCTGATCAACACCGGCCGGGAGTTCCGGCTCCCCGTCGGCACGCTGACGATCAACATCACCGGGTCGCTGCTGCTGGGGATCATCGTCGGCGCCGCCACGCACCTCGGCGCGGTGCCGGTCGCGGTCCTCGGCACCGGGGTGATGGGCGGCTACACCACGTTCAGCACCGCCAGCTTCGAAACCGTCCGCCTCGCCCGCAGCGGACGGATCACCGCCGCCGCGATCAACGGTCTCGGAATGCTCGTCGTCTCCGTCGCCGCCGCGACCGCCGGCATCCTCCTCGGCGGCACCCTGTGACCACCCCACTCACTGACCACACACCCGCTCCAGCACCGGAGGTACCCATGCTGTTCGACGTCACGATCGAGATTCCCCGCGGCAGCGGCAACAAGTACGAGGTCGACCACACCACCGGCCGGATCCGGCTCGACCGGGCGGTGTTCACCAGCATGGTGTTCCCCCAGGACTACGGCTCCATCGACAACACCCTCGGCGATGACGGCGACCCCCTCGACGCCCTGGTGCTCCTGCCCCGTCCCACGTTCCCCGGCGTCGTCATCACGGTCCGGCCGGTCGGGATGCTGCGCATGGTCGACGAGAACGGCGGCGACGACGAGATCCTCACCGTTCCCGCTGGCGACGACCGCTTCGCGCAGCTGCGGGACATCACCGATGTGCCGGAACACACGCTGGCGGAGATCGAGCACTTCTTCGCCCACTACAAGGAGATCGAGCACGGCAAGCACGTCACCACCAACGGGTGGGCCGACCGTGCTGCTGCCGAAGCCGTCATCCGCACCGCACAGAACGCCCACACCCGACACCCGTGACCCACGGGTCCACAGACTGCCGCGGGGAGGCACTGGCGCTGAGTGATCGCCAGCAGGTCGTCCCTCCGCCTCCCCGCGGCTTCCCCTTCCAACCACAGACCAGCTCGACGCATGACCCGAACCGAACCGAAGGAGCGTCACCATGAACGACTACATCAGCGGCATCCACCACCACGGAGCCCATCAGGGTGAGTACGTCACCCACCACGACCACCCCGTCACCATCGACGCCGTCCACGGCGCCCGCATCCTCGACTCCCGCGGCTACCCGACCGTCCGCGTGTCCCTCGAGCTCGACGACGGCCGCACCGTCACCGGGGACGCCCCCGCGGGCGCATCCACCGGCGCCCACGAAGCCGTCGAGCTCCGCGACGGCGGTTCCGCGTTCGGCGGCCGCGACGTCACCCAGGCGCTCCACCTGATCGACACCGACATCTCAGGGCTCCTCACCGGCCGGTCGTGGTCGGCGATCGGGCAGATCGACGCCGCCCTTGCCGAACTCGACGGCACCACCGGGTACCGCCGGCTCGGCGCGAACAGCGTTGTCGCCACCTCGATCGCCGCATCCAGGGCCCTCGCCCATGCCGCGGACCTCCCGCTCTGGCAGTGGATCGCTGAGATCACCGGCTCGACGCCGCGGATGCCGGTCCCGCACTTCAACGTCCTCAACGGCGGCGCGCACGCAGCGAACGAGCTGGACTTCCAGGAGTTCATGATCGCTCCCGTCAACGCAGGCTCGATGGCAGACGCCGTCCGAATCGGCGCAGACGTGTACCACGCTCTCGCGGCGCTGGTTCGGGACCGGTTCGGCAGCCTCGGCCTCGGCGACGAGGGCGGTTTCGCACCGTCGATCGCTGCGCCCGAGGAAGCGCTCGACCTGCTCGTCGACGCGATCCGTACCGCCGGCTACGAGCCGGGCGTCGATCAGGTGGCGATCGCGCTCGATCCGGCCGCGAACGAGTTCTCCCAGGGCGACGGCTCCTACCGGGTGCTCAACGACAGCCTCGACCGGGACGGGCTGGTCGACTACTACCGGCACCTCATCGACACGTATCCGATCCGGAGCATCGAAGACGGGTTCGCGGAAGACGACCATGAGGGGTTCCGCCGCATGCAAGCGGCGCTCGGCGACCGGATCCAGATCGTCGGCGACGACCTCTACGTCACCGACCCACAGCGGATCCGCGACGGCGGCGAGCAGCAGCTGACGAACGCGGCACTGATCAAGCCGAACCAGATCGGGACCGTCTCCCAGACCCTCGGCGCGATCGCCACCGCCAAGAGCATCGGGATGGCCAGCATGGTCTCCCACCGTTCTGGGGAGACCACGGACACGTTCATCGCGGACCTCGTTGTCGGGACCGGCACCGGGCAGATCAAGTCCGGCGCACCCGGCCGCGGGGAACGCGTCGCGAAGTACAACCGGCTCACCGAGATCGCCGAGCAGCACCCGGAGCTGCCCTACGGACTGATCTGACCACCGGTACTCGAGCTGCGAGCAGTGTCCAGGAACGCCGTCACAGCGGGCCCCGGGCGGCCTGACCAGATCGCTCGCAGCGGCCGGATCAGTGGCGGGCCGAGCAGTAGCGCCCGGACGAGGGCACCGTCTTCGAGGTCAGTGTCGACGGTGCGGAGACTCATCACCGCGGGCGCGATGCCCGCTCGAGCGTTGGCGCGGATGATGCCAGTCGTTTCCAGCACTGCAGCCGGCGGGACCAGGGTCAGACCCGCGTCGTCGAGCCACGCTTCGACCGTGGAGCGGGTGCCGGACCCTTCCTCACGGAGCAGCAGGGGCGTCTCCGCGAGGTCATCCGAGGTGATGGCCGAAGCGCTTGCCCAAGGATGGTGCGGGGCGACGACGACCACGAGTTCGTCCTCATCGACCACCAACGATGAGAGGCCAATCGGCGCAGCAGGAGTCTCCGTGAACCCGACGTCGGCAGCGCCGGAACGGACGAGGTCGGTCACGTCGGCGGAGTTCCCCGCGATCAAACGCACCGACGCATCCGGCGTGGCAGCACGGTGGGTGAGCAGCCATCCGGGCAGCAGGAGTTCGGCGATCGTCTGCGACGCTGCGATCACGAGGGATCCCGCCGGTTCCCGCAGCGCGGCGACGCCTGCTTCAAGCCGCCGGGAGGCCTCCAACACCGGGACGGCGAGACCGAGCACCACCCGGCCGGCGTCGGTCAGCGCGGTCCCGGATGCCGTCCGGTGCGCCAGCGGCTGACCGGTCGCCTGCTCCGCGGCACGCAAGCGCGCAGACACCGCCTGCTGTGTCACCCCCAACACCTCGGCCGCGCGGGTCAACGACCCGGTCTCCGCGACGCGGACGAGGACCTCGAGGGTGTCGAGGTCCAGGATCCGGTCCGTCAACCGCCGCAGTGCCACAAGCAACCATTGTGCCCTGCCAACGAGTCCGCCGTTCCCGAACCACGGGGCACACGCGCACGATGGGTGCATGTCCGCTCACCTCGCCCACGCACCCGCAGCCTCTGAGCACGGTGTGCGCGACCGGCGGCTGTTCCGGGAGCTGGAGCGGCCCGGCCTGATCGTGTCGAACCTGACCCCGAACTGGTTCGCGTCGATCATGGGGACCGGGATCGTCGCCGTCGCGGCCGCGTCGTTACCGCTGCAGTTCCCCGGTCTGCGCACGGCGGCGACGGTCGTCTGGGCGATCGCGGCGGTCCTGCTCGTCGCCCTCACCATCGCGACGGTCCTGCACTGGGTCCGCTACCGGAGCACCGCAGCGAAGCACCACCTCAACCCGGTGATTTCCCACTTCTACGGCGCACCGCCCATGGCGTTCCTCACCGTCGGCGCCGGCACGATCCTCCTCGGCAAGGACTGGATCGGCCTCCCCGCCGCCGTCACCGTCGACTGGGTCCTCTGGACCATCGGCACCATCGGCGGCCTGCTCACCGCGGTCCTGGTGCCGTACCTGGCGTTCACCCGCCACGAGAACACGCCCGAATCCGCGTTCGGCGGCTGGCTGATGCCGATCTACCCGCCGATGGTGTCCGCCTCGACCGGTGCGCTCCTCCTGCCGTATGCCCCCGCCGGGCAGGCACGGGAGACCCTGCTGTGGTCCTGCTACGGCTTCTTCGGCCTCAGCCTCATCACGTCCCTGGTCGTCATTACGCTGATCTGGAACCGTCTCGCGCAACACAAGGTCGGTGCCGCCGGTATGGTGCCGACCCTGTGGATCGTCCTCGGACCGGTCGGACAGTCCATCACCGCGGTAAACCTCCTCGCATCGAACGCCCCCGCCGTCGTCGACGCGTCGACCGCCCACGCACTGCTGGTCGTGGCGCTGGTGTACGGGTTCGCGATGCTCGGCTTCGCGCTGCTGTGGACCGTCATCGCCCTCGCCATCACCATCCGCACCGCCCGCGAACACCTGCCGTTCAGCCTGACCTGGTGGTCATTCACGTTCCCCGTCGGCACCTGCGTCACCGGCCTGAACGGCCTGGCCCTGCACTCCGGACTCACCGTCGTCGCCGTCCTCGCAGTCGTCTACTACGTGGGCCTCGTCGCCGCGTGGATCACCGTTGCCGTCCGCACCTTCCACGGCTCCGTCATCCGCGGCACACTCCTCGCACCACCACAGCCGGCATGAGCACCCCCGACGAACTCGCGGACGAGGTCGCGGACGTTCGATCCCTGAACGCCCTCGCCGAGGCATGGCGCACCGCACCCGACGGTTCACGGCGGTTCGTCCCGAACTTCGACCCGAGATCCGGCGGCACATCCAGCCGCGTCCTGGTCCTCATGCAGTCGCCCGGCCCCCAGACGATCGCCGCAGCGCACACGGCGATCTGCAGCGAGGACAACCCGGGCCCGACCGCGGCCGCGTTCCGCGCAGCCCGCATCGAGTCCGGACTCGCACGCAACGACTACCTCCGCTGGAACCTCATCCCGTGGGAGATTCTCGGCCGCGTCCGACCTGTGGACATCGACGAGGGGCGACACGCCCTCGAAACTCTGCTCAAGGTGCTCCCCGTGCTCGATGCCATCGTCACGTACGGTACCGCCGCCCTCGACGGAGTCATGCGGCACCTCACCCTGGACGAGCACCCCCGACTCGTACCCGTCATCGCGGCACCACACCCCTCTCCGGCCAACGGCCGCCATCGCGCGGAACAACAACGACGTTCCGTCCAAGCGCTCCGGCTCGCGGCGCTGACTCACCGGCTGTAGCAAATACGAACGACTCCGCTACAACTGCCCGTGCCGACGGTTCGGCAGCGTGTGAGGCGGCGTGTCTTGTAACGGAACCCAATCCCGGAATCTACGTGCCGCCACTACCCCTCCTGGTCGAGTTTCGCTACGTTCTCTCCATGGGTCACCTCCTCGGGTACGCGCGCGTGTCCACCACCGACCAGGACGCGTCGCTACAGATCGACGCGCTGGGCGCCGCCGGCTGCTACCGCGTGTTCGTCGACACCATGTCCGGGTCGCTGCAACACCGGCCCGAGCTCGACAAGCTCCTCGACCAGCTCCGCCCCGGCGACACTCTCGTCGTCTGGCGACTCGACCAGCTCGGTCGATCCATCCGGCACCTCATCGACCAGCTGCACGCACTCGCCGAACGCGGCATCGGGTTCCGGTCGCTGCAGGAGACCATTGACACCACCTCACCCGGTGGCCGGCTTGTGTTCCACGTCTTCGCTGCGCTGGCGGAGTTCGAACGGGACCTCATCAAGGAACGCACCAACGCCGGCCTCGCCGCCGCCGGGACTGATGCACGAGTAGGTGTCAGCTGGGGTTAGGCCGCCAGGCTGACGGTCTGGTTCATGATGGTCTCGAATTCGATGGGGGTCAATCGACCCAGGCGCGTTTGTCGTCGGCGTCGATGGTAGGTCCGCTCGATCCAGGTGATGATCGCGATCCGCAGCTCCTCTCGAGTCCGCCACCGCTTGCGGTCCAGGACGTTCTTCTGGAGCAGCGCGAAGAACGACTCCATCGCTGCGTTGTCCCCGGCGGCACCGACTTTCCCCATCGATCCGATGAGGTGATGCCGGTTCAGAGCGTGCACGAACTTCCGTGACCTGAACTGGCTTCCGCGGTCCGAGTGCACGATGCAGCCGGCAGTGTCACGACGCCGAAATACCGCGTTGTCCAGGGCATTTACTGCGAGACGCGCTTTCATCCGGTCGCTGATGGAGTAGCCCACGATCCGTCCGGAGAACACGTCCTTGATCGCGCAGAGATAGAGCTTGCCCTCGTCGGTCCAGTGCTCGGTGATGTCGGTCAGCCACAGCTCGTTGACGTCATCCGCGGTGAAGTCCCGCTTCACAAGGTCGTCATGGACGGGCGGTCCCGGGCGCTTCCCGTTCTTGCCGCGCCTCTTCCCGAACGCCGCCCACCACTGGTTGTCCCGGCAGATCCGCCACGCAGTCCGCTCGCACATCCGCTGACCCACGGACTCCATTTCGCCGGCGAGGAACCGGTAGCCGAACTCGGGATCATCCAGGTGGGCGTCGAACAGCGCGTTCGCCCGATAGGCCTCGACCAACTCGGACTCGGTGACCTGCTGTTTCCTCCAGCGGTAGTAAGGCTGGCGGGAGAGCTTCAGGACCCGCAAGGACACCGCGACAGGGATCCCGTCACCGGCGAGCTCGCTCACGAGCGGGTAGAGCCTTTTCCCGGCAGGTTCGCCTGGGAGAGGTAGGCGGCCGCGCGGCGGAGGACCTCGTTCTCCTGCTCGAGCAGTCGGTTCCGGCGACGCAGATCGCGCAGCTCGGTCGATTCCTCCCGGGTCTTGCCGGGCCGGGCACCGTCTTCGACATCGGCCTGACGCATCCAGTTCGTCAGGCACGACTCGGAGATCCCGAAGTCCTTCGCGATCACGGCGAGCTTCTGGCCAGGTTCACGGTTCCTGGCGACGCGGACGACGTCGTCACGGAACTCCTGCGGATAGGGAGCAGGCATGGTCCACATCCTTCCCTGCAACGCTCCACAGCGCCACAGCCGATGTGACACCTACCCGTGCATCAGTCCCGCCCGAGCCCGCGGCAGAACCGGCGGCCGACCATCTCGGCTCTCCGCGGACCAGGTGCGCACCGCACGCCGGCTCTACGAACAGCAGGACATGACCGTCGCGCAGATCGGCGATGTCCTCGGCGTCAGCCGCACCACCATCTACCGGACGCTCGCGAAGCACGCCGAACCCGTCGCCCGCCGACGCGCAAAGCCCTCACCGACGATGTAGCCGGTCATGGACGCGAGCGAGCGGTGGCGAATCCTTCGACTGCACGTCGAGGACGCAATCCCGCTTGCCACTCTGGCCCGCAGCACGGGCGTCACCGAGCGCACCCTGCAACGCTGGCTCGCCCGCTACCGGACAGGCGGATACGCCGCCCTCGCCGACGACGCTCGCGCCGACCATGGCGTCCGACGCACAGCACCGGAACTCGTCCGCCTGGTCGAAGGGCTTGCGCTCACCAAGCCGCGGCCGTCGATCGCCACCATTCACCGTCAGGTTGGCGTCCACTGCGCTGAACGGGGACTGCCGTCGCCGTCGTACTCCGCCGTGCGGTCGATCGTGAACGGGCTCGATCCCGGAATGGTGACGCTCGCACTCGAGGGGCCAGCGTCATACCGTGACAAACACGAGCTGCTGCTCCGACGTCGCGCGGACCGCCCGAACGCGATCTGGCAGGCGGACCACACGATGCTTGACCTGCTCATCGTCGGGCCCAACGGCAAGCCCGCACGGCCGTGGTTGACGGTGATCCTCGACGACTACTCCCGCGCGATCTGCGGGTACATGGTGTTCCTCGGTGCCCCGTCAGCGGCGAACACCGCGCTCGCGCTGCGCCAAGCGATCTGGCACAAGCCGGAACCGGACTGGCCCGTCTGCGGGATCCCGGACGTGCTCTACACGGACCACGGGTCCGACTTCACCAGCCATCGTCTCGGCGACACCGCCGCTGTGCTGCACCTCCGCATCATCCACTCGCAGGTCGCCCGGCCCCAGGGGCGCGGGAAGATCGAGCGGTTCTTCGGCACGATCAACACCGAACTGCTCCCAACGCTCCCCGGCCATTTCGCAGCCGGATCCTCGGCGCCGACGCCGGCGCTGGATCTCGGCGGCGTCGACAGTGCCATCAGCACGTTCATCCGCAGCTACAACGCCCGCACCCACCGCGAGCTCCGGACGAGCCCACTGCACGCGTGGATTGCAGACGGGTGGCTGCCACGGCTCCCGGAGTCCCTTGAACAGCTCGACGGGTTCCTGCTCACCGTCCCCACGACGCGGGTCGTGCAGCGCGATGGCATCCACTTCGAGGGCCTCCGCTACACCGCGGCCACTCTCGCGCCGTTCGTCGGTAGCACCGTGAGTGTCCGGTACGACCCACGCGACGTCACCGAGATCCGCGTCTTCCACCGCGACGTGTTCCTCTGCACCGCGATCAGCACCGAGCACCAGACCGAGACGATCAGCCTCAAGCAGATCCAAGCCGCCAGGAACGCTCACCGCCGGGCTTTACGCGGGCAGATCCACGAACGCATCGCGATCGTCAATCCCAAACTCGACGACACCACCACACCGGCAGCCGTCGAGACGGATCGGCCGCGACTGAAGACCTACGAGGAGGACCGGTCATGACGAGCCAGTTCATCGGCACCAAGGAGCACCGCCGGTTCGCAGAGTTTGCCGACGCGGTCCGGAAGCAGAACACCATCGGCGTCTGCTTCGGGCCCGCCGGCGTCGGCAAGACCCTCTCAGCGCGCCGCTACGCGCACTGGGACAGCATCGGCCCGTTCATCGCCAGGTGGGCCGCACGCAGTGAAGACGACACCAAGATCTATGCCGCGGCCCACCGCGCCCGGACCGTCTTCTACACGCCCGAGGTCTCCGCGACGATGCGCGCCCTGCAAGAGGACCTCCGGCACGACATGATCCGCACCGAACGCTGCATCGAGGAACACCTCGTCCTCCACGGCGGCCACGTCGACCACGCGCACGGCCCCAACCCGTCACTGCTCGAGCTGATCATCATCGATGAGTCCGAACGCCTCACCGGCAACGCCATCGAGTGGCTCCGCGACCAGTACGACCGAACAGGCATCGCGATGATCCTGATCGGCATGCCCGGCATCGAGAAGCAGTTCACTCACTACCCACAGCTCTACAGCCGACTCGGGTTCGCCCACCAGTACCGCCCCCTCGGCCACGACGAGCTGCTGTTCGTCCTCGAACGTCAATGGCGCAAGCTCGGCAAGACCCTCGACCCCGACGACTTCACTGACGCGCAAGCCATCGCCGCCGTCGAACGCATCACCCGCGGCAACTTCCGTCTCCTCGAACGTCTCCTCCCACAGATTCAACGTGTCCTGAAGATCAACGAGCTCGACGTCATCACCAACGACGTCGTCGAAGCCGCCCGCAGCACCCTCGTCATCGGCACCACCTAACCCGACACGGAACGCAGCGAAAACCGCGACACAGAGCGAAGCTGCTCACAGACAGCCCGCCAGGCGTGCCGTCGTTCCTCTCGATCAGTAGCGGTGGTGTCCGGTGAGGGTTCCCCTTACGGGCATGCGATCTGGGCTGACGCCTGTGACCGAGTGGTCAGTGCGCGCTGTATAGTTCAGTCCATGCTGACTATTGCTTCGCGTCTCGACGTGATGAACCGCCTGGGTCGTGCACTGGCCGACCCCACTCGATCCCGGATCATCTTGACCCTGCTCGACCATCCCGCTTACCCGGCGGAACTGGCCCGAGATCTGGACCTGACACGCCCGAACGTGTCCAACCACCTGGCATGCCTGCGCGATTGCGGGATCGTCGTCTCCGAGCCCGAGGGTCGTCGGACACGATATGAGATCGCCGATTCGCACCTGGCGCAGGCGCTGACGGCACTGGTCGATGCCACCCTGGCAGTGGACGAAGACGCCCCGTGCATCGATCCCGCCTGCTCGCTTCCCGGATGCGACGCAGCTGGGGAGGGCGCATGATCCTCACCTCGGTCTTGCAGGCGATGGGCCTGTTCGCAGCGACCAACATCGACGACATCATCGTGCTCTCCCTCTTCTTCGCGCGAGGGGCAGGCCAGCGCGGCACTACCGCCCGCATTCTGGCCGGCCAGTACCTCGGATTCGCCGGCATCCTCGGTGCCGCGGTCCTGGTGACCATCGGCGCCGGAGCATTCCTGCCCTCGGCAGCCATCCCGTACTTCGGTCTCATCCCTCTGGGCCTCGGCCTCTGGGCCGCATGGCAGGCCTGGCGCGGAGACGATGACGACGATGACGACGAGGCCAAGGTTGCCGGCAAGAAGGTCGGCGTGTGGACCGTCGCAGGCGTCACCCTTGCCAACGGCGGCGACAACATCGGCGTCTACACCCCTGTCTTCCTCAGCGTGGAACCTCTCGCAGCAGTCGCCTACTGCATCGTCTTCCTCGCGCTCGTCGCGGTCCTGGTGGCCCTGGCAAAGTTCGTCGCCACCCGCCCCCCGATCGCCGAAGTGCTCGAACGCTGGGAGCACATCCTCTTCCCCATCGTTCTCATCGGCCTCGGCATCGTGATCCTCGTCAGCGGCGGAGCCTTCGGACTCTGACGTAGCGGCAGCGATCCAAACGGCCCCGACCGGGCGCACCCCTCTCGGTTCAGACCGCGACACCTACCTGCAGCCAGTCCTGCGTGATCGCGGCAACAAGACCGCCACGGAGCGCTGCAAAAAACCCCGCCACCAAGCGAACGAAGCCACAGCCCTGGATCACCCGAGACGGCGACATGGCATGGATCGACGTCGACGAGCTGCTGCGCGAGACCGGAGCCTGGTCGGGAGGAGAGCGACGCCTGGTGCGCATCGCCGCGTCGCTGCTGGGCGGCCCCGCCGTCGACCTGTCCGAGGACGTGCCGGCCTCGACCGTCAGGCGGCCGCCCTGGTGCTCGCTGCCGTCGCACACGCCAACGGCTCGCACGAGCACTCAGAGATTCAGTTCAACGAGGACGGCACACCGCGAGGCTTCTCGCGGGTGCCCACGCTGTATCCCTGGCCAGAGACCCGATAGCGCGCGAGGCGTGGCCGGACGAGGACGACGAGGACCAGTAACGATCGTTTGCGGCGCGTAGTGACGCCCTGGTGCCAGCCATGTTCAGCCGGCGAGGGTGACTCCGCAATAGGCGATCGTTGCGACGAGAACGGTGGAGAGCGCGGCCAGGGCGAAGGGCTTGAGGCCCACCTTGACGAGGTTCCGAACCTTGACGCCGCAGCCGAGTCCGAACATCGCTGCAGCCAGCAACCCTGTCTGCAGCAGCCCACCGGCCATCAGCACGGTGCCCGGCAGAGGGATGAAGGAACGCACGAACACCATCGCGATGAACCCGATGATGAACAGCGGGACGACGGGCGGCAGCTTCGAACTCGACCTCTGTTGACCGGGTTCGCCTGCCGTACGGCTGAGACGGCGCTCCCGGATGCTAAGGATGGCCACGACCGGGGCGAGCAGCAGCACTCGGGCGAGTTTGACGATGACCGCGACCGTGAGCGCTCCGCCACCGATGATGCCTCCAGCGGCGACGACTTGCGCGATTTCATGGATGGAACCCCCTGCCCACATCCCGGCCGTCTCGGAGCCCAGGCCAAGCAGGTCCGTGATCAGTGGGACGAGGGGAATCATCAGCGTTCCGAAGATCACCACGAGGGCGACCGCGGTGATGGTGTCTTCCTCGGCCTCGTCGTCCGGATCGGTGACCCCTGCCGCGCCCGCCACGGCTGCCGCGCCGCAGATGGAGAATCCGCAGGCGATTAGCAGCGAGAGCCCGGATGGAACCCGTAGCAGCTTCCCCAGGAGAACGGTGCCAAACAGTCCGCCGGCGACAATGCACACGATGACGACCAGCATCGGGGCTCCGAGTTCGAGGATGTCTGTCAGTACCAGTTGGAGTCCGAGGAAGACGATGCCGGCGCGCAGGAGCTTTTTCGCGGAGAAGTCTATGCCGTCGGAGGCTGCCGCTGGCAGCCGGACGACGTTGGCCAGGAGTACGCCAAGCACGATCGCGATAATGAGCGGGCTGACTCCCGGCAGCAGCAGGCTGACCCCGTACGATGCTCCGGCCGCGGCGAGGCAGAGGACAAGCCCGGGCAGCAGCGCGCGGACTCGGGCAAGCAGCGTGTGTTCCGGTCGGGCGGTCGCAACGTCCTGGGCATGGGTCATGCATCCATCATTTCCTCGGACCGCTCGTGCGAGTAGAGGCAGATACCGTCCGCCATACAAGTTATGCTTGTGCTTGGGAGGCGGAAGATGCACCACGAGCCGGACTTGGAGGCACTGCGAGCCTTGGCGCTCGTCGCGAAGGAAAGCAGCATGTCGGCGGCAAGCACGCAGTTGGGCGTGAGTCAGCAGGCGATATCTCTGCGCATCCGGAACCTGGAAAAAGATCTGCGCATGCGACTGCTGGTGCGTTCCGCACGGGGCTCCCGACTGACTCCGACAGGCGAGCTGATTGTCGGCTGGGGAACAACGCTGCTGACAGCGGCCGACGAGTTCTCGGATGCTGTCAACTCGCTCCGCACGGATCGCGGGAAGATGATGCGCATCGCCGCGAGCCTCACGATCGCAGAACACCTCCTACCGGAATGGATCGCCCGGTGGCGCATCTCTCACGGCAATGACGGCCCGGTCGTTCAACTCACAGCCGCCAACAGCAGCACGGTCGTCGAGGCCATACGCGAGGGAACCGCAGACCTCGGGCTCGTCGAGACCCCTGTCGTTCCCGCCGGCCTCCGGTCGGTCACCGTCGCTTACGACACCATCGAAGTCGTTGTGCAGCACGGTCACCGATGGGCGAAGACCCGCCGGGTGTCCGTCCGTGAACTGGCGGGCACTGGGTTGGTGCTCCGCGAGACCGGCAGCGGCACCCGACAAGCGCTCGAGAACGCCCTCACCGAGGCGGGCTTTCCCCTCGCAGCCGAGCCCGCAGCCGTGCTGACGACCACGCTCGGCGTTCGCAGCGCGATTATGGCCGGCATAGCCCCCGGCGCGTTGAGCTCCCTCGCCGTGTCCGAGGACGCCCGCGCCGGCCGACTCGTGCGAGTTCGGATCAACAATCTCCAGATCACCCGCCCGCTCACCGCCATCTGGGCCGGGACGACTCCGCCCCCTCACATACGGGACTTCCTGGACGTCATCGCGCGAACTGACCGGTAACGATCGTTTTCGGGCCATCGTCAGCAGGCGGCCGGCGATGTGTGGAGTTGATCGGTAAATGGCGGGCTTCTGGTCGGAGTATGTGGCGTTAGCTGGTGATGAGGGTGCTGGCGGCTGCTTCGATGACATCGTCGGTGATGGTGTCGAGTTGGTTGATCTTCAGGACGCGTCCGATCTGGGGGAAGAGGCGTTCGAGGAGACGGAAGTTGCCTCGGGTGATGCGTTCGATCGCGGCGATGGCCTGGGCGTCGGTGAAGTCGTCGGGGTCGAGGGTGCGGCCGAGGCGCTTCCAGTGGCGGGTCAGGACGAACAGCAGTTCCTCGCGTGCGAGGGCGCGGTAGCGGTGGGAGAACCCGAGGCGGCTGTAGAGCTGGGGGTAGTGGCGGAAGCGTTGGTCGATGCCCGGCATCCCGATGAACATGAGGGCGACGTGGTGACGGTCGTGGAGGTCTCGTAGTAGCTCGAGTGAGGTCGGCGTGAGCCGTTCTGCCTCGTCGATGATGATCAGTTCGGTGAAGTCGATGGTTCGGGGAACGTCGGTGGTCGTGATCTTCCCGATCGCGCAGAGATGCTCGTAGATCAGCACACCGACCTTCCCGCGGTAGAACTCGATGTCGCGCATGCGATCGCGGTGCTTGGCCAGGACCTCGGGGGTGTAGAACACGGTGCGGGAGCGGTGGGCGGCGGCGTAGTGCTTCAGGTCGGCCTCGCTGCGCGGGCCCCAGGCGTGGATGAAGGGTTCGAGGGTGTCCCAGTGGGCGTACCGGCGGGCGGACTGCGTCTTGCCGACGCCGGCCTCGCCGTGGCAGATGCCGATGGTGACGTCCTTGCGGATGGCGCTGGCGAACTCGGTGAAGCGGCGGTGTTCCTTGGTGACGATGAAGTCGCGGTTCATCTACTCGTCCTCTTCGTAGGTCTTCAGGCGCTTCCTGGGCCGTCGCGCGGGAGCGGGCGGGTCGGCAGGGGGCCGTGGAGTCGTGGGGATGCGGTCGTTGATGTCCTTGCGCAGCTGCCGGCGGTGGGCTCGTCGGGCGGTTTCGATGTCGTGGAGGCTGTAGCGCTGGTTGGGGTGGGCTTCATCGATCGCCGTGCACACGAAGGTGTCGTGGTCGTAGACACGGATCTCGGACAGGTCCCGGGGGTCGTAGCGGATGGTGACCGTGCGTCCGACGAACGAGGCGAGCGTGGGCGAGAGGTAGCGCTGGCCTTGGAATCGGATCCCGTCGCGCTGGACGGTGCGGTGCTTGGAGACTCGCAGAAGCAGCCCGTCGAGCTCCGCGAGACTCTCGGGGAGTCGTGGCAGCCATCCCTCAGCGATCCAGGCCGCCTTTGGGTTCGTGCGGATCGCGGTGTGCGTGCGCTGGTTGTACTGGCCGACGAACTCCCCAACGGCCCGGTCGAGACCAGGAAGGTCCAGAACCGGCACGGGGTGTGGGTGTCCAGGGGTGAGGCGCCCGGGCAGGGTCGCGAGCAGTTCGGTGTTGACGGTGTGGAAGAACCGCTCGATCTTTCCTCTTCCCTGGGGGCGGGCGACGGTGGAGTGGATGATGCGGATCTTCAAGGCGATCGCGGTGTACTCGAGGTGATGGCTGGTGAAGTCGCTGCCGTGGTCGACGTAGAGGACGTCTGGGATGCCGCACATCGGCCAGGCGGGGTCGCTCTTGGGCCAGATCGCTTGGCGCAGCGCCAGCGCGGTGTTCATCGCCGAGGGTGCGCCCTCGAAGACCATGTACCCGCAGATCGCTCGCGAGTAGTCGTCCATAACCGCGGTCAGCCAGGGTCTGGATGGTCTCCCGCTGGGGTCCTTGATGAGGATGTCCAGCTCGGTGTGGTCGACCTGCCACAGGGCATTGGGACGCTCTGCGCGGTGGCGGAAGACGAGCTCGTGGCGGTCCCGGTAGGACGCTGGCCCCTCGAGAGCGAGCGTCACCATCGCTGGATCCAATGCCTGCACGACCGACCGTACCGTCGCGTAGCTCGGCGTACTCACGCCTCTTCGTGCAGCCTCGGCTACGGCCAGGCGGTGCAGTGTCGCGATGCTCGGGCGGGGCTTGGTCAGAGCCAGGTGCTCCACGAAAGCCACTAGCTTAGGCGCAGTCCGCCGCACGCCGGCATCGGCGCGCTGCGCCCGCTCAAGAGCCGAGATACCACCTGTCCGGTAGAGGCTGTGCCAGCGCGAGAGCGTTCGCTCTCCCACTCCGGTCTCCCGTGCGAGACTCGCCAGCGAGATGCCGTCTTCGACGTGGAGCCGCAGAATCTTCCACTTCTGCGACCCGTCCATGTCACGCCTGCGCGATGCTCTCGCGAGCAGCCGCGTCCCGCTGGTGGCGGTAGAGCGTCGCCCGTGACCACCCCACCAGGCGCGCCGCCTCCTCAGCGGTGCGTCCCTTGGCTCTCTCTTCGGCAGCGATCGCCAGCTTGCGATCCACGACCTCCGGGTTCACGGGCGGCCGGCCGAACTTCGTACCCTGGGACCGGGCTGCTGCGATTCCAGCGTTGACGCGCTCGGTGATCAGTTCCCGTTCGTACTCCGCCAGCGTTGCCAGCATCCCGAGCATGAGCCGGCCCGACGAAGTGTCTGGGTCGATCCCGTCGGAGACCGACTGGATCTTCACGCCGCGGTCCCGCAGCAGGTTCACGGTGTTGAGTACGTCGATGAGCGACCGGCCGAGCCGGTCGATCCGCCAGACCACCACCGTGTCCTCAGGTTCCGCGTAGGCCAGGAGCTTCTTCATGCCCGGACGCTCCGCCGCGCTCTTCGCCCCGGACGTCACGTCCGAGAACACGTCCCGCTTCTGCACCCCCGCCGCATGGAGAGCGTCGAGCTGCAGCGCCGGGTCCTGCCCCGCCGTCGACACCCGCGTGTACCCCAGAAGCCTCATCGCCACATGATGCCTCACAAAGTACCCGACCCGGAAGATCTGAGACGGAACGCAGTGCGACGACTTCACGAGACACTCCTTGCCGCTAACGGCCCAGCTCGAGACGGCTCTTCCGCCGCTCGGCCGCGTGTCTCGTAAAGCTGTAGCTTGTCGAGACCCAAGTTGGCGCCCTACCAGCAGCTCCTTCACCCCAACACGGCGTGGCTGCAAGCTGACTACCGCGTTCGACGTCCAGCCGCGAGTGCAGTGCTACTTTTCATCAGTATGAGCCAGATTCAGAGTCCGATTCGAGTGCTTGGCATTCCGGCCCATAGTTCTCTAGTGGTCAAGTGGCTGGATTGGTTCACGCCACCCTTGCAACCGTTCCCTACGGAGAGCCTTTCCGCGAGTTTGACCGAAGACCTACCGGAGCGGACCGTAGAGCCGTCCCCGGAACATCGAGACACCTTCTTCCTGTATAGCGGCTCTTGGCGATGGCTCTATGAGCACGAGTTCAAAAGCCTGCCGCGACGGGCTCAGCTCACGTTGATGAGTGCACGTAGCCGAGCGACGAGCCCGAAACCGCCAGTGCCTTGGCCCTCGGCTGCCGATGGCGAGAGCCTTCCCCAGCTAGTCACCTGGATCGAGAAAGGCTGCTACCCAAGTCGTCACGAAGAGGTCGGCGATTCGACATGGGAGCTCTGCGCGCGCTACTTACCGCAAGTCCGAAGGATGGCTGGCACGTTCATAGAACGGGGTTCTGGCCCGAACTGCTTTGGCACGGTCATGGCCGCTGCCGGTGTCGTAGGAGCGGAAGAACGGTGGGTGCAAACCGACGAATTCTCCTCCTGGCTCTGTAGCCACACGGGATCCGTGCGCGGACGCTCCAGAGACGAGGACCCCGGGACCGTCCTGCTTTGGACAGAGCGCGGGGTCGTGGCGCATGCCGCCATCACCATTGGTGGCGGGTGGGCCCTTAGTAAGCCCTCGCAGTCTTGGTCGAGCCCCCGGCTGGTCTGGAGCGTACGGGACACGATTCTCCGGTGGCGTCTTCCCAGGACGAAGCTCTCGCGCCACGTCCTGCAGTAGTGACGGGTCCGATGGGCGATCCCGAGGCTTCATAGGCCGGGTAAGCGAGGATGAGCGCTGCAGGCGGGGCGGAAATCGATAGGCTCAGCATGAATCGGTCCTCGATGCGTCAACCGGTCGGGATCGCCACCGTTTTCGGCATAGCGCGGATCGCGGACCGAGCAGCGGGTTACTCGTAGTCCCGCCCCCGGGGCTGCCCTGGCGCGAGGACAGCGACTCGGCACGGCGGCCGCCAATGAGCGAGCATAGAAAGCCGCCATCTACCGATCACATCCACAGACTTCACCGTCGAACGAGGTCCATCCCCAACTCATCAAACACATTCGTAGGAGGGTCTAGATGTCATCGAACACCACGGGTCAGGTGGTCGGCTACGTGCGTGTGAGCGCCGCCGACCAGAACGAGGCCCGGCAGCTCGAAGCGGTCGGCGAGGTCGACCGGCTGTTCTCCGAGAAGGTCTCGGGCAAGAACACCACCGACCGCGAGCAGCTCCAGGAGATGCTCGCGTACGTGCGTGAGGGCGACAAGGTGCGGGTGAAGTCGCCGGACCGGCTCGCCCGCTCGACGACCGATCTGCTCTCGATCGTCCGGGGCCTCGCCGCGAAGGGCGTCGCCGTCGAGTTCGTCGACAACCCGGCGCTGAACACGGACACGCCTCAGGGCGAGTTCATGCTGACGATCCTCGCGGCCGTCGCCGAGCTGGAGCGGGCCACTATCCGCGAGCGGCAGGCCGAGGGCATCGCGATCGCCAAGCGCAAGGGCGTGTACGCGCGGGGGCCGAAGTTGTCGGCTGAGCAGACCGCCTCCGCTCGTGAGCGGATCCGGGGCGGGGTCGCGAAGTCGGTCGTCGCCCGCGACCTGGGTGTGAGCCGGTCGACGCTCTACGCGGCGCTGGGCGGCACGGGTCGATACGCGGAGAGGGGGTGATGCCGATGCATAAGTGCGAGTGGTGCAGCTCCAGGGCCACGTGGGAGCTGATCACCCAGTGGTTCAGCTCGTTCGTGTGCGACGAGCACGAGGAGCAGATGAGCCACAACCTGATCGCCCAGGGGATCTCGATCCGGTCGTATGACCGGGTCGGCAGCTAGTAGACGAAGAGAGGAACGATTATGAGCAACGATCAGAAGAAGCCCGACCAGGAGCTGGTCAAGTCCATGCGCCAGGAGCTGGCGAAGGGCGGGGACAAGGCAGTGGAGCGCCGCTACGGTCCCGAGGCGAAGGGCAGCGCCGAGTACGCCGAGGCGCAGCGTCAGCGTAGGCAGGCGCAGGCGCGCGCCCGGTCGCAGCACCAGCGGGCGGCGGAGCAGCAGCGCGGTCCGGCTCAGGGCCAGCAGGCAAAGGCTCAGGCCGAGAAGGACGCCCGCGGCAAGCAGCAGCGGCAGTCCGAGCGCGAGCGGGTGATCGAGGCCCGTAAGCAGCAGGAGCGCGACTCGTCCCTGAGTCGCTGATCCCGCGCAAGAGAAGACCCCCGGAAGCCTCGGCTCCGGGGGTCTTCGTATGCGGTCAAGCCGCCTTGGGGCGAGCCTTGAACCTGAGCTGGGAGATGTCGACGAGGTTCACCAGCAAACCAGCGTCGGAGAAGGTGCCCGCGGCCGCGCCGGGGCGCTTGCCGCGCAGGAGCCGTCCCTCGTCCATTGACTTCGGCAGCAGGTCGGTGGCGTGCAGGGTGTCGGCCTTCTCGGACTGTTGGGACTGTCGCCCGAGGTGGTCGGTCGTGGTCTTGTGGCGTTCGCTCTGCCCGTACCACCACGCTGCTCGTTCGAGCATGTCCTTCTCGGGTGCGCCGACGAGACAGAGGACTGCGGGGAACACTTCGCGCAACTCGTCCATGCCTTCCTTGCCGTAGCGCTTGGCGAACTGCGAAGTGGCCTGCACTGCGCAGAGCAGGTGAATGCCCATCGCGCGGGACTCGGTGACGACGGTCGGCAGCTTCGGCCACGGCATCGTGTTGCACAGCTCGTCGACGACCATGAGCAGTCTCGGCAACCTGGTCTTCTCGGTCTGGTTGGCGCGCCACCGCTTCGAGATGAAGTCGACCGCCGAGACGGCGGCACCGGCCGCGACGCCGGTCGCCGGGGCGACCATGAACAGCGTGGCCTTCGGGTGGGCCAGCATCTCCGGGGTGAAGGCCCGCCGCGTACCGTCGCCGGCCACGGTGGAGCGCAGCCACGGGGCGACGGCGGACTTCATCGTCACCATGATCGAGTCGCGCATCTTCGTATCGAGCAGAGCCGCACTCTTCAGCTCGGATTCGAGCATCGGCGACAGCTCCTCCAGGATGCCGATGGCGTTGATCCAGCTCGGCTGCTCGGTGTCGTCCTCGTCGTCGGGGCTCAGGCGGCCGACGGCGGCCCGGGTCCAGGTGATGCCGCGCTGACCGGTCGCGCGCAGCAACGCCGCCAGCGGAGCGAGGGAGACGTTCTCCCAGAACGGATCACCGCTGCCGCCGCCCTTGTTGCCGCCACCGGCTCCGGCGGCACCGGACTGCATGAGGATGCTCGCGAGGTCCATCGCGTCATCGTCGGTACGGATGAGCGCGGTCGGGTCGACGACGACCTTCTCGACACCGGGCGGCAGGGCGTCGTCGGGCACCTCACCCGAGAGGTCCAGGACGTAAGTGTGTCGACCACCGGCCCACTCGTGCCGCTGCTCCAAGCAGAGGTCGATGAGGTCGGGCTTCGAGGAGACGGCGACGACCGGTCCCTGCCACATGAGGATGCCCGGGCCGAGGACACGCCTGGACTTGCCGACGCCGGAGGGCCCGCTCACAAGCAGGTGTGGCGCGGTCTCGGCGGGCTTGGCGTCGATGAAGCCTCCGAACGGGGTCGGGGGCGGGGTGTACGTGGTGCTGCTGAAGAGAGCCACGGCTACTCTTTCTGGTGCGGTTCATCCTTGTTGTGCCACCGGTTGGCTGTAGCGGTCTTGCCGCCCTTGGATCTGCTCTCGCGGAAGCTCGCGGTCTCCTGCTCGATGACGGCTTCCAGCTCCTCGTTGCCGAGCTTGCCCAGGCCGTAGACCAGCAGTGCTCTGCCAAGCACGCCGTGCGGGATGTTCGCCTCCGCAGCCGCGACTCGCAGCCGCTGAACTTGGTCGTCGGTCAGGGAGATGGCGAGCCTCGTCGCTGTCATGTCGTGGACCTCCTGGTAGCTCAATAGCACTAGATCGGGTGCTATGCCCAAGCGTACTTCCACGACCCTTCCCTCCTTTCCTAGCTCTGTAGCACATGCTATCATGCTAGGCAGAGCTTCGATCGAAGGAGGACCTCATGGGTAAGTACGTTCTTGGCCTGATCGCTGTCCTGGTGCTGCTTGGCGGCACCTTCTTCCTCGGCTACACGGCAGGTATCAGCTCCGACGGTGGACGCGTCTGTCAGATGGACCCTCAGACCGGTCAGGCCACGGACAAGAGCGTGTGCATCGTCGACGGCGTGCGCTACGTCCCCGAGGACAGCCACACCGATGAGTGAGCACCGCTGGGAGCGGGAACGGGCGGCCTGGGTTCTCGCCCGCGCCGGGCACCGCCCGGGTGCTCGTCGTCGTGGCGAGAAGCTCGCCGTCGTTGCCCGGCGCAACGACCGCTACGAGGCAGGTGCCGGTGACGCCGGATTCGCCGAGGTCACGACCAGACCACTCCTGTACCGGGCGATCTTCCGCGAGGAGGGCGCAGCGAACACGGCGGGCTGGGCGTTGCTGGCCCTCATCGGCGTCATGGTCGTCGCGGTGCTCGCGGGACCAGCGCTGATCATCAGCCGGGCTGCGTACGGCACCTGGTGGCTGATGGTCCGCAAGTGGGGCCGCATGATGCCCAGTCCGTACCTGCTCATCGCTGCCGTGCTCGGCGCAGTGGCGTGGCTCGTGTTGTCGACGACGGGATTGGAGGGCGGTGCCCTCCTCGCGGCGCGATACGTCGCGTTCCAGGTGGTCGGAGGCGTCGCATGGGCGGCATGGCTGGTCCGCGCGAACGGCTGGGCGGCCGTGGCACGCAAGCAGAAGCAGTCGAAGCAGCGCATCGCTCCGATCGTCGTCGAGACCGAGGCACCGGCCGTGCCCGTCGAGGTCGACAACCCATCGCACCAGGAGCGCGACGACGAGCCGGTGGGCATTGCGCCGATCGTCATCGAAGTGGAGACCGAGGTCGGGCACGAGCCCGAGCACAAGGAAGGAGCCTGATCATGGCGAAGGGCAAGAGCAAGGGCGGCCAGGTCGTCGTCAACATCGAGCAGAACAACCGCATCTACCAGATCGTCGCGACGCTGCTGCTGTGTGGCGCGATCGGCATGGTGGCGTACGCGCTGGCCAAGAACGGCTGGCTTGAGATCGCCGCGACCATGCTCACGATGTTCCTCGTGCAGCTGACCACGCTGCTGTTCAAGAACGGCATCATCGGGCTCCCCGAGAAGCAGGACGACTCGGCGTTCAAGGGCACGAAGGGTCTGCTGCGCACGATGGCCGCGGACTTCCGCGAGTGGCAGGCACGGTCACCGATCTGGCGGCTTGCGGCCCTGGCGACTGGCTACACGCTCGCGTTCATGCTCGCCCGCTCGGGCATCAGCTGGGCGCTGACGGTCTTCACCAACGTGTGGATCGCAGGCGCAGCGGCGGCGTTCCTCGCCTCCCTGATCATCTTCCCCTCGCTGATCGGAAACGCGACGAAGTTCCTCGCGAGCAGGGCGACCGAGGGCAAGAAGCGCGAGCAGAGCATCGAAGACGAGGAGAAGGAGGTCATCACGAAGACCTTCGACCTGGACCAGGAGTAACCCCGGTCAGTTGCCGCGAAGGCGACCTACCGACGGAAGACCGGCACCGCCGGGTGGAGAGAGGAGACCAGCATGGCGAAGCAGACGAAGACGCAGCGGATCGAGGCGAAGATCGCAAGCGGCCTGTCGCACATCGAGGCGGAGATCGAGGTCGAGCAGGAGGACGCCGCTGCTCGTATCGCTCGGCTGCGGCAGCGGCAGGAGAAGGAGGACGCGAAGGTCCGCGAGATCGTCGTCGACCTCCTGGAGGAGGAGCACTCGGAGGTCTTCGAGCGCCTCCAGGCCAAGGCACGGGAGCAGCTGGCCGATGAGGCGCAGCGCCGTCGGGAGCGCGCGAAGCGGGCGACCCGTTCGTCCGAATCCACGGCAGCCGTTGACGACTATGCCGAGCGCTCGACGTTCTCCGCCGAGGCATGAGGTCGGTGGTCAGGAGGGGCGAGGGGAGGGCGCAGCCCTCCCCCGCAAGCGCCTTTGAGGAAGACGAGCGCCAGCGATGTCTGACGAAAAGGTTGCTTGCACCTCATGTGTCTGGGTGACCAGGCAGGGCAGGCATTTGAAGCACGACGACGAAGGAGGAGGGATTCACATGGCAAGCAACAACCCAGACACGCGGCCGCCGAGTAAGGGTGAGCGACTCACCGTGCGGTTCGACGAAGGAGAACTCGCACGCGTGAGGCGGCGAGCCCTTGCGATGGGGGTTGCTCCGTCGGCACTGGTGCGCGCCTCCGTCCTTGACGTCGTCGAGGGCGGGGTCGTGCCGACGGCGATCGCGGCAGCAATCGCGGACCCCGAAGGGGTCACTGCGGACTCTCCTGCTCTGCGAGAGCTGCGCGTCGAAGTGAACCGCATCGGCGTGAACTTCAACCAGCTGGTGCGCAAGGCGCACAGCGACGGCGCTACCATGCTCGGCAGCCCGACGGCGCTGGCAGTGCTCGCTCAGCTGACGGACGTGCTGCGCCGCGTCGAGGACGAGCTGGGCGGGACGAGGCGGGCGGCATGAGCGTCACCAACTCCAAGCGCATCGCCAAGACCCGGCCCAAGGTCGAGTACGAGCTGTACGGGGCGAAGGGCACCGAAAAGCACCGGCGCAACAAGACCGAGGGCACCGACCGAGTGGCTGCACTGCGTGTCGACGCCGAGAGCCCCGAGGAGTTCGTCGAGCGCGCCGAGGCACTCGCGACGGCGCATGGCCGCCGGATCGAGGCACGCTCCTTGATCCAGAGCTTCGAGAGCAGCGAGTTCGACCCGAACGACCCCGAGGCCGTGCAGACGGTCAACGACCTGGGCTACGAGTTCGCGAAGAAGCTGCACCCCAACAGTGACGTGCTGGTGATCACGCACGTCGACGGTGCGGGTGGTCACCCGCACAACCACATCACGGTCATCAACCACGACAACGTCACGGGCCGTGCGCTCCAGGGCAACAACATGCACTGGCACGTGGCGAAGCAGAACGACGAGCTGATGCGCGACTACGGGCTCCGCGTGGCCGAGCGCGGTGCACGCAACGTGGACCAGCGCTCGCTGTGGGAGCACCGCCGCGAGGGCGAGGCCGTCTCGGAGTTCGACCGCCAGCTCGGCGACCAGATCGAGGAGTCGCTGGCTGACCGTCGGTCAGTCGACCTCCCCAGCTACCGGCGGGTGCTCGCGGAGAAGGGCATCGAGCTGGACGAGAAGGTTCACACGATCAAGGCCAGCGCCGATGGCTCGACCCAGGACCACGAGTCGGTCGGGTGGACCTACAGGGCCCTCGACGACACCGGCGAGAAGCCGAGGAAGCGGCGCAGGAAGGCCTCGTCGCTGTCAGAGGAGTTCACCCACGAGGGTGCACAGGAGATCTTCAAGTACAACCACGAAAGGACGGTGCGTCATGAGCGCCTGGGACAGGATCGAACAGCAGGAGTTGGAGGAAGCACGACGCAGTCAAGACCAGTCGTCGACAGCAGGGAGGACGATCGAGTCGCCGACCAGCATCCCATCAAACACGAGCCAGGACTCGACGGCGATGTCTCCAAGCGCGGGGGCACGCGCGACCGACGAGCAGCTTCCTCTGAGCAGGCAAGAAGTGATGAGCATGATCAACATGGCTCGCATCAGCGCTCAGCCCGCGCAGCAGCCCGACGCAGGCTCATTGACGCCATTCGAGAAGGAGATGCTCGCTCTGTTGGAGGAGAACGCGACGCAGAACGAGGCCTTTCGCTCTGAGGTGCGCTCGGAGCTGAAGGCCCTCTCGGAAACTGTCCACGCCAACGGACGGGTGAGGCTTGACCCGGACAAGCTTGCCGTGAGTATCGCGCGGGCACTCGCGCCCCGATTGGTGGACAAGCTCGGCGCACAGATCGCCGCCAGTGAGAAGCGCATGACCGAAACGCTGTCATCGCTTGAGCGTCGGGTGGTCACCGTTGGCGACAACATGGTAGCCAAGGTGGAAGAGGTGTTCCAGAAGGCCACTTCGTGGTTTGAGAAGCTCGAGAAGATCGCCGCTCGGCTCAAGGGTGCACTGACCTGGGCGGGTATCGGGATGGTCTCCGTAACGTTGTTGCCGTATGTGTTTGCTGTGATGGTCGGGGGGATGCTCCTGGGCCTCGTCGGGCAGATGTTCGGCATCCCCGAGATCTTCGGCTGGGCCTGGGCGTCGTTCGCAGCGGCTGAGGCGTGGTGGTTGAAGCTGATCATCGCCGTCGCCACGGTCGGTAGCGCTCTCGGCGTGTGCTGGGTCGTCTACTGGTTCGGAAACAAGGCCGCAAGGGGTCTGTCGCGGATGGTGACCTGAGTCTTCGGAGGAAAAGAACAACCCCGCAGCCGGATGGCTGCGGGGTTGTTGCTCTCGTGGGGCGCCGGATCAGTCCTTGATCCATTTCCCAGAGCTGTCACGCGTCCAGTCGCCGGTGTCCGTCGAGGCGACCGAGACACTGCCGTCGGTCATGACGGCGAGATTCGCCTTCACGAAGTCCTTGTAGACCTCGTACGAGTCCCCCAGGGAGTTGCGGGTCCCGGGGTAGCTGAAGCCGAGCGTGATGTCAGCGTCGTCGTCCTGCGGTGAGGACGCGCAGTCGGCGACCTGGACAATCTGCGAACCGTCGTCGGCGGCGTAGATCCCTTCCTCGGGGTTCGTCTCATCGAGTTCGTCGAGCGTGGCGATCTCGCCCCGGTACAGCGTGGCGTGGGCGATCTTCTGCCCGTCGGTGAGGTCGCTCAGGTTCTCCACCTTGTTGTAGGAGTTCAGGAGCCCTTTCTTCGCGTCGTCGGAGACGAACTCGACGCTGATGTCCACGGCGCAGTACTCGGCGGTTTGCAACTTGTGGGACGAGACGGTGAAGCTCTCGACCACGACGCTGCTGGCTTCCTTGCCTGCCGCCTGCTTGAGGTCGTCAGGAAGGACCACGGTGAGCTGCTCACCCTTGCCCACGGGCTCCATGCCGTTGAGCGGGAAGTCGTAGACCGTGGCCGACTGCGCCTGCGAGGGCTTGCCCTCGTTCGAGCCGGAACCGTTAGCGCCCTCTCCCGTGGGCGAGGACGAGCAGCCGGCCAGCATCAGCGCCGTGACGGCCGCTGCTGTGGTGAGGGCGGTGGGCAGGGTCTTGCGGCGTGGCATACGGGCTCTCTTTCTCGTCTCTGGTCTGGTGTTCCCCTCGAACGGGCACAGGTCTACCGGGTATCAGAATACCCTGGTATAGGGCAGGAATCAGGCTGACTGTTGAAAGAGTGCCTAAGGATGAACGCCCCGATGCGGAGCGAGTCGACCTCCCAGTCCTCGCCCGCCCCCTCCAGGAGTACGTGGGACGCAACCTGCGCGCCTACCGCAATCACAAGGGCATGACGCAAGAGACGGCAGCCGAGCTGCTCGGCTTCGACGTCCGCTATCTCAGGCGCATCGAGACCGGTCAGATGAACCTCCAGCTCCAGACGATCGACCACATCGCCCGGACGCTGGAGGTCGACCCGCTGGAGTTCCTCACCGGCGGCCCCTGGGACGAGGACCCCGTCACGGGTCAGAGCTGATCCCCAGCTCCTCGTCGCTGTCGTAGTACCTGAGCAGGTCGCGCTGTTCGCGGATCAACTCGACCGTCGCCCGGTGCAGCGCCAGCAGGTCGTGCAGGCGCGCCTCCTCGTCAGAAAGCTCAGAGCAGCCGCGCCACCAGCTGAACGCCAGGGCATGGCTGCTCGCGTTGGACTCTGCACTCATGCTTCTCCCCTCCGTCGGGCTCGGATAGCGCGCATATCGACCACGACCGCGATCGACAACGGTCCGTGCTCCGGGCAGTAGTAGACCCGGCTCACGCTCATGTCCTCGGCCATGACGAGCACGCGGTTGGCGATGCTCGGCATGTCGCACTGCACGCACACGCGCAGGTCCCACTGGTCATCAGTCATCGGTGCATCTCCTTTCAGTCACAGGTTGCGGAAGACGAACACGCCGCCTCCCGGCGCGTCCTCGACGGTGTAGTCGAACGCGAGGTCACGGGTCCACGCCGACCAGTCGAAGTACCGAGCCACATCGTCCGGAACGCCCGACAACAGGCCCGTGCCGTCGGCCAGCTCCTCCGCGTACTCACGGAACGACTCCCACTCGCCGCAGTAGCGGTCTTCGAAATCAGGGATGCTCGGCAGGTCACCAGTGCCCTCAGCCACGTAGTCACCGCTCCTCACCCACGCGCACAACGCCTCACGCTGGTGCTCCGGGACTGATGCCAGCGAGCCGCCCCACTCAGCAGCCTCGTGCGGGCTCATCTCGCCGCGTACGGGCAGGTTCTCGTGGTCGAAGCACCACAGCTCCTCGCAACCGCCGCGGGCACCGCCCGCGCCCCGGTGCACGTCAGTCAGGGTGACCTCGTCCGCATCGACGGCGTCGAACCACTCACCGACGAGGCGTCCGGCGTTGTAGCAGTGCAGGCAGCCGACCCAGACTCGCGGCGTACTGTCCAAGGTGTTCGTAGCCATGGATCTCCTCCTCAGGTCGAGGAGAGCGGCGAACGCGACAGGCAGCCAGGCTCTGATGAAATGACGCGCTTACGCCGCGTCAACCGCTCTCACACCGGCCCCCGGGCGCCGCTCTGCGGCGCGCCCGACTCCTGGAGGCCCTCAGATGTCCGTGGTGCTCGGTATCCTGAGATGGAGCTGAACAATCGCAGATAGAGGCGCGTTTCTCGCGCGAAGGAGTACGAACTATGGCGAGACGGGCCGCGAAGGCGAAGCCAGCGAAAACGCTCGAACAGACACTGTGGGATGCCGCTGACAAGCTCAGGGGCAACCAGGAGCCCAGCGAGTACAAGCACGTCGTGCTGGGCCTGGTGTTCCTCAAGTACGTCTCCGACCGGTTCGAGGAGCGTCGCGAGCAGCTCAAGGAAGAGCTGGCCGCTGAGGGCATCAAGCCCGAGCGGATCGAGTCGTTCCTGGAGGATCGGGACGAGTACGCGAGCCAGAACGTCTTCTGGGTGCCGTCTCTCGCACGGTGGGGCTACGTGCAGTCGGTGGCCAAGCAGCCTGAGATCGGCCAGCAGATCGACCAGGCGATGGACTTCATCGAGAAGGAGAACCCCTCCCTGCGTGGTGTCCTCCCACGCAACTACGGCCGGGACGGGCTCGACAAACGCCGCCTCGGTGAGCTGGTCGATCTCATCGGATCGATCGGCTTCACCGAGACCGACGATCACGGCGCAGACGACGTGCTCGGTCGCGTGTACGAGTACTTCCTTGGCCGGTTCGCAGGTAAAGAGACCGGCAAGGACGCCGGGGCCTTCTACACGCCTCGCTCCGTAGTCAAGACACTCGTCGAGATGTTGGAGCCCTACAAGGGCCGCGTCTACGACCCCGCCGCGGGCTCGGGCGGCATGTTCGTGCAGTCAGCTGAGTTCGTGAAGGCCCACGGCGGCAAGCACACCGACATCTCTGTATATGGGCAGGAGTTCACCGACACGACGTGGAAGCTCGCGAAGATGAACCTCGCACTGCGAGGCATCGAGGCTGACATGGGCTCGCACTCGGCAGACTCGTTCACCGAGGATCTCCACCAGGATCTCCGCGCCGACTTCGTCATCGCGAACCCGCCGTTCAACGTCTCCGACTGGTGGGACGCAAAGCTCAGCGACGACCCCCGCTGGAAGTACGGCACACCGCCGCCGGGGAACGCGAACTTCGCGTGGGTGCAGCATTTCATCCACCACCTCGCGCCCAACGGCACAGCGGGCTTCGTGCTCGCCAACGGGTCACTGTCTTCCAAGAGCAGTGGCGAGGGTGAGATCCGTCAGCAGCTCGTCGAGGCTGGCCTGGTCGACTGCATCGTCGCGATGCCGGACAAGCTGTTCTTCAACACTGGTATCCCGGTCGCCCTCTGGTTCGTATCGAAGGGGCGTGCGGGTAATGGACACCGCGAGCGGCGTGACGAGGTGCTGTTCATTGACGCGCGCAAGCTCGGCCGGATGGAATCTCGCAAGCTCCGGGTGCTCGACGATGACGACGTTGAGAAGATCGCGGGCACATACCATGCGTGGCGCAACCACGGCGACGAGTACGAGGACGTAGCTGGTTTCGCGAAGGCCGCGCAGATCGATGAGATCGAGAAGCATGACTTCGTTCTTACACCGGGCCGATACGTGGGCGCCGCGGAGGCAGAGGTCGACGACGAGCCAATCGACGAGAAGATCGAACGCCTCACGAACGAGCTGTTCGCGGAGTTCGAGCAAGGGCGCGAGCTTGAGGCTGAAGTTCGGCGGCGGTTGGGAGGTCTGATTTGAACTCGCGCCGAATGCCGCTCGGTCAAGCGCTCGAAGCTCTGATTGATCACCGCGGGAAGACACCGAAAAAACTAGGTGGCGACTGGTCTGCAGACGGCCACCGAGTTGTGTCCGCCCTCAACATCAAGAACAATACAGTCGACGGGAACGAACACCACTTCATATCAGAAGAGCTGTACGAGAAGTGGATGAAGGTCAAACTTAGAGCCGGGGACGTCCTGCTGACTTCAGAAGCGCCAACCGGTGAAGCCGCGTATTTAGCAGAAGATTATAACTGGGCGTTAGGACAGCGTGTCTTTGGACTTCGAGGCAAAAAAGGCCTGCTTGACGGACGATTCCTCTTCTACGCCTTACGCGGCGGGGCCCTCCGACATGATCTGATGTCGCGCACAACCGGCACGACCGTGCAGGGAATCCGGCAAAGCGAACTAGTCAAAGTCGAAATCGATCTACCCGAACTAGACGAGCAACGCGCGATTGCCGCGACGCTCGGCGCGCTCGACGACAAGATCGAGTCGAATCGGCGACTTGCTGAACGAGCGTCGGCGCTGATCGATGCATCTGCCTCGCAGCTCCTGGCGCGCACATCAACGGAGGTTCTTCCTCTCGCCGACCTTGTGGAGTTCAATCGACTGAGCGTGAACCCGCACTCGACCGATGCCTTGCGCTACATCGACATCGCGTCAGTATCACCGGGGCAGATCGACTCGGTTCAGGAGCTGACCTGGAATGAAGCGCCGAGTCGGGCACGACGTGGTGTGAGCGATGGTGACGTAATTTACTCGACCGTGCGCCCTGGCAACCGCGCCTTTGCTCTGATTGTTGACCCGACTCCCGGCAGCGTCGCCTCGACCGGTTTTGCCGTCATGAGCCCGAGCGTTCGACTCGGCTCATCGATGTTAACGAGCGTGGTGGGCGCGCTCGAGTTCGCTGAGTACCTCGAATCGGTCGCCCACGGTAGTGCGTATCCCGCCGTCGGTATTCAGGCCATGGGCAACTATTCGGTTGTTGTGCCGAAGGAAGCCGTTGTCGCTGAGCAGTTCGAGGCAGACACGATGCCACTGCGGCGCCGTGTCGCTCAGGCTCGGGCTGAGTCGGAACGTCTTGCTGCGCTGCGCGACACCCTCCTACCCGAACTCCTCTCGGGTCGCATGCGCGTCCCTGTTGAAGAAGCCGCGGCATGACCGGGCTCAACGTTGAGTGGGCTCTTGGGGAGCTGGACAAGTTCATTTCGCAGACCGTGCTCACCAACAACAGCGGCAGCCGGAACGGCGTCACTTACATCACCCACGCGTCGAGCACTGCGGTATCGGACGCGGAAGTCACCAAGCAGGCGCAGGTAATCGAGAAGATCCTCGATCGGGTTGTCTCCAACTGGCGCACCGAGATCGAGCTGCGTAGGAGCAATCGTTGGACGCGGCATCGCGAGGCGGCTATTCGTGCCAAGGCGGAGCTGGAGCGCCAGGAGGAGATCCGCAAGAATCTTGGCGATGAAGCCCCGGAGCTGTCGGCTGCGGAGCTGCATCCGTGGGTCTGGGGCGGCGCTTCGTCGTTGTGGCACTCGGGGCACTTCCGTGAGGCCGTCGAAGGCGCGATTCGCAAGTTGAACGCCGAGACTCAGAACAAGCTCGGCCGTCGTGATGTGAGTGAGACGGATCTCTTCAACCAGGCGTTCAGTGAGCAGCCTGCTGTTGCGCAAAGCCCGCGTCTGCACCGTACGCTGGATGACGGCAGCAAGACCTTCAAGTCGGTGCAGCGTGGGGCTCGCATGTTTGCCGAGGGTGTGTTCGCTGGTATCCGTAATCCGCTTGCTCATGAGGTGGGCCAGGAGATGCCAGAGCAAGAAGCGCTGGAATACCTGGCGGCGCTAAGTGTGCTGGCGCGCTGGGTGGATGAGTCGACGTTGGAGGTTGCATCGTGAGCGCGTTCAACGAGAACGTCGTCGAACTGGCCGCTCTGGATTACTTCGCCGAGCTGGGCTACCGACGTGTGCACGGCCCTGAGGTCGCTCCGGGAGAGTCTGGCGCTGAGCGGGAGTCGTACGAGGACGTCATGTTGTGGGGTCGGCTGCGTGACGCGCTTCGGCGGATTAATCCTGGTGCGGACGCCGCGCTTGTCGCAGAGGCTGTGAAGACGGTTCGGCGTGCCGAGTCACAGAGCCCTATCGACGAAAACGCTCGCCTGCATAAGCTCATCACGGAGGGCGTACCGGTCGAGCATCGCGGCGACGATGGTCTGCTGCGCACAACGCGCTTGTGGCTCGTGGACTTCGACGAGCCGGAGAACAACGACTGGGTGGCTGTCAACCAGTTCACGATCGTCGAGAACGGCAAGAACCGCCGCCCTGACGTGCTCGTCATGGTCAACGGTCTCCCGTTGGCTCTGCTGGAGCTGAAGAACCCCGCTGCGGAGCACGCGACACTGAAGTCAGCGTGGAACCAGGTGCAGACCTACCGGCATGACATTCCCTCGGTGTTCGTGCCCAACGCTGTCACGGTGATCTCTGACGGCACATCTGCTGCGATGAGCAGCTACTCGGGCGCGTTCGAACACTACGCGCCGTGGAAGACGATCGAGGGGCGCGAGGTTGTCAGCAGCCTTCCGGCGCTTGAAGTGCTCATTAAGGGGGTCTTCGAGCCGAAGCGGTTCCTGGACCTGCTGAAGAACTTCGTCGTGTTCAGTGACGAGACAGTCACCGACAAGTCGACAGGACAGCCGACGCGGGCGCTCGTGAAGCGTGTGGCGAAGTACCACCAGTATTGGGCGGTCAACGCTGCCGTCGAGTCCACGGTGCAAGCGTCAAGCCCTGATGGAGACCGTCGCGGCGGCGTAGTGTGGCATACCCAGGGCTCCGGCAAGAGCTTCGAGATGGTGTTCTACGCCGCGAAGATCATGCGTGACCCGCGCATGGCGAACCCGACGCTGGTGTTCATCACCGATCGCAACGACTTGGACGATCAGCTGTTCGGCGAGACGTTCGCCCCCGCCCGCATTCTTCCTGAAACGCCAGTTCAGGCGGCAACGCGCTCGGATCTGCGAGCGAAGCTGAAGCGCGCTTCCGGGGGGATCGTGTTCACCACCTTGCAGAAGTTCGCGCCGGGCGAGGACGGGGATACCAACCCCGTGCTCACTGACCGTCGGAATGTCATCGTGATCGCCGACGAGGCGCACAGGAGTCAGTACGGATTCAGCGAGACGCTCGACAGGCAGGGCCGCCTCAAGTCCGGTCTCGCTAAGCATATGCGCGATGCGCTCCCTGGCGCGACGTACCTCGGATTCACCGGCACCCCGATCGAGTCGAACGACAAATCCACAAGGGCTGTGTTCGGCGATTACGTTGACGTGTACGACCTCACAAGGGCGGTGGAGGATGGCGCGACTGTCCGGATCTTCTACGAGTCCAGGTTGGCAAAGATCGAGCTGTCGGAAGCTGACTTGGGAGCCCTCGACGACCTCGCCGACGAGATCACCGAGTCCGTCGAGGAAGACACGGCAACAGCTGCGAAGTCACGTTGGTCGCGGCTGGAGGCGGTCGTCGGAGCGGAGGCACGACTTGACCTCGTCGCCCGCGACATCGTGGAGCACTGGGAGAAGCGGCGAGAGTCGCTGTTCGGCAAGGGCATGATCGTGACCATGAGCCGCCGCATCGCGGTGCGGCTCTACGAGAAGATCGTGGCCCTGCGGCCGGATTGGCACTCAGATGATCCTGCCGAGGGCAAGATCAAGGTCGTCATGACCGGGTCCGCGTCTGATCCTGCTGAGTTCCAGCCACACATCCACTCGAAGGACGTGCGCAAGGACCTCAAGCTGCGGGCGAAGAACGCGGACGACCCGCTGGAACTGGTCATCGTCCGTGACATGTGGCTGACCGGTTTCGATGCCCCGTCGATGCACACGATGTACGTCGACAAGACCATGCAGGGCGCGGGGCTCATGCAGGCCATCGCTCGGGTCAACAGGACGTTCCGCGACAAGCCTGGCGGGCTTATCGTCGACTACATCGGAGTGTTCGCGAACCTCCAGAACGCGTTGAGCGAGTACTCGCCGTCCGACCGCGATCAGGCTGGCGTGCCCATCGACGAGATGGTCCAGGTGATGCTGGAGAAGCACGACATCGTGCGCGGACTCCTACACGGAGTCCAATTCGACTCTTCCCCGGAGCTGACAGCCTCCCAGCGGTTGAACGAGTACGCGAAGGTCCTCGACTTCGTCATGGCGGACCCAGACCGGACTTCGCGATTCAATGACCAGGTGCTGGCTCTGGCGAAGGCGTTTGCGCTGGCGGGCGCGCGCGACGAGGCAGCCGCGATCCGGAACGATGTCCGACTGTTCACGGACGTCCGAGCAGCGATTCTGAAGATCCAGAACCCCGGCTCCGGCCGAGGCGGTTCGGGCGCGGTCGAGATCGACACCGCGCTCGGTCAACTTCTCAATGAGGCGGTCACTGCTGATCAGGTCGTGGACGTGTACAAGCTCGCCGGGATCGAGACGCCTGAGATCTCGATCCTCAGCGATGAGTTCCTCGATTCTCTTGCGGAGAAGGACAAGCCAAACCTCCAGATGGGGCTGCTTCGGCGTCTCCTGAACGACCAGATCCGCACTGTGCACCGCACGAACGTCGTCCAGGGGCGCAAGTACTCGGAGATGCTCGACGAGGCCGTGAACCGCTATACGAACCGGTCGTTGACGACCGCTGAGATCATCGCCGAGCTGGTCAAGCTCGCGAAGCAGATGCGCGACGCTCAGAAGCGGCATGAGGAGCTCGGGCTGCGCGAAGACGAGGTCGCGTTCTACGACGCCGTCGTTCAGAACGACGCTGCGGTCTTGGAGCTCGGCGACGAGACGCTCAAGCAGATCGCGCAGGAGCTGGTGAAGTCGGTCCGTCAGTCGGCAACCATCGACTGGAACCTCAAGGAGTCCGTGCTGGCCGCGATGCGATCAAAGGTGCGACGCATCCTCGCCAAGTACGACTACCCGCCTGATGCGGAGGCTAAGGCAATCGAGCTGGTGCTGGAGCAAGCGGAATTGTTCGCTGGAGGAGTGTCAGGGTAGGAGGTGTGCTGATGTCGATCAAAGTGATGCTGGGCTATTCAGCGCGCAACGGTGGTGCTGGGGGCGTGTTTTGCGTTCTTCCCTCACTCACGTCATCGAGGAGGAATCTATGGGCCGTCGCGTCCTAACCGTGTCGGAGCTGACGTTCCACCAGAAGCGGAAGCACAACGCGGCCAGCTTCGCGCCCGCCAACCTCGGTGGTGAAGATCTTCTGGACCTCTTCGCGACCTGGACGAAGGGCTTGAGTACGTCCGACACGCACGATGAGAGGCGACAGACCTGGGTCAGCGTTGCGGAGGTGACGCGTTACGCGCCTCGGGTGGTTCTGCTCGATCTGCGGGTTGGTGCGTATGGAGAGCCTGGGGAAGTTGTGGACACCGATACCGGCGACCCTGTCGGAGAGATCGAGAACCACCAGGCACCCACGGGGCAGAACCGGGCGATGCTGTTCGTTCCTGCCGAAGGAGAGAGAGCTTATTTCCTCTCCGAAGAGTCGTCGCGCGGCTCCGCGGGAGGCCGGATACTCCGCCTGTTCAAGTCCCACTTCAGCCAGTACACCGATCAGATCACCATGGTCACTGCCCCGGTCACCGAGGGCGAGGCGTGGCGAGAGGCAGCCAAGCTCACAGAGGTCGAGGTGCGCGTTACTGGCAAAAGCGCGGACGTCGCCGACGGCCTGACCGTCAAGGTTGGGCGGGTGTCGCACGTCGCGCGGCCGGAGAGGCGTGGCGTCTTTCCCGGCAAGCTCCTCGGGGAACTGCACCGCACCAGCGTGGCAGCTGAAGTAGTTGCCGTCGACGAGTTGCCCGAGGATCACGACGTCTTCGTGACGATGGTGCGCGACGGGCGGACGAAGAAGTTCCAGCTGGGCTCGGAAGGAGCCCCACCGATTCGCGAGGTGCTCAATGACTCCAACGACGAGGCTCTCGACGTCGACAAGCTTGTGGAGACGTGCACGGAGAAGGTACGCGACCTGCTAGCACGGACCGGCGGCGAGTGGGACGCGGCATGGAGCAGACCGACGCAGCAAGGAGCGTGACGTGATGGGCAAAGCGTCTCTGTGGAGCGTGCCCGCCGATCACTTCCGCACGCTCTACGACAACCGCACAGGTCGCCCGGACTGGTGGGCGATCGCCTGGCAGGCGATCCTGCCTCTGGGCGCTGGCGTGGCCGTCTGGAAGCTCGGGGCCAAGATGGCCGAGGTCGGTGCTGCCGTGTCGGGCATCTCGATCGTGTCCGGACTACTCTTCGCTATGGCCGTCTTCCTGTTCCAGCTGCGCATCACTCTGGGCTCGGACAAAAGGCTCGGTGAGGACGATTACGTGCTCGTGGACGAGTGCATGGCGAACACCCTGTGGGCCATTCTCTGGGGTCTCGCCCTGGCGCTCTTCCTCATCGTCGGTGGGGCCGGGAAGTGGATTGGGGACGATCAAATAGGGCCGGTCCTGACGGGTATAGCCGTCGCCGCGACGGTGCACTTCCTCCTCGTCATCGGTATGTGCCTCAAGCGGCTGCGCCGAGCATACGAGCGCATCGCGATGCGTCGAAACTGACGCACCGCGCTCCGCCATGCGTGGCCGTCTCCTGCGCTGGCAGGCGCACACCGTTTCTAGAGTTCTCCGCGCGTAATCCGCACTCTGTACGCCCTCGACATGAAGGGCCCAACGAGGACCTCTCCGACGATCTCGATGACGCCTGCCTGGTCGATGGAGCCGTTCATCGTGAAGTGCGGATAGTGCACGGTCACGCTCTCGTTGATGGTCTTCCAAGTCATGGCGGTACCTCCAGGTTGTTCTGAGCTTTCAGCTCGACTCCCGGGTCGCCACAGGCGGCCACCGACCAGCAACTACCTCAAGTCCTCGAACGGGTCGATGACGGTGTGCACACCGTGGGTGGGACAGCTGAAGGCGATGCGCATGCCTGCATCGGTCGGCATGGGTTCCGGCTCGCAGTCACCACCGCAGTCGGCGCACGTACGGTACGCCTCGTTCTCGTGCCCGAACGTTTCATCCACTCCTGCACTCTCCTCTCACACCTCGCGCCTGTGGAGTGTCTCGGCCCGGGCGGTTGCGCACGAACCAGTTCTCATCTCACACGATCGGCTCTTAATCCGAGGCTACGCAAGCACCGGGGCGCTGCCTAGGATGACGCACCTCTCTTTGTAGTAGTCTCACCAGACACCGCTGTGAGGTGCGTCAGTCCGGTGGTCCGCATGTCCTCGGTCAGCGACGGTGGGATCTGCGACGTATCTCCCACCGTCATCCCGGGCACCAGCCCCGCCGCGGCCGCTCCGTGGGAGAGACTCAGCCGGGCCAGGTCGGCACGAGCTCTCTCCAGCAGGCCCGGCTCCTGTTCCGTCTCGTTCTGGACTGTCTCCACCACGGGCGCCGACGACGCTCGTGCCGTCAGCTTGGCGGCGCTCGCGGTATCCGTGAGTGTCACCGTGGCGGTCACCTTGTCTCCGTCATCGAGTTCTCGCCAAGCAGGGTGGGTGGCGAAGACGGTGACCTCGGTGGTCTCCAGATCGTTGCCGACCCGTTCCGTGCGTAATGAGACGGCCGTCCCCTCTCCCTCCTCACCCCGACCTGCGAACGACTGGCTCGAGTACGCCATGGGCTTGTCGTTCACCGTGGCGCTCACCCGTACGGTCGACCCGGGCGGATGATCGCTCAGTGCGGCGCGTGCGGGTTGGGTCGTGTTCCACGCTGTCAACACGGCAGCGGCGGCGCAGAGGGCCACGACGGCGAGCGCCTCCGTGACCTCGGTCAGACGCCCGGGTGGGTGGCGGGGGTACGGATGGCCGCCGCGGCGTCGTCGACGGTGCCGAAGACGGCGCACTAGGAACAACATCGCACCGGTGACGCCCACACACACCAGACCGGTCCACGTGGCCGGTGTAACCCCGCCGGTCAGGAACACCATGGAGCACAACCAGGCCGTGACGGCCGACGGGACCAGGCGGAGGTCCCACCGACGATTCATACCGTAACCAGTGGCAACAGGGCGTCGAGCATGGCTGGGCCGATTCCACTCACATCATCGAGTTGCTCGGGGGCGGTGAAGGGGCCCTGTTCGGTTCTGAAATCGATAATGCGTTGGGCGAGGACCGGTCCGACCCGAGGTAGTTCTTCGAGGTCGGCAGCGGTCGCGGTGTTGAGGTTGATCATCCCGCCCGACGCCGCCCCACTCTTCCCAGCGCCGCCATCAGGTACTTTTCCGGCACCCTCACTCCCCGATGTCTTTGCAGGGTCGTCCCCCGCCGGTGGCCCGGGCGCGGAACCTGCCGGTTGTCCGGGGGCTTGCACGTCCGCCGCAGTTTGCTTGTTGGGGATCAGTACCTGTTGTCCGTCGGTAACGGGCTGAGCCAGATTGATGCGCTCGGTGATGGCGGCATCTGTGAGCCCTCCGGCGGCTTCCACGGCGTCGATCACGCGAGCACCCGGGGACAACTGCACCACCGCGGGTTTTTTCACCTCACCGACCACGTGCACGGTCAGCGCGGATGAGGGCGCCCCGGCTGGAGTCGCAGAATGCGGGGCGCCGGGACTGGGGGCCGGGCCTGGTGGGCTGGCTGGTGATCCAGCGCCCGATGCCTGCCCCGAATCCTCTGGGGACCCAGAAGCGTCCGCTTCCGCCACCACGGAGGCTTCCGGGTCCGAGCCGCCCGGCAGCAAGGACAGCGCGGAGACCCCGCACACCACGAGCAGCACAGCGATCAGCACCACGACGGCGGGGCGAGCAAAGAACGCCCGCACGGCCACCGGCTCTCGGTGTTGAGGCCCGCCCACTTCGACGGCAGGATCGCGAGCGGACTCGAAGCCCTCTGCATCCAACGCCGCATCCACCGGTCCGTCCGCGCGCTCCGCCACCCCCTCAAGGAGAGCGGATAACCGCTCCGTGGCCTGTTGATCCCGCAGCCGTGCTCGTCCCCGATAATTGACCCCGCTCATGTCCACCAGCCAACCGGCCGGGACGGGACGAACCAATGCTCAAGCCACGGTCAGGGGATCACCGTGGCGGAAAAAGAGTCAGGACTCCGCCGGTGCAGCCCGGTTGCCGTGCGCGATGGGTCGACTCGTCGGGCCCTCCACGATCGCGGCCTTGGTCCCCAACCCCACGTGTGCGCTCAACACCGCGGGCAACTCGCTCAGGATCAGCTGGGCATCCGGGCGGTACCGGTCCACCAGGGTTTCCCCGATCTCCCGAGCGCCATGGGGATCGGACACGTGGTGAATACACAGCACGGGAGTCGACGCCTCGGAGTGGGCCAGCGCATCCCCCACGAGCGTCATAAAGCGGCCGCGCGCCTTGATCGCAGACACCGGCCGCTCCACGGTCACGATCTTGCCCTCGTGCAGGGACAGCAGCGGCTTGATCTGCAGCATGGTCCCCAGCATCGCCGAGGTCGGGTTGATCCGCCCACCCCGGCGCAGCGTCTCCAGCGAGTTCACCTGGATCAGCACTTGAGCGTCGGAGGCCGCCGCGGAGGCGGCCGCAGCGACGTCGTCGATCCCCTGCCCCGCCAAGGCCGCCTGGACCGCCGCGCGCACGCCCAGGCCCTGCCCGAGTGCGGCGCTGTGGGTGTCCACGAGACGAACGGGGATGCCGATGTCCTGGCGCGCAATGCGTGCCGCACCCAGCGTCCCGGACAGCTCCGCCGACAGATGCACCGAGACGATCGCTTCGAAACCCGCGGCCTGGAACGCCTCGTAGATCTTGCGCAGTTGCCCTGGGGCCGGCCTGGAGGTCGTCACCGACCGACCTTCCGCGAGCGCGATGACCAGGGACGAGAGCATGTCCGCCTCGTCCTCGGTGTAGAGCTGACCGCCGATCAACACGGGCAACTCGACGCTCGCGAAGACCCCGGAGGCCTCGAACTCTGCCTGCCAGGCGGAAGGAAGCGCGGCCGCGTTGTCCGTCACCACCGCGACCTTGGCCCCGGGAACGGGACAGCGCCCGTCCCCCGGCGGAGTTCCGGGTGACGGGCGCTGTTCGCTGGCGGAGTTCATCACACCACGATATTCACGAGCTTGGGCGCGCGCACAATGACCTTCCGGACCGTGGCGTCACCGATGTGGCGCTGGACGGTCCCCGAGGCCAGTGCTGCGGCCTCGAGGTCGGCCTCGGAAATGTCCGCGGCGACTTCCAGGCGATCGCGGACCTTGCCCTTGATCTGGACCACCGCGGTGACCGTGTCGTCCACGAGCAGAGCCTCGTCCACCTCGGGCCACGGTGCGAGCACCACGGAATCCTCGTGACCGAGCGCGTGCCACATGTCCTCGGCGGTGTAGGGCGCCACCAGGGAGAGCAGGATGGCCACGGCCTCCACGGCCTCGCGCACGGCGGGATCATTGGCACCGGGGCCACTGTCGATGGCCTTGCGCACGGCGTTGACCAGCTCCATGGTGCGGGCGATGACCACGTTGAACTTGCCGGAATCCAGCAGCTGCGTGGCGTCGGCAATGGTCCGGTGGGTCACGCTGCGCAACGCCTTGTCACCGGCGGAGAAGTCCGCATCCGGGCCGGCGGTGCTGTCCTGGGCCAGACGCCACGCGCGGGCCAGGAACTTCTGCGAACCCTGCGGGGACACGTCCGCCCAGTCCACGTCGTCCTCGGGCGGGGAGGCGAACACCATGGTCAGGCGCACGGCATCCACACCGAAGGCGTCCAGCTGTTCGCCCAGGTCCACACCGTTGCCCAGCGACTTGGACATTGCCTTGCCACCGTTGAGCACCTGGCCCTGGTTGAGCAGCGCCTTGAACGGCTCCTGGAAACCAATCAGGCCAAAGTCGTAGAGGGCCTTGGTGAAGAACCGGCTGTACAGCAGGTGCAGGATCGCGTGCTCCACACCGCCCACGTACTGATCCACGGGCAGCCAACGGTCCACCTCGTCACGATCGAACGGGGCGTTCTCGTCATTGGGCGAGGCGAAACGCAGGTAGTACCAGGACGAATCCACGAACGTGTCCATGGTGTCGGTATCGCGCTTAGCGGGCCCGCCGCACTCGGGGCAGGTCACATTCACCCAGTCCGACGCCGCCGCGAGCGGGGACTGTCCCTTGGGCGAGAGTTCCTCGCCGCGCAGGTTTTCGGGCAGTTTCACGGGCAGCTGGTCCTCGGGGACCGGCACCTCGCCGCACGCCTCGCAGTGAATGATGGGGATGGGTGCGCCCCAGAAGCGCTGACGGGACAGCAGCCAGTCACGCAGCCGGTAGTTGATGAAGCGCTCGCCGGTACCGGCCTCGCGCACGATGTCGATGGCCTGGGTGATGGCCTCAGCCTTGGGCAGACCGTCCAGCGGACCGGAGTTGACCAACTGGCCGTCACCGGTGGTGGCCACGCCGGAGACGGCGGGGTCTTCTTCACCGGTGTCCACGACCACGCGCACGGGCAGATCGAATTCGCGGGCGAAGTCCAGGTCACGCTGATCGTGGGCGGGCACGGCCATGATCACGCCGGTGCCGTAGTCGGCCAGCACGTAGTCCGCGGCCCACACCGGCAGCTTCTCGCCATTGAGGGGGTTGACCGCGTAGCGGCCCAGGAACACGCCGGTCTTGGTGCGGTCGGTGGCCTGACGGTCGATGTCCGAGAGCGCTTTGATGTTCTCCTGGTATTCCTCCAGGGACGCCCGGTGCTCGTCGTCGACGATCTCACCGGCAATTGCGGCATCCGCGGCGACCACGCAGAACGTGGCGCCGTAGAGGGTGTCCGGTCGGGTGGTGAACACAGTGACGGTGCGACCGGAGGCGTCGGAGGCATCCGCACCCTCGGCCGGGGCGCCCTCGATCACGAAGTTCACGTGCGCGCCCTCGGAACGGCCGATCCAGTTGCGCTGCATGGCCAGCACGCGCTCGGGCCAGTGGCCCCCCAACTCCTTCATGTCGTCCAGGAGCCGGTCCGCGTAATCGGTGATCTTGAAGTACCACTGGTTCAGGGATTTCTTGGTCACCGGCGTATGGCAACGCTCGCACAGTCCGTTGACGACCTGTTCGTTGGCCAGCACGGTCTGGTCCGTGGGGCACCAGTTGACCGGCGAGTCCTTTCGGTAGGCCAGGTTGTGCTTGTAGAACTGCAGGAACAGCCACTGGGTCCAGCGGTAGTACTCGGGATCCGAGGTGTGGATCTCCCGCGTCCAGTCCGCACTGATCGCGTAGCGCTGGAAGGACTTCTTCTGCGTGTCGATGTTGCGGTAGGTCCACTCCGCCGGGTGGGTGTTCCGCTTGATCGCGGCGTTCTCCGCAGGCAGACCGAAGGAGTCCCAGCCAATGGGGTGCATCACGTCATAGCCGCGGTGCTTCCAGTAACGGGCCACCACGTCGCCCATGGCGAAGGCTTCCGCGTGACCCATGTGCAGGTCACCGGAGGGGTAGGGGAACATGTCCAGCACGTAGCGCCGGGGCTTGGAACCGTCGTCGAGGGGCTTGTACACCTGCTGTTCGTCCCAGAACTGGGGCCAGGCGGCCTCAATTCGCTGGACGTCGTACTCGGTTCCCGTCTCCGGGGTGTTCTGCGCGCTCACGTGCCTCGCCTTCACATCACATTGTTGAGTCATTCACGCGCCGCCCTGACCGGCGGCAACCGCTGGCATGGTGATTCCACGCGGAATGACATGGGGATCTCTCGCCAGTTTAGACCAGCACCGCAACTGCGGCGTGCTCCCGGGCCGGACGGTTACCATGGACCCGCTGCTCGCCCATGACTTGGAGGTCACCGTGGATAATCCGTACGCCGAACGTCGCAGCGTTCAACTGGACGGATACAAGGTCAGGTACTGGTTCTACGACGCCGACAAACAGCACAAACCGCTCATCGTCATGTTTCACGGTTTCCGCGGGGACCACCACGGTCTGCAACTGATCGCCACCGAGCTGCGTGATAAGTACCACGTGGTCGTGCCCGATCTGCCGGGTTTCGGTCGCTCGGAACCCTTCCCGGCGCGTGAACACAACATCCCGAACTACGTGGACTTCGCACGGGACTTCATCACGGCTCTGACCGATGGTGCGGTGTCCCCGGACAGCGGCAGCGGCATCGTTGTGGTCGGCCATTCCTTCGGCTCCATCATTGCCTCGCACTTCGCTGTCGATTACCCGTCCATGGTGCAGCGGCTCGTGCTCATCAACCCGATTTCAGAGCCGGCCCTGGACGGCCAGCACAAGGGGCTGACCAAACTCACCGAGTTCTACTACAGTGTGGGCAAGAAGCTGCCCCGCGCGTTGGGCTCCAAGCTGCTGTCCTCCGGGTCCGTGGTGAAGCTCATGACGGATGTGATGGTCAAGTCCCAGGACCCCGAGGTCAAGAAGTACGCACTGCGCCAGCACGAGTCCTACTTCTCGACCTTCGCCAACCGCGATGTCCTCCACGAGGCGTACCAGGCGTCCGTTTCCGGCACCGTGGCCGAGGTCGCCATGCAGCTGACCATGCCCACCCTGCTGATCGTGGGTGCCGAGGACGATCTGGGTTCCGTGCAGTCCCAGGAGACCATGGCCTCCTGGATCCGCAGCCACCGCCTGGAAATCATTCCGGAGACCGGCCACCTGATCCACTACGAGGCCCCGGTCCTCGCGGCCGAGTACATTAATGATTTCCTTTCCTCTCCCGCTCCGGAGCCCCTGGACGTTCACGACCAGCTACCGCTCGCGGACACCACCGAGTCCACGCCCGACCAACTCACCGGCATGACCCCGATCATTCGCCAGGACCAGCTCGCCCGCGAACAAGCCGCACAGCAGGCCTTCCGCGAGCGCCGCGACCGTGACGACCGCAGTGCCGGTGATGAGCACCCGTGAAGTTCCTTTTCGACGCCCGCTACATCCGCACCGACCACCACGACGGCATCAGCCGCTACAGCGCCGAGCTCCTCACTGCGCTGGCCGAACTGACCCGTGACGATCCCCGAGTCCGCTTGGCCGCGCTGATCAGCGACCCCGCCCAGCTGGAGCATGTCCCTGAACTCCCCCACCTCACCGGGCCGTCGGTGACCTCACCCGCCGAAGTTCTCACCTCGCTTGAGCTCAATCGTTACCGCCCGGACGTGGTCTTCTCCCCCATGCAGACCATGGGTTCGCTGGGCCGCCGGTACAAGTTGATCCTGACCCTTCACGACCTGATCTACTACGAACATCCCCAGCCGCCCTCGGATCTGCCGCTGCCCATTCAATGGGGGTGGCGGGCCTATCACAAGGCGTGGTGGCCGCAGCGGGTCGCGCTCAACCGAGCCGACGCCGTGGTCACGGTTTCCGAGACTTCTCGCGAGCAGATCCTGGCCCACCGCCTGACCAAACGGGACGTGCGCGTGGTGCCCAATGCGGCGTCGTCGGCGGCGGTGTCCGACGGCGAGGCGCTCGCCAGGCTCGCAACGCGCGGCACGGACCTGCTCTACATGGGTTCGTTCCTGCCGTACAAGAACGTGGAGACCCTGCTGCGCGCGGCCGGGCAGCTGCCCGACCACACGCTGCACGTGCTGTCCCGGATTTCGCCGGCGCGGGAAAAAGCACTGCGTGCGCTCGTGGGCCCCGCCGACAACGTGGTCTTCCACCGCGGTGTGACCGACGCCGAGTACCAAGACCTGCTGTCCTCGTGCGCCGCCCTGCTGACGGCCTCGCGCGCCGAAGGCTACGGCTTACCGCTCATCGAAGCGTTCGCAGCCGGGGCTCCCGTAGTCTGTTCGGACACACCGATTTTTCGGGAGGTGGCCGGCCGCGCCGCAGGGTACGCACCCGCCGACGACGCCGCCGCGTTCGCCACCCGGGTGCGCGAGCTCGCCGATCCGCAGCTCGCACAAGAACGGGTCCTGGGGGGACTGGAACGGGTACGCGCCCATACGTGGGCGGATTCCGCGCGACGGCTCCTGGAGCTCGCGATCGAACTGCATCAGCGCGGTTGAACCGGGCGTCAGTTCCGGGGAAGGAGCACCATGAGTTACTTGGATTCCTACACGCCACAGTCGGGCACGTCCGAGGTGCGCGTCACGCACTACGACCTGGATCTCGACTACGACATCCTGCCCAACACACTGCGAGCGCGAGCCGTGTTGGACGCCCGGGTCCTGGAGGACTGTTCGGCGCTGTCCCTGGACCTTGAGGGGCTGACAGTGGAGCGGGTGCTGGTCAACGGTCAGCCCAGTTCGTTCAAACAGGCGAAGACCAAACTGGTGGTGGACGCTCGCGAGCGATTTTCCGTGGACGAGGCGCTCACGCTCGAGATCCACTACGGGGGAACGCCGTCTCCGGCCTCTGGCGCGTGGGGCGACATCGGGTGGGAGGAGCTTTCCGACGGCGTTCTGGTCGCCGGGCAGCCGGTCGGTGCCGACACGTGGTTCCCGTGCAACGACCATCCGAGTCAGAAGGCGACGTTCCGGGTCACGGTGCTGGTGGACTCCGACTACACGGCGATTTCGAACGGCGAGCTGGTCTCGGTGGATTCTCGCGGTCCGCGCACGGCGTGGACCTGGGAATCCCGCGAACCGGTGGCGACCTACTTGGCCACCGTGCAAATGGGTCAGTACCGGCGCGGGTCCGTGGAACCCGGGTCCTATCCCCCGGCGCGCGTTCCGCTGACGCTGGCCTGCGGTAAACACCTGTGGTCACAGGCTCAGCACGTGTTGGCGAAACAGCACGCGATGATGTCCGTGTTCGAACAACGGTTCGGGGCGTACCCGTTCGGCTACTACGGCGTGGTCGTGACCGACGATGAACTGGAAATTCCGCTCGAATCGCAACCGCTGTCGATTTTCGGCCCCAATCATATGACCGAGTCGTGGGAGTCCGAACGGCTCATTGCCCACGAAATGGCCCACCAGTGGTTCGGCAATTCGCTGACCCCAGCCTCCTGGTCCGACATTTGGCTCAACGAGGGCTTCGCCCACTACGCGGAGTGGGTGTGGTCCGAGGCCTCCGGTCGCCGCTCGGCCCACGAAGAAGCGCTGTCTGCCCATGCGGAGCTGTCCGGGTCGAAGCAGAAAGTGGTGATCGGGGACCCCGGGCCGAAAAAAATGTTCGACGACCGCGTCTACGTGCGCGGCGCACTCACACTGAACGCGCTGCGGATGGCCGTGGGCGATCAGACCTTCTTCACGATCCTGCAGCGGTGGACCGGCCAGAACCGGTGCTCGAACGTCACCACGACCGATTTCTTGGCGCTGGCCTCCGAGGTCAGTGGACGCCCCGTGGAGCCCCTGCTGCATGACTGGCTGTTCGAGAAGAAGCTGCCGGCGCTGCCTGAGACGAGTTAACGCTTCCCTGAGCGGTAGTTTGTCTCAGCGAGGCCCAATCGGGGTGAATGTTCCAGCGTGTGCCTCGATGACGGTGGCTGCGTCAAGAAGTGTGTCCTCGTCGAATCGCCTGCCCAAAAGTTGTACCCCGGTTGGCAACCCATCGACCACACCCGTGGGCACGGACATCGCGGGAAAACCCAAAACGGGAATCGCCATCATGGAGGCCTGAGCGCCCATCAGCCGGCGCATGCTCTCGACGCTGGCGATGTCCGCGTCCTGCTCGAAGGCTTGCTCCGATGAGACCGGCAGGAGAATTAGCGGGTGGGACTCGAGGATCCCGCCGAGTTGACGAATCAGTGTGCCCCGGCGCGCGTAACCAGCAATGAACTGGTCAAGACTGGGTTTGTTCCCCCACCATTCCTGGGCGACTGCATAGTAATGCTCGGCGGCCTTTTTCATGCCGTCATCACCGACCTCATTGACCAGAGGCATCGCCAACCGGAACTCCTCCATACAGAGCAAGTACCACAATCGGTAGGCCTCAGCCAGAACGGGCAACTCGATCTCTTCGACGACATACCCCGCGCTGCGGAGATAGTCTGCGGCCGACTCCAACGATGTATTGACCGCAGAAGAAGGAGTACCAATGCCGAAGTCTCGGACGAGCCCGACACGCGGACGATGCCCGCGGAGTTTGGCAACTCGTGCACCGGGAACGAATGCCGGATCTCGATGACTGAAATCTTCGAGGGCCTTCATCGCGAGACGAACATCTTCAACACTGCGCGCAAGTGGACCTTGAACGGCCATGATTTGCACGGACAATGATGAATCAACTTCACCCGACTGGTATGTCTGCGCCACGCGACCAACGGTGGGCCTCAGACCAACCACACCGCAGGCGTATGCGGGATACCGTACCGACCCTCCGATATCGTTACCCCCTGCGATCGGCACCATTCCCGAAGCGACGGCAGAGGCCGCCCCGCCACTTGAGCCGCCCGGAGTCCGCGAGGAGTCCCACGGATTGAGCGTCCTGCCGTACAGATCATTGTTGGTGAACCAGCGGTAGGCGAAGGCCGGAGAGTTACTACGGCCCAAAAGCACGGCACCAGCTCGCCGCAAACTCGCGACGTGAGGACTGTCTTGTTTCGCTACGGAGTCCTTCAACGCCGGAATACCGTCCGTAGTCGCATAGCCCGCTACGTCCGAATTCACTTTGGTGGCAACCGGAACACCATGGAGGGGTCCCAGCTCTGCACCGGACGAACGCTGACGATCAGCGGCGTCGGCCAGAGACAGCGCCTCCTCTGGTCGCACCTCAACCAACGCGTTGAGCTGTGGGTTGACGTCTTCGATGCGGCCCAGACAGCTCTCGATCACTTCTCTACTGGAGATGAGCCCTGCGGCGATTGCTCGAGCCAACTCGCTCGCATTCCACTGCCATAGCTGCTCACCCGGATCCGTAGGTACCGTCGGTGAATCGTTGGAAGTCGGGTTGTCTGTCGTCATCGTCAGTCTCCTTCGTATGGTGAACCACATTCTGTCTCATAACAGTTGCCGGTGAGATCATGACGTCATGAGCAATCACCAGAACCCCACGCATTCCATCGAACTAACTCGTGAAGCCACCAACCGCTACGTCGCCCGCAATGCGGCCGGTGTCGAAGTCACTTTCGGCCGTGGCGAGGACCTGATGTCCCCGGTGGAACTGCTCCTGGCCGCCATCGCGGGGTGCTCGTCCATCGACGTGGATACCGTTACCTCGCGCAGTTCCGAGCCCGCGGAATTCAAGGTCGAGGCCAGCGGTAACAAAATCGCGGAGGACAGCGGCGGGAGCCGCTTGGAGGACCTGAACCTCTCCTTCAACCTGTCGTTCCCAGATGACGAGGGCGGGCGCAAGGCCGCCGGTCTGGTCGACCGACTGGTGAAGCTCTCGCACGACAAGTACTGCACCGTCTCACGCACGGTAGAACACGGAACCCCCGTGGCGTTCGAGACCGACGTCAACCTGGGTGGCGGCCCAACTACAACAGGTCAGTGATATCGCAGCGCACATTAACCACCGCGTGCTCCCGCAGCGCGGAGGCACGGGCCTTCTCGGCCCGCAATGCCGCAGTGATGCGCGGAGCGATCCCGAAACCGAAGAACAATAGCGCCCGGTACTGCGGCTCATCCTCGGTCGCGAGGCCGGCCAGGGTCCCCGGATCGCCCTCGTCGGACCAGCCACCCACCTGATCTTTCATGGGCGCGGGGCCTACCACGTTGACCTGCGACGGCAGGTCGAGGTCGCGCAGGGTTGCGGTCAGCGCGTCCCGCGGGCCGGTGAGGGCTGCGGTCCGTACTGCTGGTGGTAGGCCCAGCTCGTGACGTTCCTGCAGTTGACGATAGGCGTGGCCCGACGGGTCCCAGCGAACCAGGGCACCCACCGCCTGATCATGGTCAGCGGTCACGACCACGGTCCCACCCTTCGATGAAGACCGCACGAGTGCCGCCGCATTGAACCAGCGCCGCAGGGTCTGTTCCTCGGCGCGCAGCCACGGCCGCGCCAGCATCTCGTTGCCGTCCAACAGCAGGGCCGCCGCGTAGCCACCCTCGGCGACCGGTTCCGCGCCGGGGGTCGCCACGACCAGCGCGGGCTCGGAGCCCACATTTGCTCGGACATGTTCGGCACTCGAAGAAATGACGGGAACCTGCGGGAACGCGCGCCCCAGCTCCTCGGCTGTGCGCAGCGCCCCGACCTTGCTCAGCCGCAGGCGTTGAAAACCGCATTCCTGACACTGCCAGCCGTGGGCGTTGCGACCACACCACGTACACACGGGAGCCTCGCGCCCCGAACGCAGCGACAGCGATCCCCCGCAGCCGCGGCAGCGGGCGGGTGTCCGGCAGCGCTCGCAGGCCACGAATGGCGCATAGCCGCGACGAGCAACTTGAACTAACACCGGTCCACGAGTCAGTGCCTGCTGAGCCACCCGGAACGCCTCGTGCGGCAGCCTCGCTCGCGCGGCCATGGGATCGCGCGACAGATTGAACGAGTCCGATGTCGCCTCGACCCTCGGTGAGTGCGTGCGCAGGGTCGCACGCTCGGAACGCAGGTGGGCCGCCCAGCCCGTGGTGATGAGACGCTGCGCTTCCGGACTCACGCTGTAACCCGTGAACAACGCCGCCGTGTCTTCCTGCTGGGCGCGCAACAACAACACGTCTCGCGTGTGCTGATACGGCGCGCGTTGTTCCACATAGCTTGTGTCGCCGTCGTCGTGACAACACACCAGGCGCAGGTCCTCAACGGGTGCGTAGGCGGCGGAACGCGTGCCGATCGCCAAGCGTTTGTAGCCCAGGCACAGCTCCATGTAGCCCCGGTATCGCGGCGTTGGGCCGTCGTCGGCGTGCAGTCGCACGACACGGTCAGATCCCACTAGCGATTCGAGAGCCGCTGCCAGGCGCTCGAGCGACTTGTAGTCGGGCACCACGGCCAACGCTCCGTGCCCGGCCTCATAGGTGGCCGCCATGGCGGATGCCGTCAACAGGGCCCAGTCGTGGTCCTCCGGGGACGGCAACACCTCGATCACAGCACGGGCCGGAGCTCCCTCCGTGGCCGCGGTGAGCCACTCGGGGCCGCCGTCGTAGTGACGCCAGAGTTCACGAGGCACGGTGACCGGCGCGTCGGCCTGCTCCCCCGCCGACGTCGCTGGGTCGGGTTTCTCCGCGTCGGTCGCCTCGGTAGTTTCGGCCGCATTGTCGACGTCGCCCGAAGGCTTCACGTCTTCGGCATCCGACGGCCCGAGCTCGCCGGCTTGGGGATCGCCGTGCGCCACGTTGGCGGCGTCGGCGTCGTGTGTGGTCGTATCGCCCGTTGCCGGTATCGCCTCGGATTCTTCGGCCGCAGCCGCCTTCCGGCGCGCCAGCATTTCCTTGTCGATACGGGCCACTCGCGGTGGTACGGCTACCCGCAGGACGTCCGACACGGTTCCGGCAGAACGGGCGGCCACGGCCTGAGCCAGCTCCACGATCCCCGGCTTGAGCACGGGCAACGGAGAAAGGACCTTGCGGATGCTCAAGAGACGACCGGTCACGTCGGACTCGGCAACGCGGTCCACGATCCATCCGGTCATCAGGCGGCCGGAGAAAGGAACGGAGACCTTGGCACCCACCACGGCGTCCGGGTCGAGACCGGCGCTCACGCGGTAGTCGAAGAGCCGATCAAGGTGGGGAACATAGGCGTCCAACAACACCTTGGCAATGGGGTTTTCGGGTGCCGGGCCTTCAGCCCCCACCGGAAGGTCAGATTTCTTGGGTGCGGGTGAAGGTTCGGGCAACCCGTCCAGGGAGAGTTGCTCCGGGGCGGCGTCCGGGTCGGGAACTGCCCCCGGCCCGGAACGCTCGCTCACAGTCCCGCGGCGGAACGCAACGCTTCGACGCGGTCGGTGCGCTCCCAGGTGAAATCGGGGTCAGTGCGGCCGAAGTGACCGTGCGCCGCGGTCTTGGCGTAAATGGGGCGCTTGAGGTTCAGGTCCTCGATGATGGCCAACGGTCGCAGGTCGAAGACCTCCAGGATGGCCTTCTCGATGCGCTGGGGGTCCACGGTCTCGGTGCCGAAGGTCTCCACGTACAGACCCACCGGGTGCGCCTGACCAATCGCGTACGCGACCTGCACCTCGGCTCGGCGCGCCAGACCCGCTGCCACCACGTTCTTGGCGACCCAGCGCATGGCATACGCGGCGGAACGATCCACCTTGGACGGGTCCTTACCGGAGAACGCACCGCCGCCGTGGCGGGCCATACCGCCGTAGGTGTCCACGATGATCTTGCGGCCGGTCAGACCTGCGTCACCCACGGGGCCACCGCGGACAAAATTGCCCGCGGGGTTCACGATGATCTTGGTGTTGGACAGGTCCAGGCCGGAATCGGCGAGCACCGGGTCGATCACGGACTGAGAGATGTCGGTGGCCAGCTGATTCAGGTCATATCCCTCGGCGTGTTGCGAGGACACGACCACGGTTTCCACGGACACGGGAGTGTGCCCGTCGTAGCCCAGGGTCACCTGGGTCTTACCGTCCGGGCGGAGGTTCGGCAGCACGGCCGTCTTGCGCACGCGGGTGAGCTGCTCGGACAACCGGTGGGCAACGGAGATCGGTGCGGGCATGAGCACATCGGTCTCGTCCGACGCGTAGCCGAACATCAGGCCCTGGTCCCCTGCGCCCTGAATGTCACGCGGATCCTTGGCCACACCGGAACGGCTCTCCAGGGAGTTGTACACGCCGTCGTGGATTTCACTGGACTGCTCGCCAACGCTGATCGACACGCCGCAGAACTCGCCGTCGAAGCCGTGCACGGACGAGTTGTAGCCGATGTCCAGGAGGCACTTGCGCACGATGTGCGGGATCTCCACGTACGCCTTGGTTTTGACTTCACCGGCCACGTGAACCAGTCCGGTGGTCACCATGGTCTCCACGGCCACCGAGGACTCGGGATCCTCGGTGAGCAGGGCGTCCAGGATGGAATCCGAGATCTGGTCACAGATTTTGTCCGGGTGTCCCTCCGTCACTGATTCGGAGGTGAAAATTCTCAGGTGGGGGCTAGATTCGGTCACCGTCCAAGACTACCCGTCCACTCAGACTCCCAGTTCGAGGCCCACACGATCCACGATGAATTGCGCCACCTCGGCCTTGGAGCCGGCGGCGTGAGCGTCCTCGGTGCCGTGCGCAGACAGCACCGTGACCTCGGTCGCGTCCTGGCCGAACACCTTGGACGTACCCACTTCGTTCACGACCAGCAGGTCACAGCCCTTGCGCTGCAGTTTGGCCCGGCCGAAGTCCAGTACGGAGTGCTCGCCGTCACCGGTTTCCGCCGCGAATCCCACGATCAGCTGCTCGCGGCCCGTGTTCTTGCGATCGTCCACGAGGGCGCGCAGGATGTCCGGATTGCGGGTGAGCTCGATGACGGGGTCCGTGCCGTCCTCGGACTTCTTCATCTTGTGCTCCCCAACCGACACGGGTCGATAATCCGCCACGGCAGCCGCCATGATCACCACGTCCGCGTTCTCAGCGGCAGCTCGGGTCGCGTCGTGAAGCTCCAGCGCGGAGGACACGTTCGAGATTTCGACGCCGCTCGGCAGCTCGGTCTCCACATGTCCCGCGATCAGGTGCACGGTGGCGCCCGCGTCCCGGGCGGCCTGGGCCAGGGCGATCCCCTGCTTACCCGAGGAGCGATTGCCCAAGAACCGCACGGGGTCCAGCGCCTCGCGGGTTCCTCCCGCCGTGATCAGGACTCGACGCCCGGCCAGCGGGCCCGACGACGCCGCTTCGGTGCCGTGCGCGAGAACGGCCAGAGCGGCGTCGTAAATTCGCTGGGGCTCGGGAAGCCTGCCCGGCCCGCTGTCCTTACCCGTCAACCGGCCCGAATCCGGATCGATGACCGTGTGCCCGTGTTCGCGCAGCAGCGCCACGTTGCGTTGGGTTGCGGGGTTGAGCCACATCTCCGTGTGCATGGCCGGGGCCAGCACGACGGGCGCCCGGGAGGCCAGGACCGTAGTCGTCAAAAGGTCGTCCGCCAGGCCGTGGGCGATCTTGGCCATCAGGTCCGCGGTGGCCGGTGCGATGACCACCAGGTCCGCTTGCTGCCCCTGGGAGACGTGATTGACGGTGTCCACGCGATCGAACACGGACGTGGAGACCGACTCCCCCGTGAGCGCCTCCCACGTGGGTGCCCCCACGAATTCAAGCGCGGCCGCGGTGGGCATGGGCACCACGTGATGGCCGGCCTCGGTGAACAAGCGCGTCAGCAGTGCAGCCTTATATGCGGCGATACCCCCGCCCACGCCCAGGACCACGCGCAACGGCGCGGTCGATTGGGAGTGAACGGGGGTACCCGAAGCGTGCGGAACCGTCACTTGTCGGTGGGTTCCTCGGTCTCAACGACCTCCTCGACCTCAACGACTTCTTCCGGGGCCACCTCGGCGCTGTCGGAGAACATGGGCGCGGAGGCCTCGTCGGTGCCCTGAGCGAAGAAGTCGCCGCCGAAGACGTCAGCGGACGCTGCTTCCTCGGTCACGAGCTGGCCGTTGGCGGAGAAGCCCGCGTGATCGACCTCGGTGGTCTCGATCAGGTCCTCGTCGATCTCGCGGAACGCGATGGACAGCGGCTTCTCGTTGAGCTGGGTGTCCACGAGCGGACCCACGTACTCGAACAGGCCCTCGTGCAACTGCGAGTAGTACGCGTTGATCTGACGGGCACGCCGAGCACCGAAGATGACCAGCCCGTACTTGGAATCGGTCTTGCCGAGCAACCGGTCGATGGGCGGGTTGACGATGCCTTCGTAATTCGTGCTCACGAGTGAATGACTCCTGTCATGGACTTCTTGGTAATGGGTAGGCTCCTGGCCGTGTGGGCTGGGTGCGTGGTGATCAGCGGTCAGTCCCGCGTCTGGGCGGGCAACCCCATGAGCTCTACAAGTTCAGCGGCGGCGCGTTCCACGCGGTCATTGATCACCGTGTGATCGAATTCTGGTTGCGCCGCAAGCTCTACTTTAGCTGTTTCCAGCCGTCGCTGCTGCTGCTCCGGTGTTTCGGTCCCACGACCGACCAATCGCGCCAGCATTTCTTCCCAGCTGGGCGGGGCCAAGAACACGAACTGAGCGGACGGCAGGGTGCGCTTGATTTCACGCGCGCCCTGCAGGTCGATCTCCAACAACACGCTTCTGCCCTGGGCCAACGCTTGGTCCACCTTTTGCCGAGGTGTGCCGTAGCGGTGCGAATTGTGCACCACGGCCCACTCCAACAAATCGTTGTTGGCCACCATGGAATCGAACTCTTCGTCCGAGACGAAGAAGTAGTGCACACCGTCCACCTCACCGGGACGAGCCGCACGCGTGGTGGCCGAAACCGACAACCACACTTGCGGGTAGTGATCGCGGATGTAGGTGGACACGGTGCCCTTGCCGACCGCCGTGGGTCCAGCCAGCACGGTGACGGTGGGTTTGACGGGCACGTGGACCTCCGGAAAAAGAAGTGGCGGAACAGGTGAAAACCTGTTCCGCCACTGTACCAACGGGTCAATCAATGGGATCAAACAGCTGCGTTCACAACAATGTGCCGCTGCTCACCGAATGCTCCGCCGGTGTGGATCTCGACTCACCGGTCAAGGTAGTCGATCAATGCACGTCGCTGGTGCTGCCCCAAACCACGCACCCGACGGGTTCGTGCGATACCGATCTGGTCCATGATGGCCGCCGATCGGACCTTTCCGATTCCGGGGGTGGCTTCGAGCAGATCCGTGACCTTCAGTCGGCTCACGGCTTCATCGCTGTCGCCGCGTTGCAGAACCTCGGCCACGGTCATGGTGCCCTCACGCAGTGCTTTCTTCACCTCCGCCCGCACTGTTCGCGCTGCAGTCGCCTTCTCACGTGCCCGCGCTCTCTCTTCATCTGTCAATGGACGTAATGCCATATGGATCTCTCTCCTCTGGTTGCTCTGCGTGCGCTCCCACGCGCCTGCAGTAGCGGATCTGGGGGTAGCCGCTATCGGAAAAGTACCCGACATCAATAAAGCCGTAAACACCACGAATAGCCCCTGATCAGGGTTTTCTGTGGTGTTTCAGCCTCTTTCAGAGAAACGATTCATCCATAAAGGGCAGCGCTAAGTTCATCACCGGCTCGCTGCATTGCTGAACGCAATGCGGAAACGTCCGGACCATGGCGTAAGACACCCCGGGATGAATTAGCAAGAACATTCCCGCTGACCTGGCCAAACACCTCGGCCACCGCGTGTGCATCGGCCCCCTGGGCCCCATAACCCGGGGAAAGGATCGGGCCGTTGAAGCCCTGGAGGTTTATCTGCAGTTGTGAGAGGGCATCCGAGACGGTGGCACCAATAACCACTCCGCAACATCCCAGAGTATTATTTTTACCATTTATAACGATTTGGTCACGATTTACCAGTGATGTCCGTTCGGCACGGTTCTCTGTGACGCCCGACACGCTATTTACCGAGGTAGCAGCGGTATTCCGAAGATTTTCGTGCTGTACAGCTTTCAGGATTGTCTTCGCCACCGATTCAGCACCTCCCACGTGCTGAACGCTCGCGCCCTCGGGATTTGATGTCAACGCAAGGACAAAGGTTCCGCGGCCCGTTTCGCGGGCGAGATCCAGGGCCGGCCGCAAAGATTCGAACCCGAGGTACGGACTCAGCGTCACGGAGTCCGCCGCGAGCGGCGAATCATCGGAAAGCCACGCCGTCGCATAGGCGGCCATGGTCGACCCGATGTCACCGCGCTTGGCATCGGCAATGCTCAGGACCCCGGCCTCGCGGGATTCCTTCAGCACACGTTCGAGCACCGCCATGCCGGCCGATCCGAACGCCTCGTACAGCGCCACCTGAGGTTTCAGGGTGGCCGCGTGGCCCTCGGCCGCCTCGACCACGGTCAAGGAGAATTTCTCCAGGCCCGCGACCGAGTACGGCAGTCCCCAAGCGTCCAGCAACGCCGGGTGGGGGTCGATGCCCACGCACAGCGGACCGTGCCTGAGCATGGCCTCGCGCAGTCGTGTCCCGAAAGGCGCACGGGCCGCGGTCGATGCCTCGGGCGACCCGAGCGCGGGTGACGACGCCGCGGCGTCGTCACCCGCTCGATGTGTTCCCTGCTCAGCCACGCGCTTCCCCGGCGAGGACGGCGTCGCGCAGGTTCTTCTCGTGCACCTGCAGGCTGTTGACCGACCACGAGTACTGCCGCTGCGCCGTGATGGCCTGCAGCGCGGCACCGAGCTCGGACACCGTGGTCATGATCGGCACACCGATGGACGTGGCCGCCGCGCGGATCTGGTAGCCGTCGCTGCGTGCCTTCTGCCCGCCGGAAGGCGTGTTGAAGATCAGGTCGATCTTGCCGTCGGTGATCCAGTCCGCCACGGAATCCTCCCCCTCGGGGGCGTCCGTGATCTTGGAGACCACGGTGGATTCGATGCCGTTGCGGCGCAGCACATCGGCGGTGCCGCCCGTGGAGACGATCTCGAAACCGAGGTTCGAGAACATCTTCACGTAGATGACCGCGGAGCGCTTGTCTTTGTTGGCCACCGAGACGAACAGGCGCCCGGAGGTCGGCAACGGCCCGCCCACGGCGGCCTGGGCCTTGGCGAACGCGGTGTCGAAGTACTTGTCGATGCCCATGACCTCACCGGTCGAGCGCATCTCCGGACCCAGCAGCGAATCCACCACGGAACCCTCGGCGGTACGGAAGCGGGCGAAGGGCAGCACGGCCTCCTTCACGGCGACCGGGGTGTTCACCGGGAGGTCCGCGCCGTCGTACTTGGACGGCAGCACGTGCTCGTCCCGCAGCTGGGCGATGGAACGGCCCGTGCCCATGAGTGCGGCGGCCTTGGCCAACTGCACGCCCGTTGCCTTGGAGACGAACGGCACGGTGCGCGAGGCGCGCGGGTTGGCCTCGATCACGTAGAGGATGTTCGATGCCAGGGCGAACTGGATGTTGATCAGTCCGTTGACCCCCACACCGCGGGCGATATCGGCGGTGGCCTCTCGGACACGCTGCACGACCTCGGGACCGAGCGTGACCGGCGGGAGCACGCACGCGGAGTCACCGGAGTGAATACCGGCCTCCTCGATGTGCTCCATCACGCCGCCCACGTACACTTCCTTGCCGTCGAAGAGCGCGTCCACGTCGATCTCGATGGCATCTTCCAGGAACTTGTCGATCAGCGCGGGGCGGTTGGCGCTCACCTCGGTCGCGTTCTCGAGATAACGGCGCAGTGAGTCCTCGTCGTAGACGATTTCCATGCCGCGGCCGCCGAGCACGTACGAGGGACGCACGAGCACCGGGTATCCGATGTCGTTGGCGATCGCACTCGCCTCCTCGAAGGTGGAGGCGGTGCCGTTCTTGGGCTGGCGCAGACCGGCTTGGTGGAGCACGCGGGCGAATTCGCCGCGGTCCTCCGCCAGATCGATGGCCTCGGGGGTGGTCCCCAGAATGGGCACACCCGCGGCCTTCAGATCGGCGGCCAACTTGAGCGGGGTCTGGCCGCCCAACTGCACGAACACACCCATGAGGCCACCGCTGCGGCGTTCGGCCTCCACGATCTCCATGACGTCCTCGAACGTGAGCGGTTCGAAGTACAGGCGAGTGGAGATGTCGTAGTCGGTGGAAACCGTCTCCGGGTTGCAGTTGACCATGACGGTCTCGTACCCGGCCTCACGCAGCACCATGGAGGCGTGCACACACGAGTAGTCGAACTCGATGCCCTGACCGATGCGGTTGGGTCCCGAACCGAGGATCATGATCGACGGCTTCTCGTGCGGGGCGATCTCGTTATCTTCGTCGTAGCTCGAGTAGTGGTACGGCGTGAACGCCTCGAACTCGGCCGCACACGTGTCCACGGTCTTGAACACCGGACGGATGTCCAGGGCGTGGCGGATACCGCGCACCACGGCCTCGTCCAGGTGCACGAGTTCACCGATCTGCGCGTCGGAGAAGCCGTGGCGCTTGGCCTCGCGCAGCGTCTCGGGGCGCAGATCGCGGTCCTCTCGGATCAGCTCGGCGGTTTCGTTGAGTAGCTGGAGCTGGTCCAAGAACCACGGGTCGATCGCTGTCGCGTCGAAAACCTGCTCCACCGTGGCACCGGCCAACAGTGCCTGCTGCACGTTGCGTAAGCGCTCCATGGTGGTCTCCTTGGTGCGTTCCACCAGCCGGGCCACGGTGTTGGGGCCGGCCTCCACCGCGGGCTTGGTGAAGTCGAAGGACGATCCCTTCTGCTCGAGGGAGCGCAATGCCTTCTGCAGCGCCTCGGTGAAGTTACGACCGATGGCCATGGCCTCGCCCACCGACTTCATGGTGGTGGTCAGTGTCGGATCCGCGGCCGGGAACTTCTCGAACGCGAAGCGCGGAACCTTGACGACCACGTAGTCCAGCGTCGGCTCGAAGCTCGCCGGGGTCTTCTGCGTGATGTCGTTGGGGATCTCGTCCAGTGTGTAGCCCAGCGAGAGCTTGGTCGCGATCTTGGCGATCGGGAAGCCCGTGGCCTTGGAGGCCAGTGCGGAGGAACGGGAGACACGCGGGTTCATTTCGATGACCACGATGCGACCGGTGTCCGGCTCCACGGCGAACTGGATGTTACAGCCGCCGGTGTCCACGCCCACCTCGCGGATCACGGCGATCGCGATGTCGCGCATCCGCTGGTATTCCACGTCGGTCAGGGTCAACGCGGGGGCCACGGTGATCGAGTCACCGGTGTGCACGCCCACGGGGTCCACGTTCTCGATCGAGCACACGACCACCACGTTGTCGTTGGCGTCGCGCATCATCTCCAGCTCGTATTCCTTCCATCCGAGGATGGATTCTTCGAGCAGCACCTCGGAGGTGGGCGAGTACTGGATGCCGGCGCCGGCGATACGGTGCAGGTCGGCCTCGTTGTAGGCCATGCCGGAGCCCAGTCCACCCATGGTGAAGGACGGGCGGACCACCATGGGGTAGCCGAGGGTTTCGGCGGCGGCCAGGGCCTCGTCCATGGAGTGGACGATCACCGAGCGGGCGGATTCCGCGCCGCAGCGCTCCACCACGCCCTTGAACGCCTCGCGGTCCTCGCCCAGGTTGATGGCCTCGACGTCCGCGCCGATCAGTTCGACGTCGTACTTGTCCAGCACACCGTTCGCATCCAGTGCCAGCGCGGTATTGAGCGCGGTCTGGCCACCCAGGGTGGGCAGAACGGCGTCGGGACGTTCCTTCTCGATGATCTTCTCGACCACCTCGGGGGTGATCGGTTCCACGTAGGTGGCGTCAGCGAACTCGGGGTCCGTCATGATGGTCGCGGGGTTCGAGTTCACGAGGATCACGCGAATGCCCTCGTCCTTGAGCACGCGCAACGCCTGGGTACCGGAATAGTCGAACTCCGCGGCCTGGCCGATCACGATGGGGCCGGAGCCGATCACCAAAACACTGTTCAAATCTTGCCTGCGGGGCATTAGCGCTGTCCTGCTTCCTGAGTCGCGGTGCCCTGAGCGGCCCGGTCCATCACGTCGATAAAGCGGTCGAAAAGGTAGGCGGCGTCGTGCGGACCCGCGGCGGCCTCGGGGTGGTACTGCACCGAGAAGGCCGGCAGATCCAGGCAACGGATGCCCTCCACCACGTTGTCGTTGAGCCCCACGTGGGATACCTCGGTACGGCCGAAGCGGGATTCGGGTGCGGTCACCGTCTCCCCCACCGGCGCGTCCACGGCGAACCCGTGGTTCTGAGAGGTGATTTCCACCTTGCCCGTGGTCAGGTCCATGACGGGCTGGTTGATGCCGCGGTGGCCGAAGGGCAGCTTGTACGTGCCGAAGCCCAGGGCGCGGCCCAACAGCTGATTGCCGAAACAGATTCCGAAGAACGGGATCTTGGCGTCCAGGACCGCGCGCAGCAGCGCCACCTGGTGATCCGCGGTCGCCGGGTCGCCCGGACCGTTGGAGAAGAACACACCGTCCACGTTGCGGTTCGTGATGTCCTCGAACGTGGTGGTCGCGGGCAGCACGTGCACGCGCACACCGCGCTCCGCGAAACGCTGCGGGGTCATGCCCTTGATGCCCAGGTCTACGGCGGCCAGGTCGTGCTTGACCGGGCCATCCCAGCCGTGATCGGCCGGTTCCACCACGTAGGCCTCGTCGATGCTGACCGACTCGGCCAAGCTCTGACCCTCCATGGTGGGCTGGTCCTTGACGAGCTGGACCAGCTCGGACACGGGCCGAGCGGCGTCGTCGCCGGCGAAAATGCCGGCACGCATTGCGCCCTTGTCGCGCAGGTGACGCGTGAGAGCGCGGGTGTCCACACCCTGCAGACCCACGATGTCCTGGGCGGCGAGCTCGTCGTCCAGGCTGCGCTCGGAGCGCCAGTTGGATGCGCGGCGCGCCGGGTCGCGCACCACGAAACCGTTGACCCAGATCTTGCGGGACTCGGCGTCCTGCTCGTTGACGCCGGTGTTGCCGATGTGCGGCGCGGTCTGGATGACGATCTGGCCCGCGTAGGAGGGGTCCGTCAGCGTTTCCTGGTAGCCGGTCATTCCGGTGGCGAACACGGCCTCACCAAAGGTGTTGCCGGGAGCGCCCCAGGAACGGCCGCGGAACACGCGGCCGTCCTCGAGCACCAGGACGGACGGTTGAAGGGGGTGTGAGTTCACGAAGAACTCCTTTCCTTTTCATGAAAAACTACATGCGCTGGGCGCAACGGAAGCTGATTCAGTGGGCGTTCACGAGGGCCGACGCCGCGTTCTCGAGTTCGCGGGATTCCTCGCCGTTGCGTGCGCGGAAGCCGGTGTCGACCACGGTCTCGCCGAGTTCCCACGTGAACACGACCAGGCCGTCACGTTCAACGAACTTGCCGACCATTCCGGAGGCGGTGGCCACCGAGCGCAGTTGCTCGCGGGGGATGTAGACGTCCTGAGCGCCCTGACGGTTGATCAGCACGCCGTCCTCGGCGACGATCGCCTCAGCGTTGGAGCGCACTCCGAGGCCGTGAATCGCGATCCGCTCGAGCGGCTGGGCCGTGTAGGTGGTCACCACGTACATGCCGTCCGCTCGGGTCACGAGCCGATCCAGCAGGTCAACGGGTGCCTGCGGCAACTGGGGCACGTCCGACTGGCGTCGAATGCGGCCACGCCACCCCCACCACACCAGGGCGAAGAGCACCACCACGATCAGGATCGCGAGGAGCGTGGGGAGAAGCTTGTCAGACATGGACGGGGTTGCCTTTCGTGATACGGGTCGGAGCGGGTCTCAGGAGGACAGCGGCGAGTTGAGCTCTCCGTCCAGGACCACGGGGTGGCCCCGGTAGAAGGTTGCGCTCACGCTGCCCGGAAGCGGCATGCCCTTGTAGGGGCTGTTGCGACCCTTGGACACGTGCGTTTCCGGATTGACCGGGGTCTCCCCCGCCGGATTCCACAGCGTGATGTTGGCGGGAGCGCCGGCCTCGAGTGCGCCACCCTGATCCCGCAGACGCAAGATCTCGGACGGGCGGCGCGAGGTGATCCTGGCCACCGTCGACCAGTCGATCATTCCGGTGTCCACCAGGGTCTTCTGCACAACGGACAGTGCGGTCTCCAGACCGGTCATGCCCATCGCGGCGCAGCTCCACTCGGATTCTTTGTCCTCAATGGTGTGCGGAGCGTGGTCGGTGCCGATCACGTCGATCGTGCCGTCCACCACTGCCTCGCGCAGCGCGATGACGTCCTCATCGGTGCGCAGCGGGGGGTTGACCTTGTAGACCGGGTCGAAGGTGCGCACCAGTTCTTCGGTGAGCAGCAGGTGGTGCGGGGTGACCTCCGCGGTCACGTTGATGCCGCGTTCCTTGGCCCAGCGCACGATCTCCACCGAGCCCTTGGTCGAGAGGTGGCAGATGTGCAACCGGGAGTTCACGTGCTGGGCCAGCAGGACGTCGCGGGCGATGATGGCTTCCTCCGCCACGGCAGGCCAACCGGTCAGCCCGAGCTCCGCCGAGACGACACCCTCGTTCATCTGCGCGCCCTCGGTCAGGCGCGGTTCCTGGGCGTGCTGGGCGACCAGTCCGTCGAAGGACTTCACGTATTCCAGGGCGCGGCGCATGAGTACGGGGTCGTGGACGCACTTGCCGTCATCCGAGAACATTCGCACCTGAGCGCGGGATTCGGCCATGGCACGAATCTCGGACAGCTGTTGGCCCTCCAACCCAACGGTTACGGCGCCCACGGGGTGCACGTCCGCCCAACCGGCGTCCTGACCGAGCTGCCAGACCTGCTCCACCACACCGGCGGTGTCCGCCACGGGCTTGGAGTTTGCCATCGCGAAGACCGCCGTGTAACCGCCCTTGGCCGCGGCGCGGGTTCCGGTGTCGACCGTTTCGGCATCCTCGTGGCCGGGCTGGCGCAAGTGGGTGTGCATGTCCACCAGGCCGGGCAAGGCAATGAGTCCGGCGCCGTCCACCACGGTGACATCGTCCGGGGTCTCCAGGGAGCCGGGCTCGCCCACGGCCTGGATCACGCCGTCCACGATCAGAAGGTCAACGGGGTCCGAGCCCTCGGGGCTCACAGTGCTGATGAGAAAGGAACTCACGATGTCACCTTCAGTTGTCGGAGAGGGACGGTGTGCTCTCGTCTCCCGAGAGCAACAGGAACAACACGGCCATGCGCACGGACACACCGTTGGCCACCTGGGCCAGCACGGTGGACCGGGGTGAATCGGCCGCTTCGGACGAGATTTCCAGGCCGCGGTTCATGGGTCCGGGGTGCATGATCACGGTGGGCGCATCCATGGCGTCCAGTGCGGCGACACGTTCCGGGGTCAATCCCCACGCACGCGTGTACTCCTGCTCGCTCGGGAAGAACGCGGCGTTCATGCGTTCGCTCTGCAACCGGAGCATCATCACCGCGTCAGGACGTTGCGCGAGTACCTCGTCCAGGTCGTAGGAGACCTCGCACGGCCAGTGGTCCATGCCCACGGGCAACAGCGTGGGGGGTGCCACGAAGGTCACGCGCGCTCCCAGGGTGTTGAGCAGCCACACGTTGGAGCGGGCCACGCGGGAGTGCAGCACGTCCCCCACGATCACCACGTGCATGCCTTCCAGGTCCATGCCCGTGCTCGGCCGGCCCTCACGCTGCGCGCGCACCCGCCGGAGGGTCATCGCGTCCAGTAGTGCCTGGGTGGGGTGCTCGTGCTTGCCGTCACCGGCGTTGACCACGGCGGCGTCGATCCAGCCCGACGACGCGAGCTGCTGTGGCGCGCCAGAGGCACCGTGGCGAATGACCACGGCGTCCGCGCTCATGGCCATCAGGGTCTGGGCGGTGTCCTTGAGGGACTCGCCCTTGGAGACCGAGGACCCCTTGGCGGAGAAGTTGATCACGTCCGCCGAGAGCCGCTTGGCGGCCGTCTCGAAGGAAATGCGGGTGCGGGTCGAGTCCTCGAAGAACAGGTTGACCACGGTGCGGCCACGCAACGCCGGAAGCTTCTTCACGGAACGTGAGGACACGGAGGCCATTTGATCGGCGGTGTCCAGAATGCTGAGGGCGTCGGCGTAGCTCAGGTCGGCGGTGGTCAGCAGGTGCTTCACGAGGTGACCCCTTTCTCCGCGCGCGCCACGTCAGGATCGGAGGCGACGAGGGCGTCGATGACCACGCAGTCCTCGTGGTTCTCCGCGCGTTCTTCGAGATCCGATTCGCGCAGCAGTACCCGGACCTTCTCCTGCGAAGACGTCGGCAAGTTCTTGCCCACGTGATCGGCGCGGATGGGTAGTTCGCGGTGACCGCGGTCGACCAGAACGGCCAGGCGAACGACCTTGGGGCGACCCACATCCACCAGGGCGTCCAGGGCCGCGCGGATAGTGCGGCCCGAGAACAGGACGTCGTCCACGAGCACCACGGTGCGGCCGTCGATGCCACTGTCCGGGATGATGGTGGGTTGCGGGGTCCGCGCGGGATTCTTGCGCAGATCATCGCGGTACATGGTGATGTCCAACTGTCCGGTGGACGAACGGGCATCGAACGACTCGTCGGTCTGTTCGAGCTTGGCGGCCAAACGCTGGGCCAGTGGATAACCGCGGCGGGCGATGCCCAAAATCACGAGACCTGCGGTGCCCTTGTTGGACTCCAGGATCTCGTGGGCTATCCGGGTCAAGGCCCGGTCTATGTCGGCAGTCGAGAGAATCACGCGCGACGTGGTCGCGGGCAATGATTCGCCGTGTTCGGGCACGCTCACGTGCCGCCTCCTTCCCCGCCTCACTGGACGGACTTAAAGGTTGCGATCTTGATGTGACGCTATCACAGGAGAAAGGCCCCGGATCGCTCTGTACGAGCGGTCCGGGGCCCACGCCGTCAATCCAGCAGAGACGGCTTAACTTTCTGCAACCGACCCAGAAGTCCGTTGACGAACCGGGGTGAATCATCGGTCGACAATTCCCGGGCCACCGCCACGGCTTCGGACACCGCCACGGCATCCGGGATCTCGTCGTTGTAGAGCAATTCCCACGCGCCCACGCGCAGGACATTGCGGTCCACAGCGGGCATGCGGTCCAGGGTCCAACCCTGCGAATAAGTTTCCAGGAACTCGTCGATGTCCTCGGCGCGATCATAGAAACCCTCGAGGATGTCCACCGTGTAGGGGTTGATTTTGGAGGTGCTGTTGTCACGACGGCGGTTCAGCGCGTCCTGGATGGACTCGTCACGCTGTTCGGCCTCGAACAGAATTTCTACCGCGCGGACGCGGGCTTTACTGCGTGCGCTGCTCACTCGTTGACGCGTCCCAGGTAGTCGCCGTTGCGGGTGTCGACCTTGACCTTGGTGCCCTGTTCCAGGAACAGCGGAACCTGGATCTGGTAGCCGGTCTCCACGGTGGCGGGCTTGGTGCCACCGGTGGAGCGGTCGCCCTGCAGACCGGGCTCGGTGTAGGTGATCTCCAAGACGACCGACGGCGGCATCTCGATGTACAGCGGAGCGCCCTCGTACATCGCCACGGTCACGTTCTGGTTCTCGAGCATGAAGTTGGCGGCATCCCCCACGACAGCGGTGGGAACCGTGATCTGGTCGTAGGTGGAGTTGTCCATGAACACGTAGTCTTCGCCATCCTGGTACAGGTACTGGTATTCGCTACGGTCCACCGTGGCGGTCTCGATCTTGGCACCGGCGTTGAAGGTCTTGTCGACCACCTTGCCGCTGGTCACGTTGCGCAGCTTGGTGCGCACGAACGCGCCACCCTTGCCCGGCTTGACGTGCTGGAACTCGATGGTCTGCCACAGGTTCCCGTCGAGCTTGAGGATGGTGCCGTTCTTGATGTCGTTGCTGGTTGCCACGGATTCACTTTCTCGTCGGAAACATCACTGCAAAGATTTTGGGGGCGTTAAGCCGAACCAGTGTACCGCGCCCGGTGCGGTACACCGTTCGTGCGCGCTATTCGGCGATCTCCTGGTAGCACGCGAAGAGGATCGCGGGGTCCGGAACCTCCATGATGCGCGGTGAACCGGCCTTGTCGAGGACTACGAAGCGCAACAGGTTGCCGCGGGTCTTCTTGTCCCGCTTCATGACCTCGAGCAGACGCGGCCATTGGTCCGCGCGGTACGTCACGGGCAGCCCCAACGACTCGAGGATGCTGCGGTGGCGGTCCACGACGTCGTCGGCGAGCGTACCGGCCGCACGCGCCAGTTCCGCGGCGAACACCAGGCCCACGGAGACCGCGGCGCCGTGTCGCCACTGGTAGCGCTCGTTGTGCTCGATCGCGTGACCGAGTGTGTGGCCGTAGTTGAGGAACTCGCGCCGCCCGGATTCCTTGAGGTCGGAGGAGACCACCTCGGCCTTGACCCGGATCGCGCGCTCGATCAGTTCACGCACCACGGGCGACTGCGAATCGCGCACCTCTTGCGGGTGTTCCTCGATCAAATCCAGGATCACGGGATCGGCGATGAAACCGCACTTGACGACCTCGGCCATGCCGGTCAGGTACTCGTTCTCCGGAAGGGTCTTGAGCGAGTCGAGATCGCACACGACCGCGGCCGGCGGGTGGAAGGATCCCACGAGGTTCTTACCCTCCGCGGTGTTGATCCCGGTCTTACCGCCCACGGCGGCGTCGACCATGCCCAGCAGGGTGGTCGGCAGGTGGATCACGCGCACGCCGCGCAACCACGTGGCGGCCACGAAGCCACCCAGGTCACTCACGGCACCGCCGCCCACGGTCACCACGGCGTCCGTGCGGGTGAAGTCCGAGGTGCCCATGATCTGCCAGCAGAACGCGGCGACCTCAACACGCTTGCCCTCTTCGGCGTCCGGGATCTCGGCCACGAAGCTCTGGATGCCGGCGTTCTTGAGGTCCTCCTGGACCAGGTCACCGGTCGCGCGCAGGGCGCGGGGGTGGATGATCAGGACCTTCTTGACGCGTTCCCCGAGCAGCTCGGGGACCTTGCCGAGCAGCCCGTTGCCCACGAGCACGTCGTACCGGTTGTCGGGGGTGTCTCCCTGGACGGGAATGGTGGTCACCGAATCAGTCATGCTGTGGCGTCCCTTCGTAGTTCTTTCAAAGCTCTGTGCAGTTGCTGGACCAGCGAACCGATGCGCCGGTGGCCGGTGCCGTCCAAGCGGATCGTGGCGAGCCGTTCATACGTGTCACGCCGTTCGTCCAAAATCTCCCGCCAGCGCCGTTCCGGGTCCGGCTGCAGCATGGGGCGGGTCTTGTTCCCAGTGATCCGCGGGCGAACCGTGGCCTCATCGACTTCAAGGTAGATCACCGTGTGACCGGCCAGCAGATCTTGTACGGCCGGGGTCATGGGTGCTCCCCCGCCGAGTGAAATCACCGCGTTGCGGTAACGGTGGTCTGCCAGTAGGTCTGCGACCACTTCGGCTTCGATCGCGCGGAAGTGCTGCTGCCCGTGAGCGGTGAACAGCGCCGGGATCGGACCGTGGTGCGCCTCGATCACGTGATCGGCATCCACGAAATCCAGACCGTAGCGCTTGGCGAAGTGATGACCCAGGTGTGACTTTCCCGCCGCCATGGGCCCGATGAGCACCAACGGCGTGGGCAGTGAACTCACGAAAGGTCCCCGCGCACCTCATCGAGGGCCGCTAGCTCCGAGGGGTCGGCCAGCTCCGGCGAGGTCCGGAGGTTCTCGGGAATAGCCGCCAGGTAGGCGTCCTTGTTGCGGACGGTCTCCGCAATCGAGTCGCCGCCGAACTTCTCGAGTGCTGCTTGGGCCAGCACAAGTGCGACCATGGCTTCTGCAACGACACCGGCCGCCGGTACGGCACATACGTCCGAGCGCTGGTGGTGGGCGCGGGCGGCCTCGCCCGAGGAAATGTCCACGGTGTGCAGGGCACGGGGAACGGTGGCGATCGGCTTCATGGCTGCTCTCACACGCAGCAGGTCACCGATGGACATGCCGCCCTCGATACCACCGGCGCGGTTGGTCACACGGTGCACGGTGCTGTCCGAACCGGGCAGGGTTTCGTCGTGGGCGCGAGTGCCGGGACGTGCCGCGGTGCGGAAACCGTCACCCACTTCCACGCCCTTGATGGCCTGGATGCCCATGAGTACTCCGGCCAGGCGTGCATCGAGACGGCGATCCCAGTGCACGTAGGAGCCCAGTCCCGGGGGCAGGCCCTCGGCGAGCACCTCGACCACGCCGCCCAGGGTCTCCCCCGCCTTGTGGGCGTCGTCGATGGTCGCGACCATGGCGTCCGAGGTGGCCTTGTCGAAGCAACGCAACGGATCGGCGTCGAGCGCTTCCACGTCACTGGCGGTGGGCAGGGCGGCGTCCTCGGGAACCGAAACCTCCGCGATCGCGGTCGTGTGGGATACCAGACGCACGTCCAGGGCCGCCAGAATCTGGGAGGCGACCACACCCAGGGCCACGCGCGTAGCGGTCTCGCGGGCCGACGCGCGCTCCAAGACCGGACGTGCCTCGACGAAACCGTACTTCTGCATACCGGTGAGGTCCGCGTGACCGGGGCGAGGGCGAGTCAGCGGAGCATTACGGGCACGACCCTCGAGCTTGGCCGCGTCCACGGGATCGGAACTCATGACGTCCTGCCATTTGGGCCATTCGGTGTTGGCGATCTCGATTGCCACGGGACCACCCTGGGTCAGGCCGTGCCGCACACCTCCCAGAATGCGGACCTTGTCCTGTTCGAACTTCATGCGTGCACCGCGACCGTAACCAAGACGGCGGCGTGCCAGTGCCCGTTGAATCATCTCGGTGGTGAGTTCCACCCCGGCGGGAACACCTTCAATGATTCCCACGAGGGCCTCGCCGTGAGATTCTCCGGCCGTGAGCCAACGCAACATGTTCTACTCCAGTACTCGATCGTGGGAGCCGGTCAGGCTCCCGGAAACGGACGGTGATCCGGTCAACGGTTCAGACGTGCTTCGCGAACCCGCTGCGGGATCGCGCGCTCGGGGCGATTAACGGCCCGACACATGGCGGCCGTGAGCTCGGCTTCGCGGGGAACGGGTCGATCCGCGCGACCCAGGGTGAACCAGCGCACTTGATCGACCGCTTGAAAGATCAGCATATCTATTCCGGGCGCAATCGCTCCGTCCGCGTCCTGCCATGACCGAGCTATGGCCGAGGGCCAGGGGTCATACGCCGCGTCGAGGAGTACGCCACTCACCGACGCGTTCAGGGTTGCGAACTCCGCCGCCAGTTCATCGGCCCCGCGGGGAGGCAGCGTGCAGATCACGGCATCGTAGTCAGCCAACGACGCCGCTGCCTCGCCCCACGCGCGCGCGGTGACGGTCGCGCCGAGTCTCGCCGCGGCGTCGGTGACCTTCCCGGCACGATCCAGGGAGCGCACGAACACGTCGATTGACGGGGCGCCCAGCCCGTGCAGGGCGGCGACCGCAGCCGTGGCCGTGCCACCACCACCGAGAATTGCGCAGCGAGGCTCCGAAGGGATCTCGCGCGCGGCGATTACGGCGGCCATGATGCCTGTGACGTCCGTGTTGTCCGCGATGGTTGAACCGTCCGCACGGAACACCAGCGTGTTTGCCACTCCGAGGGCCTCGACCAATGCCGTACGCTCATCGGCCTGGGCGGCAGCCAAGGACTTGAGCGGCATGGTCACGGAGAAACCTCGCCAGAAACCTTCGGCCACGCGCTCACGCCAGAACCCGTTCCAGTCCTCGGCGGGTACGTCCCACCGTGTGTAGTCCCACTCGGCGCCCATCACGCGATAGGCGGCCGAGTGCAGAACGGGTGACAGGGAGTGCGCCACGGGGTGACCCAGCACCGCTGCGGCGTTTCGCTCCATGTCTGCTCCCCCGTGAATCAGCTACACCGGCCTTCGTTGTCCGCGCACCATTGCTGGTACTCGTCAACGTTGCGGTTGTGTTCTTCGAAGTTCTCGGCGAACTTGGTCTCGCCGGTGTCGAGGTTCACGGTCACCCAGTAGTAGTAATCGTTCTCGTCCGGGTTGGCGGCGGCCTTGATCGACTCGTCGCCGGGTGAACCGATCGGCCCCACGGGCAGACCCGGGTGGGCGAACGTGTTGTAGGGGTTGGACTTGTCGCGCTTCTCCTCATCGGAGACGTGGTAGGAGCGCTTACCCAGGCCGTAGGTCACGGACGCATCCGACTGGATCAAGCCGTTGGTCTCATCGTCCGGACGGTCGATGCGGTTGTAGATGGCGCCGGCGACCTCGGGATAAATGTCCGGTACACCCTCGAACTCCACGAGCGATGCCACGGTGATCACGCGGAACCACTGATCCTCGGGGACCTCGTTGTTGTTCAACGTGCCCTTGGTGCGGTCCACCATTTCCTGGATGATCTGCTCCGCACTGGCGTCCAACGGGAAGCGGTACTCACCGGGGTGCAGCCAGCCTTCGAGGGTGGGGAATTCTTCCGGAACACCAAAGCGATCGGTGTCTTCCCTGAACGCTTCGAACTCGGACGTGTCGATGCCCGTGGACTCGCTCAGGGTTTGGAAGGTGTCGTCGATGCGCTGAGTCTGCGGCACGGCGGCGTAGTGCGTGGCCTCGTCGCGCTCCATCATCACGTCGATGGCCGCGTCCGAGCTCATCTGGGTCTTGAGTTGGTAATCACCGGGCTGGATGAAGTCTTCGGGATAGCGTTCCTGGAACGTCTCGATGAAGTATCCAGCATTCGCCACGATGTCCTCGGACTCCAGGGAATTGGCGATCTGACCGGTTGATTGACCGTCGCCCACGGTGAAGTTGACGTCCTGGTCGCCTTCGCCGTTGTAATCCTTGCGTTCGAACAGGCCGAAAGCGGAACCGAGTACGGCCACCACGATCAACAGGGCCGCGATGAACAGCGCAATGGCCGTGGCCAGGGACGCGTGCGAACGGCGCTTCTGGCGGGCCGCCATCTCCGGGGAGACATCATGGTGCTCGAAGGCACCGGAGAGACCAGGGCGGCGGCTTTTATCGTCGGCTTCCAGAGTGCTCAGAAGGCCGCCGGACGTGGCAGAGTCTTTTGCGCCACCCTGTTCAGGGCCGCGGTTGGCCTTGTTATCTCGTGGCTGATCGCTCACGAATGATCTCCGTCCGCCGTTGTCCGTGGTCTTCGGATACTTTCGGCGCGCTGCCGAAGAATATCGTCCATTATCCGCGATCTAACTGTCGATGGGGAAACCGGGTTCGGTTCCCGTTGCCTTGCCCTGATCGATGGCCGCCTGCAAGAACGTCACAGCTGCCATCTGATCAACCTTGTCCATGTGGTGCTTCCGAGATACCCCCGCGTCCAGAAGCGATTGGTGCGCCGCAACCGTGGACAAGCGTTCATCCACGAGCCGCACGATTGTTTCGCACTCACGTGAGCTTAACCGATTCTGCAGGGCTGCCGCGTACTCTCGGGCCATGTCAGTGGATCGATTCTCCTGACCGTTCAAGCTACGCGGCAATCCAACGTACACCGCGGCCACTCCGAATTCCTCGCACATGCTTGTGATGATTTTCACATCGAAGCGTTTCTTGCGATTCTTGTCCCGGGTGACCGTCTGATGCGGCGTGGCCAACACGCAGTCAGGATCGGTCAGGGCTATTCCCACCCTGACCGATCCCACGTCCACGCCCATGCGGACGCCTCTCACGAAGGTGTTGCTCACGCGCCCACTACGGAGCGGATCTGCTCGCGCACGGCCTCGAGTGCGTCGTCGATCTTGGAAGCGTCGGAACCGCCGCCCTGGGCGACATCCGGCTTGCCACCGCCACCGCCGCCGAGCACCCCGGCGGCGGTGCGAACGAGCTGGCCCGCGGCCAGACCGGCGTCGCGAGCGGCGTCGTTGGCGGCCACCACGATCAGCGGGCGGTCGTTGGCGACACCCGTGACGGCGGCGACGGCGGGCTCGGAACCCAGGCGCGTGCGCAGATCGAGTGCCAGGGAACGCAGGGCGTCCGCGGACGCGACCTCACCGGCGTTGTGCAGGACCGCGTTGACCGTGCCCAGCCGCTGCGCGTCGTTGACGAGCTGACCGGCCTGAGCCTGCAACTGCTGCTGACGCAGCACTGTCAGCTGACGCTCGGTCTCCTTGAGTTTGTCCAAGGTTGCCGAAATCTTCTCGGGCAGCTCGGCGGTCGACTGGACCTTGAGCATGCCGGTGAGCTGATTGACCAGGGTGCGCTCGGCGGCCAGGTGGTTGAACGAGTTCAGACCCACCAGCGCCTCCACGCGGCGGTTACCCGAGCCCACGGACTGTTCCGAGACCAAGGACAACGAACCCAGCTGGGCCGTGGAGCCCACGTGGGTACCACCGCACAGCTCACGCGACCACGGACCGTTCATCTCGACCACGCGCACGTTCTCGCCGTACTTCTCGCCGAACAGGGACATGGCACCCAGCTTCTTGGCCTCGGCCAAGGGCATCTCCTGCGTCACGACCTCGAAGTCGTCACGGATGGCCGTGTTGGAGATCTGCTCGATCTCCTGCATCTGGGACGCGCTCAGGGCCGCACCGTGGGAGAAGTCAAAGCGCAGGTAACCCTCCTTGTTGAAGGAACCGCGCTGCACGGCGTCCGGGCCGAGCACCTCGTGCAGGGCAGCGTGCACCACGTGGGTACCCGAGTGGGCGGCCTCGCCGTCGTGGCGGCGGCGCGAGTTCACGCGTGCGGTGACCGCAGCACCCTGGGTGACTTCACCCGAGGTGACCTTGACACGGTGCACGGACAGACCCTTGACGGGCTGCTGGACGTCAAGGACCTCCAGGGAGAAGTCAGGGCCCTCGATGACTCCCACGTCAGCGGCCTGGCCACCGGCCTCGGCGTAGAACGGAGTTTCTTCCAGGACGATCTCCACCTGCTCACCGGCGCTGGCTGCGGGGACGGTCACGCCCTCGGACAGCACGGCGCGCACCGAGGTCTGAGTGACCAGCTCGGTGTAACCGGTGAACACGGAACCGTGGTCGTCGAGCAGGCGGCGCAGCTCGGACAGGTCCGCCATCGCGCCCTTCTTGGCGCGGGCATCCGCCTGAGCACGCTCGCGCTGCTCGGTCATCAGTCCGCGGAAGGCCTTCTCATCCACGGAGACGCCGGCCTCAGCGGCCATTTCCAGGGTCAGGTCGATCGGGAAGCCGAAGGTGTCGTGCAGGGCGAACGCATCCGCACCGCTGACCACGCGCTTCTCGGACTTGGCCTGGGTCACGGCGTGCTCGAGGCGTGCGGTGCCGGACTCGATGGTCTTCAGGAACGCCTTCTCCTCTGCGTACGCAATGCGGGAGATCCGCTCGAAATCATTGGACACAACCGGGTACACGCCCTTCATGGCGTCACGCGAGGCCGGTAGCAGCACGGGCAGGCACGGTTCGGTGACACCCAGCAGACGCATGGAACGCACGGCACGGCGCAGCAGACGGCGCAGGATGTAGCCGCGTCCCTCATTGGCAGGGGTCACGCCGTCCGCGATGAGCATGAGCGAAGATCGGATGTGGTCGGCGACCACACGCATGCGCACGTCGTCCTCGTAGCCCTCCTGCTCCGCGTTCTCGGTACCGCGGTAGGTACGACCGGACAGCTCGGCGGCGGCGTCGAGCACGGGACGGACCTGATCGGTCTCGTAGAAGTTCTCCACGCCCTGCAGCAACATGGCCAGACGTTCCACGCCCAAACCGGTGTCGATGTTCTTCTTGGGCAGGTCACCGAGGATTTCGTAGTTCTTTCCCTGTCCCTCGCCGCGCTGGTACTGCATGAACACGAGGTTCCAGATCTCGATGTAACGGTCGTCATCGACCGCCGGGCCGCCCTCCTTGCCGTAGCGGGCGCCGCGGTCGTAGAAGATCTCGGAGTCGGGGCCGGCGGGGCCGGGTTGACCGGTGTCCCAGTAGTTCTCGTCACGGCCCATGCGCTGGATCCGCTCCTCGGGGATACCCACGGTGTCGCGCCACAGGTCGTAGGACTCCTGGTCGCCCTCGTACACGGTGACCCACAGGCGGTCGGGATCCAACCCGAAGCCACCCTTGTCGAGCGGGGTGGTCAGCAACTCCCAGGCCATGGGGATGGCCTTCTCCTTGAAGTAGTCGCCGAAGGAGAAGTTGCCGGCCATCTGGAAGAACGTGCCGTGGCGCGCGGTCTTACCGACCTCTTCGATGTCCAGGGTGCGGATGCACTTCTGGATCGAGGTGGCACGCGGGAACGGCGCGGTTTCCTGCCCCAGGAAGTACGGGATGAACGGCACCATGCCGGCAATGGTGAACATCGCACCCGGCTGGTTGGACACCAGAGAGGCGGACGGCACGACTTTGTGACCCTGGCTTTCGAAATAGCTCAGCCAGCGTTGGGTGATCTCGTGTGAGAGCATTACCGGTTATTTCCTTCTGACGATTGACCGCGATTGATAATCTCGGTGGATTCTACGTTGTCTTGGGGTCCCACCACGGTGTGCGGGCCGCCCGCCCCGGGGTGATTGGCGGTGTGATCGACCGGGGTGCGCACGCCGAATTGCTCGCGCAATTCCGTTTCGCGTTCGTTCATCCCGGACTTCACGCGCGCCGCGAAATCCTGCAGGTAGCCGCTCACGGCCTGCATCCGCTGTACGGCCGAGCCGGAGCGCAGCTGCACTTCGGTACTACGACGCCGCTCCAGTTGCCCCGCGATCGCCTCTCGCGTCTTCGGGTTGTTGGCCACGCGGGTGGCTACGCTCCCCGCGATGGCTCCGGCGGCGATGAGCGCCAGTTTGGACCACATTCCCATGGTGTGTCCCTTCGGGTCCGACTCGATAATTACGTGGCTCGGGCACGTTCACGGCCCGAAGAAACTCAGATCTGGTCGCGCACCGTGCCGGGCCCCTCCGAGGTGGGGCGTTCCGAGGCGGGGTGTTCCGTAGCGGGTGCCGCGGTGGGCGCCGTCGCGCGGGTCGAGCCCGCCGCGCCGTCGGCGGTGCTGTGGTTCGCGGAAGGCGAGGCCCCCGGCTGCGGCGAGCTGGGACCCTGTTGCGGTGTGAAGGCGCGACGCAGACCGTGCGAGAACGAGGCAACCTTGATGAGCGGCTGACCCACCGTGGACGCCACGAGCGAGGACAGCGCCGACACATTGGCGGAGGCATCCGAGACGTTGGAGGTGATGCCGTCCACCTTTTCCAACTGGGTGTTGGTGGTGGACACCGTGCGGGTGACCTCGTCGATCAAGGGTGTGGTGCCATCGTTGAGCGAACGGATGGTCAGGCGCAGTTCGTCGAACACGCGCCCGAGCTTGATGATCGGAAGTGCCAACAATCCCACGAGCACCGCAAACACGCCCGCGGAAATGAGTCCCGCGATATCTCCACCGTCCATAGGGCGATCCGTACCTCTCGTCTGTTGAGCTGATGATGTGCCGTGCCACGAACCGGTGCCACGGCCGACCGAAGGGAAACTTTACCCAACCTTGCTGGAGGCTGCCGGTTCATCCGCCCCCGAAAACACACACAGCCCGCGGCCGGAAGCCACGGGCTGTGTGCACCACTCACCCGAAACCGGGAGAGCGTGGGAAAAGCATTACGCCATACGGGCGTAGTACTCGACCACGAGCTGCTCTTCACAGGTCACGGGGACCTCGGAGCGCTCGGGCTTACGAGTCAGCGTTGCCTGCAGACGGTCGATCGCAACGTCCAGGTAACCCGGGGTGTCGGGCAGGACGTCCTGGTGTGCGCCGGTGGCGGCCACCTGGAACGGAACCATCTTCTCGGAACGCGGAACCACGTGGATCATCTGACCCGGGCGCACGCGGAACGACGGGCGATCCACGCGCTGGCCGTCCACCATGATGTGGCGGTGGACGACGGCCTGGCGGGCCTGAGCCATGGTGCGAGCGAAACCAGCGCGCAGCACCAAAGCGTCCAAGCGAGTCTCGAGCAGAGCGATGAGGTTTTCACCGGTCTGGCCGTCCTGACGCTTGGCCTCCACGTAGGCACGGTGCATCTGCTTCTCGCGGATGTCGTACTGAGCGCGCAGACGCTGCTTCTCGGTCAGACGAACCTTGTAGTCCGAGTCGGACTTGCGGCGGGCACGACCGTGCTCACCGGGAGCGTACGGGCGACGCTCGAAGTACTTCTCGGCCTTCGGGGTCAGTGCGATACCGAGGGCGCGGGACTTTCGCACCTGACGGCGCGCACGCAATGCGTTGTTAGCCATGTTGCCTTTCATGCGGTCGACGGTGCACGCACGGTGGTGCGTGAACCGATCTGTGTGGTTCTGGCCTCCTGCGCGCGGGAATCGGTCCCGGCGGGAGAGGTGCGGATCAGCCGCAATCCGTCATACCTACAGTTGGCTCAGATGATCTCGGCCGTGAGGGTGACACGGTGATGAGGTCATGATTGAGCGCAGCTTGCCAGCCAGCGATCAACTATAGCCGATTCAGTCGACGTCCTGGTCCACCCAGTCCAACGACTTGGTCACAGCCTTGCCCCAGTTGCGGAACAGCTTGTCGTTGTCCTCGGTCTTGCCGTTGGGCTTCCACCGCTTGTCCTCGGCCCAGTTCTCGGTGATCTCGTCCAGATCGGTCCAGAAACCGACCGCCAGACCCGCCGCGTATGCCGCACCCAGGGCGGTGGTTTCGGTGATCTTGGGCCGGATGACCGGCACGTCCAGCTGATCGGCCTGGAACTGCATGAGTAGTTCGTTGGCCGTCATGCCGCCGTCCACGCGCAGTTCCACGAGGTCCTGGCCGGAGTCCTTGTTCATGGCCTCGACCACTTCGCGCGACTGGTAGGCGGTGGCCTCCAGCACGGCGCGGGCAATGTGTTCCTTGCGCACGTAGCGGGTCAGCCCCACCAGGGCACCGCGGGCGTCCGGGCGCCAGTGGGGTGCGAAGAGTCCGGAAAACGCCGGTACGAAGTACGCTCCGCCGTTGTCCTCCACGTCCTTGGCGAGCGTCTCGATCTCCTTGGCGTCCTTGATGAGGCCCAGATTGTCGCGCACCCATTGCACCAACGAACCGGTCACGGCGATGGAACCCTCGAGAGCGTAGACGGGCTTCTGACCCTCGATCTGATAGGAGACCGTGGTGATCAGACCGTTCTCGGACTGCACCGGCTCCTCGCCCACGTTCATGAGCAAGAAGTTGCCCGTGCCGTAGGTGTTCTTGCCCATGCCGGGCTTGAAGCAGGTCTGACCGAACATGGCAGCCTGCTGGTCACCCAGGATGCCGGCGATCGGAACGCCACTCACGAAGCCCCGTGAGCGGCCCTTGCCGTAGACCTCACTGCTGGAACGGATCTCGGGGAGCATGGACATCGGAACGTCCATGGCGTCTGCCAGGTCCTTGTTCCAATTGAGGGTCTCGATGTTCATGAGCAGCGTGCGGGACGCGTTGGTGACGTCCGTGACGTGCACACCGCCGTTGGTACCGCCGGTCATGTTCCACACGAGCCAGCTGTCGGTCGTGCCGAACATCAGGTCGCCGGCCTCCGCCTTCTTGCGAGCGCCGTCCACGTTGTCCAGGATCCACTTGATCTTGGGGCCCGCGAAGTAGCTGGCCAGGGGCAGACCGGTGCGCTTGCGGAAGCGGTCCACTCCCCCGTTCTTCGCGAACTCGTCGACGATCGCCTGGGTGCGGGTGTCCTGCCACACGATGGCGTTGTACACCGGCTTGCCGGTGGTGCGGTCCCACACGACCGTGGTTTCACGCTGGTTGGTGATACCCACCGCGGCAATGTCGTCCTTGGTGAGTTCCGTCTCCGCCAAGGCATCGGCGACGACCCGGCGCACGTTGCGCCAGATCTCTGTGGCGTCGTGTTCGACCCACCCGGCGCGCGGGAAGATCTGCTTGTGCTCCTGCTGCCCGACGCTGACGATATTGCCGGAGTGGTCGAAGATGATGGCCCGGGTACTCGTGGTCCCCTGGTCGATGGCCATCACGTACTGGGCCTCGTTGGAATTCTTACCGTTTGCGGCTGTGGTGCCGGATCGCTTGGTCATGGTGGTAACTCCTCACATCGTTGTGGTGGGTAGTTCGTGGATCAGAAATTGGCGGACGGGTAGATCTGGAAGATGCCACCGGCGATCAGGGCGCCCAGGATGGGACCCACGATGGGGACCCAAGCGTAGCCCCAGTCGCTGCCGCCCTTGCCTCGGATCGGGAGGATCGCGTGAGCAATACGGGGACCGAGGTCACGCGCCGGGTTGATCGCGTAACCGGTGGGTCCGCCCAAGCTGGCGCCGATACCGACCACCAGCAGTGCCACGGCCAAAGGGCCCAGTTCGGACGGTGTTCCGCCGAACATGAGGATCACGAACACCAGCACGAAGGTCGCAATCGTCTCGGTGACGATGTTCCACGGGTAGGAGCGGATTTCCGGCCCGGTGGCAAAGGTGCCGAGTTTCGCGGCGGGTTCCAGGGGCTCGTCGTAGTGCTGTTTGTGGGCGATCCACGCGACCACGGCGCCCAGGAAACCACCGAGGAATTCAGCCGCGAAGTACACCAGGGTCGAGGCCACGGTCACGGCCACCCCGGGGGCATACTCTTCCGCACCGGAGGCCAAGAGGCCCACAGTCACGGCAGGATTCAGGTGGGCGCCGGACTGCCATGCCACGTAGACACCGGCAAACACGCCCAGGCCCCAGCCGAAGTTGATCAGCAACCAACCACCGGCATTGCCCTTCGTCTTTCCCAACAGGTGGTTGGCGACCACGCCCACGCCCAGCAGGGTCAGCATGGCCGTACCCAGCACTTCGGACCAGAACACCGTGCCCAGGGGCACCACTTCCGCTGCTGTCTCCATCGGCAGCAGCGCCGTCAATGCAGTCATTGGATGACTCCTTCAGTCTTGTTTTCTCTCTCGGTGGTCCGTGTGGACCGGTGGTTCATGCGGTTTCTGGGACGTTGGTTGCCCATCTCGTTGTGCGGTATCGCCCCGTCTTCAGAGGGTGTTCAACGACGGCGCCGCGGCCCGTGCCGCTGCGGCGGCCGTGTCGTCGGTGGTTTCGGCGGCGGCGTCCTCGGCGGCGGAAAGCTCTCGGTAGGCCTGAACCTCTTGCGCCCTGCGGTCGGCGTCCCAGCCGAGTTCGGCGGCCAGCAGGTCGGCGACCTCGTCGACCACGGCCAGTCCGTGATCGGGTTGGTCGTAACTCATGCGCGTGCGGGTCTGGAAGGCATCACTCAGGTGCAGCACGCCTTCGTTGCGGGCCGCTTGGACAATTTCGGCACGCACGTAATCGGGTGCGTCCTTGAGCGGTTCGGCGAGGTCCGCTCGTTCATCCACGATGGCTTCGATCTCGGCAATGGCCGAGCCGTAGCGATTGAGCAGGTGCTCGACCATGTCCGGTGTCCATCCGTATCGATCGCTGATCTGCTCGACCTGGCGAGTCAGGGGAACGTAGCCGTCGGCGCCGTGCAACAAAGTCCGTTCGGTCACCGAAGGCAGTTGTTTTGCGCGCTCCTTACCGAGCGCGAAATCCACGGCGTCCTGCGCCATGATGCGGTAGGTCGTCAGTTTTCCGCCGGCAATGGAAATCAGCCCCGGAACCACTTCGGCCACGGTGTGCTCGCGGGAGACCTTGGTGGACGCGGTCTCCGTACCGTCCTTGACCCCCGGCTGCAGCAGTGGGCGCAGTCCGGCGAAACTCCCGATGACGTCCTCGCGGGTCAACGGCTCATCCAGGACGACATTCGCGTGTTCTATGACGTAATCGATATCCGCAGAGGTGGCCACGGGTGCGGAAATATCCTGCTCGTAAGGCGTGTCCGTGGTACCGATGATCCAGTAGTGCTCCCACGGGATCACGAACAACACTGATTTCTCGGTCTGCAGAATCAGACCCACCTCGCCCTTGATGCGTTCGCGGGGTACGACAATGTGGATGCCCTTGGACGCCAGGACCTTGAGTCCGCCGTCCGTGTCGGCCAAGTCCTGCGTCTCCTCGGTCCACACACCCGTTGCCGCGATGACCTTACGCGCCCGGATCTCGAAGACGTCCCCCGTCTCGAGGTCCGTGACCCGCGCGCCGACCACGGCGGCGTCGTCGTTCTTGAGCAAACCCGTGACCTTGGTGCGCGAGGCCGCCAAGGCGCCGTAACCCGCTGCGGTACGGATCAGGGTCAAGACGAGGCGAGCGTCATCGACGCGCCCGTCCCAGTACTTGACCGCGCCGACCATGGCGCCCGGTTTGATGCTGGGGAACGCTTTCTGAACACCGCGCTCGGAGAGGTGACGGTGGAACGGCATGGAGGCGACCTTGGAGCCGACGTGCGCCAGCGTGTCGTAGAGCCCGATGCCAGCCGTCACGTACGGACGCTCCCACACCCTGTGGAGGATCGGGTAGAGGAACGGAACCGGTTTCACCAGGTGGGGTGCCAGCGTGTAGAGCAACCGCTCGCGTTCGTGAAGAGCCTCCGTGACGAGCTTAAAGTCCAACTGCTGGAGATAACGCAACCCACCGTGAACCAGCTTGGACGACCACCGGGACGTGCCACCGGCCCAGTCCTGAGCCTCAACGATCCCGGTGCGCAGACCACGCGTGACAGCGTCCAGTGCTACGCCCGCACCCGTGACACCACCGCCGATCACCAGGACGTCCAGTTCCGGGCCGTTGGCCATCTCGCGAAGCGCGGCTTGGCGGGATTCGGGATTCAAGACTGTGGTTCTCACGGGATCTACCTCATTCAACCTGTGCGTACGGGTGTGCTGCGTGGATTCTTAGAAACCCACGCTACGGCGGGACATGTGATCTACGTCCCATTGCGTAGTTATGCGCACCACCATGCCTCCTCAATGCACGTATGCTCAACCCAATTGCACATACGTGCAGCCGGAAGGAAGTGTCATGCACGACGATTCATTCCTCTATCAAGTCGCGGAGCTCTACTTCGTTCAGGACATGACCATGGGTGCGGTGGCGGAACGGTTCGGGATCTCCCGCTCCACGGTGTCGCGGATGCTGTCCGAGGCCAAGAGCCGAGGCATCGTCAGAATTTCCCTGAGGCCACCTGATCATCCTCCGGATCGACTGTCGCGCCGGTTCCACGAGACTTTCGGTGTCACCGCCCACATTGCGAGTACGCAACGGTCGTCCCACAGTGGGCAGCGGCTGGAGGCCGTGTCGCGGTACGCGGCGAACCTGCTCGTCGATTGGGTCGAGGACGGTTCGATCCTCGGAGTGGCGTGGGGCACCACCACGTCCACGATCGCAGCCCATTTGGGGCCCACGAATGCCCAAGACGTCACGGTCGTGCAACTCAACGGGGCCGCGGGCCCGCGGACCACGGGCGCTGGAACCTCGACTCCCCTGCTCTCCACCATGGCGCGCGCCTTCAATGCCGAGCTCTATCCGTTCCCCACTCCAGCGTTCTTCGATCTGGAGGAGACCCGGGCGCTGCTGTGGAAGGAGTCCTCCGTTCGGCGGATTCTCGCCGTCCGATCCGCCGTGGACCTTGCAGTGTTCAGTGTGGGTGCGTTCCAAGGACCGGTGCTGTCCCAGGTGTACACGGAAGGCCACTTCACCCAGGCGGCCCTGCGCAGCCTCAACGAGAACCGTGTAGTCGGTGACATCTGCACAGTGTTCATCCGCGAGGACGGGAGCTATGCGGATATCGACGTGAACCGCCGCGCCTCAGGACCCACGCCGTCGGACCTCGCCCGGATTCCGCGCCGCATGTGCGTGGTCTCGGGCCGACACAAGGTGCGAGGGATCCTGGGAGCCCTTCGCTCCGGTGCGGTGACCGATCTGGTCATCGACGACCTCACGGCCAAAGAGGTTTTCGACCATCTGGAACCGCCCGGGCCGTCCGCCAACGTCTGATGTATCACGGGAGGCACCAATGTTGGCGACGTCATGGAACCGCGACTTCACGGTGTGTTTGCTTGAGGTGAACGGGCTCATCTAGAGTTCAACATCAGACATCTTAATGAGCCATTACATGCGGAAACGGTTTTCTCGGATCGTCAGGGGTTGAGTCCGCAGGTGTGGCGGTATCCGATCGGGGGAGAACGGTGAGCCAAGCCTCAAGGAGCGAAACTCGTCCGGTGGTTGCCGATCAGGTCCAAGAACTGATCATTTCGCAAGGACTCCGCCCGGGCGATCCCATGCCGACGGAAGTCGAACTGGGCGAGGCCCTCAGTGTGTCCCGTTCGTCCATCCGCGAAGCCATTCGGGTCCTGGCTTCACTCGACATCGTGGACGTACGACACGGCCACGGTACGTTCGTGGGACAGATGTCACTGGCGCCCTTGATCTCTGGATTGATGTTTCGGGCACGCATGAACCTCCACAACGACCTGCGCACCTTAAGGGAAGTGGTGCAGGTGCGCATCGCGCTGGATCTGTTCATCACTGATGATTTGATCAAGGCTCACCGCACGGTGGATCACACCGAGCTTGAAGCCATTGTTCAGCGCATGGAACGGCGCGCCCACGCGGGAGAGTCCTTCGCGGAGGACGATTCAGCATTCCACTCGGCCCTGCTGACTCCGTTGGGCAACGAGTTGATTCATCAGTTGGTCCTGGCTTTCTGGGAGGTGCACACCGCAGCCTTGCCCGAACTAGGGATCCGACCCGCTCGAGACATTCTGGACACGGTGCGCGCGCACCAGGCCATGCTCGACGCGCTCAAGGCGGCCGACGCCAATGCCTACCGGGAGGCGGTCCGAGAGCATTACCGGCCTCTCCAGCGGGCATTGGCCGAACACGATTCCTAGCCGTCAGGGCAGGGGGATCTCCTGCAAGTACATGGCCTGCAGACCATCGGCCCACGATTGTGTCCTAGACGATTCGAAGAGCACCAGAAGACGTCCGTCCTGCAGCTGATCCACGGACGAGTAGGCAAAGAGTGTCGTGGGATCGGTGATTTCCACGCGGCTGATCCATTCAACCCGTGTTCGTGGGTCTCCACCGGCGGCCGTGTGCACTACTCCCAGATGGGCCACTCCATTCTTGCGCGCTCGGTCTATGGGGGTAATGACCACAATGGCCGGCAGTCGCTCTCCGGTCTCCTTGGAGACGAGACGTTGCCGCAAGGACAACGCGGAAACCTGGCATGAGACGCCCGCACCCAGATCACCGAAGGCAGACTGGGGTTTCGACCACGTCATTCCACCATCCGGACTCTCGGCGCTGAGCACTTTTCCTCCGGTGCTCGCCGCATGTCGGTGGAAACTCCGCAGAACACCCGGTGCTGCCTCGATGATCGCCGTCTCGTGCATGGCGACGTCGCTTGGAACGGGTTCGCCTCGTGTCCACCTCGCGCCGCCGTCGTCGCTCACCACCGCAACGGCCTCGATCCCGGTCGCCATCTGCGTGTAGGTCGGTACCACCAGTCGGCCCGCATGCGCGCCCTGCTCAATCTGGATACATCGACCGGGTGCCAGCAGGCTGTAGCGCGAGTCGGGTGAACGGAATTCGTGCGTGACCAGTCGCCCCATCTGCCAGGTCTGTCCGTCATCATCCGAAAAGACCTGCGCAATATGACTGGTGTTATAGACCTGCAGAACCGACTTCTTGTAAAAAACCCTCATCGGAACGGCAACGGATGTCCCCACTTGGGGCACGGTCAACGCTTGGCCGTGGCGATGCACCACGAAATCATTGTCCAGGGTGAACCCAGTGGGCTCACCAAGACTCAAATTCGAATCGTCAACGCCCGCTTCACCATACGGCCGTGGCTTTCCCACAAGATTGAAGACCCTCACCCGACCGTCGGCATCTCGCGGACCATCCAGATCGGCAACCACTGCGAACTTGGAGCGGTCGGTGTTCAGGTTGATGTTTCCGGTCTTGCCGTCGGCATCACCGGTGACATTCTGCGTCGACAGCAGGAGCATTGGTCTACCCGAGACGTTGGCAAAACCGTCGCCCAGCGGAAAGGACCGAGTGCGCCCACCGCGGACACTCCTGTCCGCAAGAACGTTGAGATGTTCGAACACCCCGCCATTCCAGGCGAACAGGTCCATTAACAGCAGGATGCGTCCGGTGCTCCGGTCCTGAACGATCGCCCCGTCGATGACCGAGGCACTTTCTTGCGCATACTCCGAATTCGACGCGAAGTCCTTCATGTCGATGGGAGCAAGAATGTGAGGGATTGACCACCCTTCCGCTAAATTCCCCTCGCTGGCCCGGGATTTGACGCGGATCACTGCATCTATGTTGTCGGCCGAATCCCCTGTGGTTGACCGGTTGGCATCAGCTCCGACGATGAGCCCGCCGGACTGGGTTGCCAGCAAGAACGGGATGCGGAAGAAACGGGAATCCACGATGCCACGGTGTAGGACAGCCATGGCGTGGGAACTCGGGACCGCGACCGCGGGGCTCAACAGTCGATCCCCTCCGACCAGGCCCAAACTCGCCAGGGCGCCCAATGATCCGAGAAAAGTTCGGCGTTCAATTCTATTGTTCATGATGTGTGCCTCGTCCGTTGCGAAGGTCGAGAATCAGACCGGACCACCGGCCACGTGATTCTCCCCGACAAGATGGTCTGCTCAGGCCTGATCGACTATTTCGTCATTGCCGTCTTCGGGGCGGACCGCGTCGCGATTCACCAGGCTCTGAAGTCGACGAGGCACGTTCAAGCCGATGGACAAGATCACGATGAGGGCAAATCCGACGGACAGAACCGCCAACGCCATTCCCAGCCCGTAGGTATTGGCCAAATTTGCCCCGAGGAATGGACCTACCGCACCACCGAGCGCACCGACGTTGTAACAGAATCCCAACCCGGCAGCGCGTCTTTCCACCGGGAAATAGCTCGCGACCCACTTGGGGAGTAGACCGGAGACTCCCTGACCGAACATCTGGTTGAAGAAGAGAAGAGCCGAGACGAAGATCACGAATTCACTGCCCTGAATGAACAGCGGGAAAACGAGGGTCTGCGAAATGAACAAACTGATGACGTACCAGCGCCGCATACCAATCGCATCGCCCGCGAATCCCGCAACGATGTACCCGATGGCGTTGCCCAGACCCGCGAAAGTCACAATGTTATTGACAGCTCCGGGGTCGTAACCCACACCCTCGAGGTAGGTCGGGAGCAGTCCCTGAATCGGCCAGGTGTACATGAACGACGCGAAGATCGTCACCATGATCGCGACGCCGATAATCCATCGCTTGGGGTCGAACTGGGCAATGAAAATAATGAAGATCGCAGCCAGCATCACGGCAAGAACAGCAATCGCCCACCCCGGCACCAGGTCCGTGGCAAAAATGAACATCAGCGCCACGGACGCGACCACCGCGCCCAAGATGTTCAGGATCCGGCGCTTGCCCGAAAACAAGACGTGGAACGCATCCGGCTCCCGGTCGCGTGTCCGTTCTCGTTTCGCTTGTTCCCATTCATCCGCTTCCGGCAGATTTCTGCGCATGTACAAGGCCACGAAGATCGGAGCAATGCCCGTGAGGAACAAGGCTCGCCAGCCCCACCCCGGATGCCAGGCCTCGACGGCCGGAGTCAAGTACTTGTCCACCTGAGCGGCCAGGATCACACCGAAGGCAAAACCGGACAGCAGGAAGCCGGAGGCCTTGTTGCGCATGTGCTTGGGCCATGACTCGATCACATAGGTGGCCGATGTCGAGTACTCCCCTGCCATGGCGAAACCGACAATGAGACGGAAGAGGAAGAACAAAGCGTAGCTCGGGGCGAAGGCCATGGCCACGGACGCGACCGCGAAGAGCCCCATCGATACGATCATGGCCGGCCTCCGTCCGAACCGATCCCCGAAGGCGCCCAACATCAAGCCACCGATCCAGCGAGAAATGAAGGCGGCGGACACGAGTGATGCGCCCTGCACAAGGGTCAGGTCGAAGGTTCGAATGATCTCTGCCAGGGCGAAGGAAATCAGGACGTAGTCGTAACCGTCCAGCACCACTCCGAGCCACGCGGCAAAGAATGCCTTCCACTTGGTTCTGTCGAGTTGCCGCCACCACGGCACCTGCGTCGTTGTCTTCGGCTGCGCCGTCATCTGGACCTCCAGTGATCTGTTGGGGCGGCGGACAGGAAATAGGACGTCTGATGTCCTCAGCATCGAGACGGTACACGAGGTTGACTAACCCCGCTAGACCCTCAGCTAAATCCGTAGATAGCTGCGGATTTCACCGACACGCGGCCCTTTATGTGATGTACATTACTTGAGAACATCAGACATCCTACGGCTGATCTCGATGGAAAAGCCCGCGAAGTTCGATCGGTCGAACCACACTGACAGCGGGACGCACGAACTATGAAGGGTTGCCCTTGATGCGCTACGAAGACACAACTCCGCCCGTCCGCTTGGATATCAAGCGAGGAACCGCAGACATCGCAGGTTCCCTGGAGAAATGCAGGTCAATGGTCGGATCCGACGTGGAGGGGACGGTTCACATCGACTTCAGCACCACCATTGACGGGCCGCTTCTCGATGCCCGGGGTAAGCGGGGACGGATCACCCTGGAAGTCACCGGCGGAAGGATGAACGGCTGGATTCGATGTAACGATGAAACACGGCAACTGGATGCGGAAGACTCCATCGGCATTGACGACGGGCAGCCCCACAGCCTCGCCCTCACCGTCGACGAGACAGGAACGCATCTCTTTGTTGATGGTTACGAGGCCTTCTCCGCCACCGTTCACGCGTGGTTCAGCGACATCGAAGTTTCTTCGCTCATGGTAGATCCCCGCAGAATCATGCAGGTTTCCAGGGTCACTTTCTGGGGCGCGCCCCTTTCCAACACTGCGGTCGTGGCCGAATCCCTGACCGTTTCTCCCCTGATCCAGTTCGCTGCGGCCGAGCTCGCACCGCGGGACGCCAAACGATGCGGCTCCCTGAACGGTGGGGCAATTCGCGCACGGTACCGCACCCGCGGTGAAGGACAGGGCGGAGCCATCGTCGAGGCAGAGGGATCGAACGGACGGTTGTCTCTTGCCATCGAAGACGGAGATATCACCTACACAGTGACGTCCGGAGACGACGTGGTGGCCGACATCCGCGCTCGCGGCCGATGGGATGACGGTGACTGGCACGATGTGGTGCTGGTCAGTGGACGAGGCGCGCTCGAGCTTTTCGTCGATGGTTTTCAGACACTGCATTCCACCGGCACCGCCTTCTTCCGTGATATCGGAGACGTTCAGCGAGTTGTGGTGGGTGCCGATTTGGAAGGCACCCGACTCTTCGGCGAGGCACAGTCCGCCATGATCTACGACTCCGTACTTTCCGATCATCAGGTCAAACGATTGGCATCGGTGGAGCCGATCCACACTCAAGCTCTCTTCGACACCGGGATGGATGGATCGCGCAGCTATCGAATTCCGGCCCTGTTGACCCTTGAGTCGGGGCTGGTCCTCGCGGGTGCCGATCAGCGGGTCAGCATCGCCAATGACAGCCCCAATGACATCAACTTCGTCATGCGTCGCAGTACGGACGGCGGAGCCACCTGGGAGGAAGCGAAGGTACTTCTCGAATACCCCGGAAGCGGACGAACGGCGGCGTCCGTCATTGACTCGGTGATCGTGCAGGACAAGAACACGGGGCGAGTTTTTGTCCTGATCGATCAATTCCCCGGTGGCTACGGGCAACCCAATGTGGAACCCGGCACCGGATATGACGAACAAGGCCGCATGGTTTTAACCGACCGACACGATCATCGCTATCTGCTCGGAACCGACGGAACAGTGATTTCCGAGGACGGCACCGCCACCGATTACCACGTGGCCCGGGACGGAAACGTCACCAAGAACTCGCAACCGGCCGGCAACATTCATTTGGCCACCGGGGAAGATCCGCACGAGTCCCTGCTGAGCGCCCGAACCTCATACGTGCTACTGATCCATAGCGACGACGACGGGGAAACCTGGAGCGATCCGGAAGACATCACACCGCAGGTCAAGGAGGAGTGGATGCGATTCTTCGGGACCTCCCCCGGTAATGGAATTCAACTAACTCGCGGCAAACACCAGGGTCGACTGATCTTCCCTGTCTACTACAACCACGAAGAAGGGAGAACCTTCTCATGCGCCGTCATCTTCAGCGACGACGCTGGTTCCACCTGGACGCGAGGATCGTCTCCGAATGACGGTCGACAACTCGATGACGTCGAACTCAGCTCCCGACGGCTCGAGGATGATCGGGGCTCCTTGCACGAATCGGCTCTCGTCGAGGGACGTGACGGATCAGTCCACGTGTACATGCGCAATCAACACCCGTCGGGGCGCGTCGCACACGCTGTGAGCACGGATGGCGGACAGAGCTGGGGCGAGGTGGATTACGTCGCTCAAATAGCCGAAATTTTTTCGCAACCGAATGCGATCCGGGTCTCATACGACGGCCGGGAGGCAATCGTCTTCGCCAATGCGTCCCAGATGCTGCCGTTTCGGGGCCGCGGAGTCCTCAGAATGTCCTTCGATGACGGCACAACGTGGGTGCACAACCGGGTGCTGAATCCCCGCCACCATGTGTATCAGTCAATGGCCCAGCTTCCCGACGGCCGATTGGCCGTCTTGTGGGAGCGGGAGTGGCAGGGGCTCTTTCTGAGTGTGCTTCCGTTGACGTGGCTCACGAGCTCACGCAGTACGGACGGCTGACACGCACTGGACTCCCGTTTCGCGGTGGCCCACCGGTCAAGACTCCAGTAAACGAGTCACGTTCCGGATCATGTCCACACGACGCTGGATCGAGCTGCCGGTTGGCACTTGCACTTTTGCCCCCGTATAGGTGCACGCGCCACCGGCAGCTTCCAGACATTGCTCGACCGCCGTCTCATCCATGAGAGACGTGGGTTCGTCACCCGTGAGGGGTAAATGCGCATCGGCCCACGGGGCCCCGTAACCATTACTCTCTCGACCCGCACCGGAGAACATCAATCCCTCAAGAATTCCTTCCGATACCAATTGTCGGACATGTTCCAGCGGACGATCAGAATTTTGAGCTTCAACCGCAGATCGTCCCCAGTTAATTGTCACGCCCATCCCCAATGACGCGGCAACGGGAATTTCATCGCCCAGGGAAAGAAACCGCTTTTCACCTTTCATTGTTGGATCATAGGCGTCACAGTGTTCCAAAACCAGTCGAGTCGGCCATTCGTAACTGTTGGGCTGCTCCGATAAGAGCATCTCAAGTGATCGCCCAAGTTGCGCTGGATCCGCTTTCATGGACGGAGCTGAATGGACGTGGATGACCTCCACTGACTCCTCACCCGTCAGCTGATTGAGTTCCTCGGCGCATTGCCGGGCCGCACGGGTGTAGTCCATTGCGGCGCGGCGCGCATTTTCGTCGGGAGATGCTAGGCCGAAAACACCACTGGCGCCTACCCTCTTCATGGTGCCGGGTATGAGCGTGATGACTGATCGGGTGAAGCGCCTTTTCATCTGCCGGGCCAACCATTCAATTGGGTCCACAAATCCGTCCCGGAACGGAATCTCTAGTGCCGTGGCCTTTCCATGTCGTGCGAGCAGGTCATAAAACATTTCCTGGTTCTTCTGATCCGATGGAATGGCCGCGTAAGCACCCACCACAATGGGGCGAAGGATCTCTTGATTCATGCGAGTCATAAATTAATTGTGCATATAAAATCGACAATTACCAGCCTTTTAAGCTGGGCCTTCAAGTGCCTACCGCTTCTTCCCTGTGCTCAAGGATTCTCTGTATTCATCTGAAGTTGAAAGCTATTCATCACGGACCATGCCGCGCAGGATCTCTACTCGGTGTGCAAGTTGTTTCTCGTGACCGTACGGCGTGGGCCGGTAGTAGTCTCGGCCCACCAGCTCGTCCGGCGGGTACTGCTGCGAGGCCACGGCATTGGGCTGGTCGTGGGCGTACAGGTAGCCGTCCCCGTGTCCCAGGGTGGCCGCACCCTTGTAGTGGCCGTCCCTGAGATGCATCGGAACCGGCCCGGCCTTGCCCGCGCGAACATCCGCGATGGCCTCATTGATGGCCATGTATGAGGCATTGGACTTGGGCGATGTAGCCAAATGCGTGACCGCCTGAGCCAGCGGGATACGCCCTTCGGGCATGCCGATCAGCTGCACCGCTTGTGCCGCTGCGACCGCGGTTTGCAGCGCTGTCGGGTCCGCCATGCCGATGTCCTCGGAAGCAGAAATGATCAGTCGCCGGGCGATGAATCGTGGGTCCTCCCCCGCTTCGATCATGCGCGCCAGGTAGTGCATGGCAGCATCCACATCTGAGCCACGGATGGATTTGATGAACGCGCTGATCACGTCATAGTGCTGATCGCCCTGCTTGTCGTACCGCACGGCAGCGCGATTGAGCGCTTCCTCCGCGTGCTCCAGGGTGATGGTCACGGGGCCGACGGCGCTCGGTCCCGAGTCTTCGTTGGTCACCGCGCCTTCCTTGGCGTCCCCGCTGTCGAGGGGCGCTGCACCGCCATCGGACTCCCCTTCGGCAGCTGCGGCATTTCGGGTGTGAGAGAAGGCCACTCCCGCGGAGGCGTCCAACGATGTCAGTGCCTTGCGAGCGTCACCGCCGGCCATGTCGAGCAGGTGGTTCCTGGCGTCGTCGTCGAGTGTGACCTCACCGTTGAGGCCGCGCCGGTCGGTCACGGCGCGATCGAGCAGTTCGTGGATGTCGGAGCGTTCAAGTGGCTGCAAGGTGAGCATCAACGAGCGGGACAACAGCGGTGAGATCACCGAGAAGGACGGATTCTCCGTAGTCGCGGCCACCAGAATGACCCAGCCGTTCTCGACTCCGGGAAGCAACGCGTCCTGCTGGGCCTTGGTGAAACGATGGATCTCGTCCAGGAACAGCACGGTGCTGCGCCCGTGCAGATCGCGGTCGGTGAGCGCTTCGTCCATGACTCGGCGGACGTCCTTGACGCCTGCTGTGATCGCCGACAGTTCCACGAACTTGGTCCCGTGGCCGCGCGCAATGACGTGCGCGATGGTGGTTTTTCCGGTTCCCGGCGGTCCCCACAAGATGATGGAGTTCGGACCGGCCGGACCCGCATCAGTTCCGGCCAATACGCGCAACGGTGATCCGGCACGCAAAAGATGTTTCTGTCCAACCACTTCGTCCAGCGTGCGCGGGCGCATCCGCACGGCCAAAGGCGCTCGACCACGGCCACGGGTTGGCGCAGGATCGTCTTCCCGGTCGGGCTCGTCCGGGTCGGGCAGGTCAAACAGCGGATTGCTCACAGCACCGACCCTAACGGGAGGTTCCGACATGCATCCGTACGGAAGGTAGAAGTGTCATGTGAGGAAACTGCAGCGGTACGGCCTGGGGTGAGGAACGTGCACATCCGCGGCTACTTTTACGCTTTTCCCTCCCCTGGGGCCGCCAAGCATCATTTTCCTCACCTGAGACTGCGCCGCCCGTCCGCTTTCTCAAAGGCACGCGTGAAGGCTCAGGGTTCACTGCCTCCGCGGGCGGTCCAGCTCGTCGGAGTCCACGATGATGGTGACGGGCCCGTCATTGATCAGCTCGACCTGCATATGAGCGCCGAAGACACCGGTGCCAACGTCCAAACCGGCCCCGCGCAAGGATTCCACGAACTGATCGAAGATCGGCTCGCTGACGTCCCCGGGCGCCGCCGCTGACCACGAAGGCCGCCGTCCCTTCCGCACATCCGCGTACAGGGTGAACTGGCTGACGGCCAGCACGGGTGCGGACAGGTCCACACACGACTTCTCCCCCGGAAGAATCCGGAGCGTCGCGATTTTCTCAGCGAGTTTCTTCGCGGTCTCCGGGGTGTCGTCGTGGGTGACGCCCACCAGAGCCAGCAGTCCTGGCCCGCTGATCTCCCCGGTCACCGAACCCTCAACCGTGACGGACGCCTTGGACACCGTTTGCAACACAATCCTCATGGGCTCAGTTCATCACACCCGGTAGACCAGCATGGATGCGGAGTCGTGCCACATCCTGGCATCAGTAGGACCCCTCTCGCGAGAGCGCGGCGCGACACGCGAGAGCGATGTCCTCGGCCTCAATCTGCACCCTGCGCCGTTGCCGCGTGACCGAGCTCGTCGTGACCGATCTGACGCCGCGGCCGGCCCAAGCCCAGGTCGAGCAGCTCGAAGGCATCACCCGGACCAGCGTGCAGCGCCCAACCCGGTGAGATCATCGCCCATTGAGCATCGTCCGTCATGCGTTCACTGGCCACCACGGTGACCGTATTGATCGTGGGATCCAGACCGGCCACGGCCCAGTACCTTGAGGTGAAACGTACTGGTGACTGACCCGTCGGCGCCGGGTGTGAACCCGTTCCGGCGGGCCCGCTGAGGTATCACAGCGGATTCGTGTCCGGGTAACGTACCGCCCACACCTCCTGCGGTGTCGCCAGGACACAATTCAGGCAGTACAGCGACACGTTCTGCGCCAACCACGTCAGACATGCACGGAGCGCCTGAACAACATCGCCCGAGAATTCCCGTAGATATGAGGTCAGCAGCGCGAAGTAGCGCTCGCTGTCGGTGGTGCCAAGAACCAAAGAGGTCGCGTCACGCCGGTCCAGCTCCCGATCCAGCACATTGAGAGACCGAATCACCCCGTTGTGCGCGAACATGCGCCCTTCCTGTTCGAACGGGTGCGTGTTGGCTACGCTCAGCTCGCCCTCGGTCGCAAATCTCACGTGGGCCACAAAGCTCGTGCCGGTCAGGGCCTGCGCGGCTATCGCAAATTCGGGATCGAGATAGGCGGCGAGTGCTGATCTGACGAGATGCGGCTTGCCGTTCGGATCGAAGGTGCCGATCCCGGCGCCGTCGGGCTGCCGTCGACTCTGCTCGGACAGTGAATCGGAGGCGTTCAACAGCCAGAACGAGCAGGTTTGCGGCTGCGCTCCGGTGTGGAGCCCGAACAGTCTGCACACGGCAACCTCCCCGGAGGTGATTCGCGCGGTGAGCGTGTTCTCGAGCCTACTCCTGCACCGTGCGGTCGGTCGCCACGCCATCCTCCAGAAAACGACGGCGCCCGGTCAGCAGCACACCCGCGGTCAAGGCAATCAGCATGAGCCACAGGTAACCGAACGAGGTCCACCATGAGCCACCCCATGTGAACAGCAGACCGAAGATCAGCGGTCCCACGCACCCGGCCAGGTATCCCACGCCCTGGCCGAATCCCGACAGTGCACCCGCCCCGGCCGTGCTGCGCGTGTGCGCGTTGATGAGCGTCAGGGCCAGCGGGAAGGAGGCCTGCGCCAGTCCGAAGATCGTGATCCACACCCACACGGCATCCAGCGGCCCCCATTGCGTGGTCGGCCACAACAACAGCCCCAGGTAGCCCAGCGCGTACAGAGCCACGGCCGTGAGCCCCAGACCGGTGGTCCGGGAAAGGCGACGCACCAACAGCGGCACCACCAGGCTCACTGGAATCCCCAAAATTGCGTAATAGGCGAGCATGAGCCCAGCCTGATGCTCGGAGAATCCGTAGCTCGTGATCACGCGCGGCAACCAGGTGAACATTGAAAACGTGTTGGACGAGGTTCCCACGAACAGCAGCACCAGCCCCCAGCCGATCGGCGATCGCCACGGCCTCACCGTGGCCTGTGCCGGATCCGGCGCGACCGACGACGCCGCTCGCGCACCCTCCCGACGCACGCTCACCCACATGAGCAACCACGGGATCAAAGCTGCCAGCGAGAAAACCGCCCAGGACCCGACCGAGAAACGCCACCCGGCGGCGTCGGCGAGGGGCACCGCGAAGAACGGGGCGGCCGCGGTGGACAGCCCCAGGAGCATCGAATAGATCGCGGTGAGCGGGGCAATGTGCTCGCGGAAGTACTTCTTGATGATGGGTGGCAGGGTCACGTTGCCGATGCCCAGCCCAATCATAATCAACAGTGAGAAGGCCAGAAAGGGACCGGACGAGGAACTGGCCGCGCGGGCAATCAGCCCCGCGGCCGCGAGTGCGCTGGCAATCGCCAATAACGCCTCCAAGCTGATCCGACGCATGGCGGCCGCAGTCAAGAAACCTGTGAGAGCGAAGCCGAGGGTCGGCAGCATGGCCAGCAGACCGGTGGAGGCCGCGTCCAAGGCAACGTCCTCGCGCACTCGATCCAGCACGGGTGACACCCCTGACACGGCGAGCCGTAAGGAGAAGGCGGACAGCACAATGCCGGCCAGGGCAATCAAACCCCGGCCGGCAAAGTTACTGTGACGCGTGCGTGCTACTTGGAATCGTCCTTTACGCCGGCCTGAGCCTGATCGGTCTCGGCCTTGTCCGCAGCCTTATCGGCCTTCTGGCCCTTGGGCTCGGGCTTGGCGTCCACGCCGGCTTCCTTGCGCTGCTGCGCGGTGATGGGCGCGGGAGCGGCGGTCAGCGGGTCGTAGCCGTTACCGGTCTTGGGGAACGCAATGACGTCGCGAATGGAATCGGTGCCGGCCAGCAGGGCCACCACGCGGTCCCAGCCGAAAGCGATTCCACCGTGCGGGGGCGCGCCGAACTGGAAGGCGTCCAGCAGGAAGCCGAACTTCTCCTGGGCCTCTTCCTGCGACAAACCCATCACGCGGAACACGCGGTCCTGCACGTCGCGGCGGTGGATACGGATGGAACCGCCACCGATCTCGTTGCCGTTGCACACGATGTCGTACGCGTAGGCCAGGGCGTCACCGGGGTTGGTGTCGAAGGTATCGAGGAACTCGGGCTTGGGCGAGGTGAACGCGTGGTGCACCGCGGTCCAGGCGCCGGAGCCCACGGCCACGTCACCGGATTCCACGGCGTCAGCGGCGGGTTCGAACAGCGGGGCGTCCACGATCCAGACGAAGGCCCAGGCCTCGTCGTCGATCAGGCCGGTGCGGTGACCGATCTCGACACGCGCGGCACCGAGCAGTGCGCGGGAGGGCTTGGCCTCGCCGGCGGCGAAGAAGACGCAGTCGCCTTCCTTGGCACCCACGGCCTCGGCCAGTCCGGCCTTCTCCTCGTCGGAGATGTTCTTGGCCACGGGACCGGTGATCTCGCCATCTTCCTTGAACAGCATGTGCGCCAGGCCCCGTGCGCCGCGCTGCTTGGCCCATTCCTGCCAGGCATCGAGCTGGCGGCGCGGCTGGGAGGCACCACCGGGCATGACCACGGCACCCACGTAGGGAGCCTGGAAGACGCGGAACGGGGTGTCCTTGAAGTACTCGGTCAGGTCGGTGAGCTTGAGATCGAAGCGCAGGTCCGGCTTGTCCGTGCCGTAGTCGGCCATGGCCTGCGCGTAGGTCATGCGCTGGATGGGCGTGGGGATGTCCACGTCGATTAGCGACCACAGGGCCTTCACGATCGACTCACCCAGGGCGATGATGTCGTCCTCTTCCACGAAGGAAGCCTCGACGTCCAGCTGGGTGAACTCGGGCTGGCGGTCCGCGCGGAAGTCCTCGTCGCGGTAGCAGCGGGCGATCTGGAAGTATTTTTCGATGCCGCCCACCTGCAGCAGCTGCTTGAACAACTGCGGGGACTGCGGCAGCGCGTACCACGAGCCCGGCGAGAGACGGGCCGGAACCACGAAGTCACGGGCACCCTCGGGGGTGGAACGGGTCAGCGTGGGGGTCTCGACCTCCAGGAAACCCTGGTCGTGAAGCAGGTTGCGGGCCACGCGGTTGACCTCGGAGCGCAAGCGCATGATGCGGGCGGGCTCGGGGCGGCGCAGGTCCAGGTAGCGGTACTTGAGGCGCGCTTCCTCACCGACCTCCACGTGCTCGTCGATCTGGAAGGGCAGCGCGGCGGAGGTGTTGAGCACGGTCAGTTCGTCGACCATGACCTCGACCTCACCGGAAGGCAGGTTGGGGTTCTCGTTGCCCTCGGGGCGGCGCTCGACCTTGCCGGTGACCTGTAGGACGAATTCGTTGCGGAGCTGGTGGAACTCTGCTTCGTCGCGCACCACGATCTGTGCCACACCGGAAGCGTCGCGCAGATCCACGAACGCCACGCCACCGTGGTCACGACGGCGGTCGACCCAACCGGCCAGCGTGACCGTTTCGCCGATGTTCTGGGCGCTCAATGATCCGAGTTCGTGCGTTCGCAGCAAGAAATATCCACCTTTTCATGTCTGGGGTGTTGGCTCGACCGGTGCGTTCGCCAGCCGGTGGGCTGGGCGCGGCTCGGTGGCCAGGTCAGTCTGGTTGAAAGTCTACAAGTCTCAGGCGGTCTCGGGCGCCTCGACCGTAGGGTGCAGGTCCTCGTGCGGGGGCTGCCAAGCCGTGGGATCCGCGGTGACCTGCTCGCCGGAGCGGATGTCCTTGACCTCGTGGGTCACGGTGCCGTCCTCCTGAACGGTCGAGAACCACACGAACGGAATGCCGCGGCGTTCGGCGTAGCGGATCTGCTTGCCGAACTTCTGGGGCGACGCCGCCACTTCGGTCGCGATGCCACGGGCACGCAGTTGCCCAGCCACGTCCTGGGCGGCGGACCAGGACTCGTCGTCGTTGAGGGCCACGAGCACGGCGGAGGGCACGGCGCGCGAGGCCTTGGCCATGTTCTGGGACAGAATGCGGGTGACCAGGCGGGTCACGCCGATGGAGAGACCCACACCCGGGAAGTTCTTCTTGCCCGTGGTCGCCAGAGATTCGTAGCGCCCGCCCGAGCACACCGAGCCCAGTTGTTCGTGGCCCACGAGCACGGTTTCGTACACGGTGCCGGTGTAGTAATCGAGGCCTCGGGCGATGGAGAGGTCCGCGTTGACCTTGCCGGGAGCGCGACGGGCGGCCTCGCCCACGACCTCCGCGAGCTCGGTCAAGCCCTCCTCGAGCAGGTCGTTGCTCTCGCCCAGTGCGCGCACCTGCTTCACGAAGGACGTGTCCTCGGTGCGGATGCTCGCAAGATCCAGGGCCGACGCCGCCTGCTCGGCGGTTGCTCCCACGTTCGCCTGCAGATTGGCGATCACGGCGTCACGGCCGATCTTCTCGAGCTTGTCGATCTCGCGCAGCACGGCGGGGGCGTCGTCCAGGCCGATGCCGCGGTAGAACCCCTCGGCGAGCTTGCGGTTGTTCACGCGCAGCACGAACGGCGGGATGGGCAGCCGTGACAGTGCTTCGATCATGACCAGGGCCAGTTCCACGTCGTAGCGGAAGGCCAGGGTGCCGTCACCCACCACGTCGATATCGGCCTGGGTGAACTCGCGGGCGCGACCCTCCTGCGGACGCTCACCGCGCCACACCTTCTGGATCTGGTAACGGCGGAACGGGAACGTCAGGTAGCCGTTGTTCTCCACCACGTAGCGGGCGAACGGAACCGTGAGGTCGAAGTGCAGTGCGAGCGCGCCCTCCTTGGGCGACTTCTCGTCCTCGTCCTGCTGCAGCCGGGACACGCCGTAGACCTCTTTGTCGATCTCGCCCTTGCGCAGCAATTGTTCGACCGTCTCTACGGCACGGGTCTCGATGGACGAGAAGCCGTGGAGCTCAAAGGTGCGCCGCAGTTCGTCCAGGACGTGTTGCTCCACGATCCGCTCTTCCGGAAGCCATTCGGGGAAACCGGACAGGGAGGTGGTGCGGGCCATGGGTGAGTTCTCCTTGGTGCGAATGCGGGGTCCCGGCGCGCGATCCTGGACCTGGTCATAGAAAGGCCCCGAGCGGCGTCGTGGTGTGTGCTGCCATTCTAGGACGCCGCGGTCGATAGGATGGCCGTATCGATGACCGATTCCTCGCGTCGTGTGACGAATGCCCGCTTTTGTGGGGCTCGTAGCGCGGTCGTGGACGTGGAGAGAGAGTTATAGCGGTGACAGAACGTCCTGAATCCGACGACCGGCCCCAGACCCCCGAGTCGGCCCCCGTGCCAACTCCCCCGGCGAAACCTGCCAAGCCTGCTGCCCCGGCCGCAGCACCCACGCCGACGCCGCCCGCTGCAGCGCCGTCGAAACCCGCCACCCCTGCAACGCCCGCGAACGTCGTCCTCCAGGCCACCGAGGGTGCCGTGCCCGCGCCTGCCGGCCCGGCGCCGTCGGCACCCGTGGTCGCTCCCGCTCAGCCGGCCCAGTCAGCGCCGACCCAGACCGCGCCGGCCCAGGAAGCGGCCAAGCCCGCCCTGGCCACTCCGGAATCCGTGGCGCGTGCCAAGCAGCACGGCCGCGCGGACGAGAACGGCACCGTGTACGTGACCGTGGACAGTGAGGAACACGTGTGCGGCCAGTTCCCGAACGCGACCGAGGACGAGGCGATCGCCTACTTCGCGCGCAAGTTCGACGATGCCGAGGCCCAGGTTGACCTGCTCGAGCAGCGTCTCGCGGCCAAGGCTCCGACCACGGACATGCGCAAAACGGTGGAACACGTGCGTGAGCAGGTCGCCGCCCGCGGAATGGTGGGCGATCTGGCCGGACTTTCCACGCGACTCGATGCCCTAGATGTCGCCATTGGCGGGGCCGAGACCCGTGAAAAGGAAGAGCAGCAGAAGGCCAAGGCCGAGCAGCTGGCTCACCGCACGGCCATCGTGGAGGCCGCGGAAAAGGTTGCCGGTCAGGACCCTGAGAAGACCCAGTGGAAGCACTCGTCGGAGCGCATGGGCGAACTCTTCGATCAGTGGAAGGCGCACCAGCGTTCGGGCGTGCGGCTGTCCAAGTCTGATGAGGAATCCCTGTGGAAGCGCTTCCGCAAGGCCCGCACAACGTTCGACCGGCACCGCAAGGCGTTCTTCTCCAAGCTGGACGAGACCAACGCCAAGGCCAAGCGAGCCAAGGAAGCGCTGATCGCTGAGGCCGAGTCCCTGTCGAATTCGACAGATTGGGGCCCCACCGCCTCCAAGTACCGCGACCTCATGGATCGTTGGAAGGCCTCGCCCCGGGCGTCCCGCAAGGACGACGACGCCCTGTGGTCGCGGTTCCGCGCGGCCCAGGATGTGTTCTTCGACGCCCGCAAGGCCGCCAATGAACAGATCGATCAGGAGTTCGAGGCGAACCTGGTGGTCAAGGAGGAGCTGCTCGCAGAGGCCAAGAAGATCCTTCCCATCAAGAATTTGGATCAGGCGAAGAAAGAGCTCGCAGCCGTACAGGCTCGTTGGGAGGAAGCCGGTAAGGTCCCGCGTGCCCACATGCGTCGCGTGGAGAACGAACTGCGCGCCGTCGAGGACGCCGTCAAGAAGGCCGAGGACGACCAGTGGCGCCGCACGGATCCCGAGACCAAGGCACGCTCCAACTCCATGTTGACCCAGCTCGAGAACAAGATTGCGGATCAGAAGACCGCCATAGAGGCCGCCCGTGCCTCCGGCAACGAGAAGAAGGCCGCCACCCTCGAGAAGGATCTGGCCACGAGCGAGCAGTGGTTGGCCACGCTGCAGGCTTCGGCTTCAGAGTTGAACTGATGTGAGCTGAGCGCACTGCACAGCGAACGGGGACCGTTCCGGTTGTCCACAACCGGGGCGGTCCCCGTTTTCTTTCCCGCCGGCATCGGTTCAGATGGGGTCATGACACCGCCGCAGCCGCAACCCACCGACTCCGTTCACTCGCTACCGCCCCGAAGCGGTGCGAAGCTGACACCGGTCTTGCGACCCGGGCACCCGTTCAGCGGTCCTGAGCTCTCCGCGATGGTTTCGGACGGGATTCTCAACCGAATCCTGCTCGACGCCCACGTACCCGTGGGAACTCCGCTCACTCGAGTCAGCAAGTTGCATGTCCTACGCGCGGTGATTCCCGCCCATTTGCAACGTCGCGGGGTGCTCGGACGGCTCGGCGCCGCATGGTTCTACGATTGCGCGGAAGTACCTGAACCCCTGCCCATCCTCGTCGCCAAGGACGCGCGAACCACCACGACACTCCCCCGCGGGTTCAGCCTGCATCAGACCGCGTTCAATCCCTTCGACCGGGTCGTTCACGAGGATCTGGCGGTGACCAGTCCGCTGCGCACCGCGGTTGATGTGGCGCTTCACGTGCCCGGTTCCGAGGGCACCGGGGCCCTGCACTGGCTCATGGCCTCCCCGCACCTGCACTGCCCACCCGAATTGGTCCTGGCCGCACTCGAGGCCGTCGGCAAGAAACCGGGCCGCCGCCAGGCTCTGGCCAGGGTGCGGAAAGTGGGCCGAGCCGTGGAACGCGGTTACGAAGCCACCGGACGTTGACCCGAGGTGCGGTAGACGTCGTACACGCCATCGATCCGGCGGACCTGGTTAAGCACGTGGTCCAGGTAGCGGGTGTCTCCCATTTCGAAGGCGAAACGGGAGATCGCCAATCGTGACCGCGAGGTGTGCACCTGCGCGGACAGGATATTCACGTGGTTCTCGGACAGTACGCGGGTCACATCGAGCAACAGGGAGTGTCGGTCGAGGGCCTCCACCTGGATCTCCACGAGGAACAGCGAGGACTGCGTGGGCGCCCAACTGACTTCCTTGACCCGCGGATCATCTGAGGACAGCAGGGACTTCATGTTGTTGCAGTCCTTGCGGTGCACGGAAATGCCGGCACCACGGGTCACGAAGCCCACGATCTCGTCCGGCGGAACCGGGGTGCAGCAACGTGCCAGTTTCACGTACACGTCCGACATGCCCTGGACCACCACACCCGAATCGGACACCGTGGCCCGGGCCGGAGCGGTGACCTTGGTGGTCTCGGCGAAGTCCTCCTCGGTGCCCTCCGCGCCACCGTGGTGCTCGATGAGCTTCTCGACGACCTGCTGAGCGTTGACCGCGTCGTTTCCGAGCGCCTCGTACAGCGCGGCGACGTCAGACCGGTTGAAGTCCTGTGCGACCGATACGAGAGACTCGTGCGTCACCGTGCGCTGCAGCGGCAAGTGGTGCTTGCGCAGCGCCTTGGTGAGCAGGTCCTTCCCGCGCTCAATGGCTTCCTCGCGGCGTTCCTTCGAATGCCACTGGCGGATCTTGGTGCGCGCCCGCGGCGAACCCACGAACTTGAGCCAGTCCTGCGACGGCGATGCCGACTCGGACTTGGACGTCAGGATCTCCACACGATCACCGTGCTGGAGTTTGGAGGACAGCGGCACCAATTTGCCGTTGACCCGGGCGCCGATCGTGTGGTTACCCACCTCAGTGTGCACGGCGTAGGCGAAGTCCACCGGGGTGGACCCGGTGGGCAGCGCCATGACCTCACCCTTGGGCGTAAAGACGTACACCTCGGCCGTGTTGATCTGGTACCGCAACGAATCCAAGAAGTCCGAGGAGTCCTTGGCTTCTTCCTGCCACGAGACCAACGAGCTGAGCCAGTTGAGCTCGCCTTCCTTGGCCTTGGGTGTGGCGGAATTGGCCTGGTTGACCTGGTTCTTGTACTTCCAGTGAGCGGCCACACCGTACTCGGCACGGTGGTGCATCTCGTGGGTGCGGATCTGGATCTCCACCGGCCGCCCGTTGGGACCGATCACCGTGGTGTGCAGCGACTGGTACATGTTGAACTTGGGCATCGCGATGTAGTCCTTGAAGCGGCCCGGCAACGGGCTCCACTTCGCGTGCAGCACACCGAGGGCGGCATAGCACTCACGCACCGAGTTCACGAGCACGCGCGCGGCTTGCAGATCATGGATCTCGTCGAAATCCTTACCCCGCACGATCATCTTCTGGTAAATCGAGTAATAGTGCTTGGGCCGACCGGTGATCGTGGCGTCGATGCCGGACTTGTCCAGCTCCGCCGCGATCAGACCGCGGATCGTGGCTAGGTTGCGTTCGCGCTCCGGCGTGCGCTCCCCCACCATGCGAACGATCTCGTCGTAGACCTTGGGGTACAGCGCGGAGAAGGAGAGATCCTCGAGTTCCCATTTGATGGTGTTCATACCCAGTCGGTGGGCCAACGGGGCGAAAATCTCAAGGGTTTCGCGGGCCTTCTTGGACGACGACGAGGATGAGACGAACCGCCACGTGCGTGCGTTGTGCAGCCGGTCGGCCAACTTGATGACCAGCACGCGAATGTCCTTGGCCATGGCCACGATCATCTTGCGAACCGTCTCTGCCTGGGCGTTCTCGCCGTAGTGGATCTTGTCGAGTTTGGTCACTCCGTCCACGAGCGTGGCGACCTCTTCACCGAAGTCCTTAGTGAGCTGTTCGAGCGAGTAGTCGGTGTCCTCCACGGTGTCGTGCAGGAGCCCAGCGACAAGGGTGGCGCCGGTCATGCCCAGCTCCGCGAGAATCGTGGTCACGGCCACCGGGTGGGTGATGTAGGGGTCACCGGACTTGCGCTTCTGCCCTTCGTGGTACGAGTCCGCTACGGCAAAAGCGCGTTGCAGGACGTCCAGATCTTCGTCAGGGTGCGTCGCACTCACCGTGCGTAACAGTGGCACCAGAACGGGCGATCGGGGCACCGATTCACCGGAGAGCACGGACAGTGTCGAGCGGGTGCGTTCGCTGCGACCGGGGAACACCGCGCGTCCGAAGACCGGACGGGAGGCGGGCAACACAAAATGGGTTCCCGCGGTCTCGATTCTCGAATTGGCAGGCAGCGCCGGGGGGTCCTGTGGGTTGGGCGGCACGGAATTCTTTGCACTCTGAGCGTCTGACTCTGTCGTCATGGGTCCACAGCCTCCTCACGGATCACCGCTGGCCGGGACGGGATCTCTGCGCCCGGTGCGCTAAGTAGCCAAGTCTAATAGCACGCCCCCGCACCTTACGGTACGGGGGCGAGTGTAACGGAGGTGCGGCGCGTTATTCGCGCGGCCCGGCCTGGACCGGATCCGCGGTCACCGGAGTGCCGTCGGTCTGGCGGGCGTCCAGAACCTTGCGTTCCTGGTCACGCACGGCCGGTTCGAGTCCGCGCAGCCAGGAGTACAGGGGCGCGGCCACGAACATGGTGGCGATCGTACCCACGATGATGCCTACGAACAGCGACAACGACAGGTCCTTCAGCGTTCCCGCGCCGAGCAGATAGGCACCGATGAACAGAATGGCACCCACGGGCAGGATTCCCACGATGGAGGTGTTGATCGAACGGACCAAGGTCTGGTTGACCGCCAGGTTGATCTGTTCCGAGAACGTCCGTTTGGCCCGCTCTTCCGGTGCCGCGCCGCTCAACAACCCCTTGGTGTTCTCACGCACCTTGTCGAAGACCACCACGGAGTCGTACAGCGAGTAGGACAGCACGGTCAGGAAGCCGATCACGGCGGACGGGGTGACCTCGAAATCAACCAGCGAATACACGCCGGCGGTGATCACGATCGTGGCCATCATCGCGGCAACCGCCGACACGGACATTTTCCACGTGCGGAAGTAGAGCGCCATGAGCACCGTGGCCAGCAGGACGAAGATCAACAGCCCCCACAGGGCCTGTTGGGTCACTCCCTGCCCCCATGTGGGGCCCACGAAGTTCGAGGTCACCTGGTCGTCCGAGGCGCCGTACGCCTCTTGCAGGGAGTCCTTGACGGCCAGAGTCTGGTCGTCGTCGAGCTGTTCGGTCTGCACGCGCACCGTGCCGGGCGCAATGTTGGTCACGGTCACGCCGCTGGCGTCAGAGGATTCCGCCACGGCCTGCTCGCCGGTCTGGACATCCGTGTTCTCGATACCGGACACCGTGAATTCCGAGCCGCCCGTGAAATCAATGCCCAGATTGAAGCCGCCCTTGACCACCGGGATCAGCAGGGACAGCACTACGAGTGCCACGGTCAGAGAGAGCCACAACCGGCGCTTCTCAACGAACGGGTAGGACTTACGACCGCTGTGCAGGTCGTTACCGAAGCGTGCGAGTCGGTTGCTCATCGGGTGCTCCCCTCGGTCTGTTCGGTCTGGTCCACCGCGCTGGAACCGCCGGATACGTCGGCTCCGTCCGCGGCGCCGTCGCCCGGGGTTTCGGCGGCCTTCTGACGACGACGCCGCTCGGCGATCGTGAGTCCGTCGCTGTCCTCGGGGCTACGAACGCGTCCCGCGCCGCGGTAGAACGGCACGGCGTCGAGCGCTTCGGGATCGAGACCCGAGTTCTTGGCGCCCCCGCCGAAGTACTTGGTGCGAGTCAGCAGCACCATGACCGGGTGGGTGAACAGGAAGACCACGAGCAAGTCGGCGATGGCGGTCAGGCCCAGGGTGAATGCGAATCCTCGCACGTTGCCCACGGCCACGAAGTACAGCACGACTGCCGCAAGGAGGTTCACGGCCTTGGCGGCGAGCACAGTTTGCCGCGCGCGTTTCCAGCCGTGATCCACCGCGGCGGGGATGCTTCTGCCCGCGCGGATCTCGTCCCTGATGCGTTCGAAGTACACGATGAACGAGTCGGCGGTCTGGCCGATGGCCACGATCAGACCGGCCACACCGGCCAGTGACAGGCGATAGTTGGCGCTCCACCCCAGCAGGGTGATGGCGAAGTAGGTGATCAGGCCCGCCACCAACAGGGACGAGATGGTCACCAGACCCAGCCAGCGGTACTGGAACATCGAGTACACACACACCAGCGCCAGCCCCACCAGGCCCGCGATGATGCCCATGCGCAGCTGGTTGCTACCGAGAGTCGCAGAGATCTGCTGCTCGGACTCGATGCTGAAGCTCACGGGAAGGGCACCGTACTTGAGCTGCTCGGAGAGGAAGCGCGCGTCCTCCTCCGTGAAGGAACCGGTGATCTGGGCGCTGCCGTCGTTGATCACGGCGTTCATGGAGGGCGCCGAAATCACGGTGCCATCCAGGAGGATGGCGAACTGGGACCGGGGGTCGCCCTGCTGTGCCTGACCGATCTGGTACAGGCGCTCGGAGAGTTCCTTGAACGTCTCGGTTCCCTCGGAGTTGAACTGCAGGTTCACGGCGTATTGCCCCGTGGACATGCCCTGCTGATTGTTCGCCATTCCGTAGGAGGCGTCGTCGATGTCCGTTCCGGGGATCTCGAGCGGGCCCAGGATGTACTTGGCGTTGTTGGCCGGGTCGCAGGCCACGACGGCCTTCTCGGGGTCCTGTGCCTTGCGCTCTTCCTGGGGTCGCTGCGCGGCGCAGTCCAGGGACTCGAACTCCTTGACGAGTTCCGGGGTGACCCAGTTTGGATCCGAGGAGTCAGTGGGCTCTGCATCCGGTTCCGGAATTTCTTCGACCGGGGTGCGTTGTTCCTCGGGCGTGGGTGTGCCCTCAGCGGTGGTGATCACGGGGCGGAACGCCATCTGCGCCGAAGTCTGAATCAGATCGCGAGTCTCGGAGGAAGGAACACCGGGCATGGACACCACGATGTTCGAACCCGACTGGGTGCTGATCTCGGCCTCCGAGACACCGGTACCGTCCACGCGCTGGCGGATGATCTCCACGGCCTGGTCCAGCTGTTCCTGCGTGATCTCCTGACCGTCCTGGGCCTCCTGGAGCTCCGGGGACAGCACCATTTGCGTGCCGCCCTCAAGATCCAGGGCCAGCTTGGGATCCCACCCGGTCCGATCGGTGGTGACACCGTAAATCAGGATGCCCGCCAGGGCGATGGTCAGCACGGCGAGTGCCACGAGTCCGCGCTTGGCCGTGCTCACGGCCGCCTGGGATCCCGAGCGCACCGTACGAGGCGCACGGGACGCCGCTTTCGAGGGGGATGTTTTCGACTCATCGGCGCCCGAACGGCCCGAGGTGTCCTTGTCTGATGCCATGTCTGTCCTTCAACAACGCACGGTGAGCGCGGCCAGCCAACTCGCCGCACCGGGTCCGGTCATGAGAAACGGGCCGATGCTCTCGGCCCGTGTCTCATGCACTTCTTTAGTTGGTGTCGTTATCGCGGCGGTTGTCACGCCAGGTTCCGCGCGAGGAATCATCACCCGACAGGTTCTCACCGGTTGCCGTGTCACCGGGGACATTGTCACCGGGCAGATCGTGCTCGCGGTCACCGATGGATTCCCGTGCACCACCTGCAGCCGTGGAGCCCTCTCCGTCCACTGCACCGTCTTGAGCAATAGTCGCATTCTGGGCGGCGTTCTCGGTGGTGGGTTCATCGAGGATGGTCGTCACGGTCTGAGTGTGCACGGTGACCGAAGTTCCCGGAGCCACTTCCAGCACGGCCTTGTTCTCATCACGGTCGATCGACAGGACGGTTCCGTAGAGACCGAAGCTCGTCATGACGCGGGTACCGGGCTCCATGGTCGCCTGCTTGGCTTTGATCTGAGCCTGGGCCTTCTTCTGGCGGCGCATGGGCAGCCACAGCAGCAACACCATGACCACGAGCATGACGGGCAAGAACCATGCGGTTCCGCCGCCGCCTGACTGCTGGGCCTGTGCAAGAAGTTGGGCGGAGAGAATCACGGAGTTCCGTTCTGTAGACGATGCTGACGGCTGCGGTGACCAGCGCGGCCACGAGTGCACGCGGGAGTCATCACAGGGATCCGCTCAAGTGTAGGGGATGTAGCTGGCCACGCGCTGAACAGCGACGCCGGGGCCATAACGGCACCGTGGCGTACGTCTGATTGACTTGGCCGTTCCTGGCCGGGCACGGCCGGGGACCCCTGTGGCCTTGCTCCCCGGGGCACCCGCTCAAAATGCCGTGGGCTGCTCTTCTTCGGGCGGATCCGTGGCCAACGCGGTCCGCAGTGCGGGGTCCTTGAAGGCCGCGTGATCGGGCACGTTGAGCCCCAGGTGCTCCCACGCCGCGGCCATGGCAATGCGACCGCGAGGGGTGCGTCCCAACAATCCCTCGCGCACGAGGAATGGTTCGGCGACCGTCTCGACCGTCTCGGTTTCCTCGCCCACGGCAATGGCCAAGGTGGAAAGCCCAACCGGGCCCCCGTTGAACTTGGTGACCAGGGCGGAGAGGACATTGCGGTCCAGTCGGTCCAGTCCCCTGACGTCCACTTCGTACATGTCCAGCGCAGCGCCGGCGGTGCGGGCATCGATCCTGTGCACCCCGTGCACCAGGGCCCAGTCCCGGACGCGTCGCAACAGTCGGTTGGCAATTCGTGGAGTACCGCGCGAACGTGAGGCCACTTCGTAGAACCCCTCAGAGGTCATGTTCAGGTCCAACAGACCTGCCGATCGGCGCAGGACGAGTTCGAGCTCGGGAACCGAGTAGAACTCCAGGTGGCCGGTGAAGCCGAAGCGATCACGCAGCGGTCCGGGCAACAGGCCCGCGCGCGTGGTGGCACCCACCAGGGTGAAGGGAGGTAGGTCCAGCGGGATGGACGTGGCACCGGCACCCTTGCCGACCACGATGTCCACGCGGAAGTCCTCCATGGCCATGTAGAGCATTTCCTCGGCCGGGCGGGACATGCGGTGGATCTCGTCCAGGAACAGCACTTCACCATGGGTCAACGAGGACAGAATGGCCGCCAGGTCACCGGCGTGTTGAATCGCAGGACCGGACGAGATCCGCAGGGGTACGTCAAGTTCCTGGGCAATGATCATGGCCAGCGTGGTCTTACCCAGGCCGGGAGGGCCCGAAAGCAGCACGTGGTCCGCGGTGCGTCCGCGCAGTTTGGAGGCTTCCAGGACGAGTGAGAGCTGAGCACGCACCCGCTTCTGCCCCACGAAATCGTCGAGGGTACCCGGGCGCAGACTCGCTTCGAGCTGCTGATCGTCCAGATCGCCCTCGGCGCCGACCAGTCGTTGCTCCCCCTGCACAGAACCGCGTTCTTCGAATGCCATCAGGACCGTCCTCGGCTACGCGCGTGACTCGTGCCCTTGGCCGTACCCAGCCAGGACAACACGGCGCGCAGGACCTCTGCCACGTTGCCGGAATCCGCAAGCTCCGGTTGAGTCTCCAGGGCGTCGTCGATGCCACGGGTGGCGTCCTTTTCGCTCCATCCCAGACCCGTGAGCGCGTCCATGACCTGTTCGCGCCACACCTGCATCTGCGGCTGCGCGGCCGGACTCTCCTTGGGTTCCGGAAGCACGAGCTTGTCGGCCAGTTCCAGCACGATGCGACGGGCGGATTTGGGGCCGATTCCCGGCACGGCGGTGAAGGCCTTGTCGTCTCCGGTGGCAATGGCGCGCCGGGTCTCGTCCGGTCCGAGCACGGAGACCGCGGCCAAAGCGGTGCGCGGTCCCACGCCGGAGACACCGAGCATCACGGTGAAGACTTCCTTCTCGTCCGCCCCTGCGAAGCCGAACAGCAAGGGGGCCTCGTCCTTGCGGGCAATGTAGGCAGTGTGAAGGTGCACCGTGGATCCCGTGCGCAGACCCGCCAGGGTATGCGGGCTGGCCTGGACCTCGATCCCGAATCCCGAGACTTCGACCACCGCCTGGGTGGCACCCACGAAGCGCACCTCACCGGTCACCGATGCAATCACTGGGCGGCTCCCGTCACGCGGGGTGACCCCGCCATAGATTCGAACACGTATACGAACTGCAACACGGCATCACTCTAACAACTCCCCCGGACATGCACAGCGCGCACCCTCCCATGGACGGCGCGCAGCGGTCGACCGGGCGGTGTCACTGGCCGAACGGGCCGTGTCATCACTCAAACGCTCTGCGCCAACCGTGGAACCGCCAGGTTCAACGGCGCGGCAGTCGGACGGCCCTGGGAGCCTTCGGTTGACGAGAGGCCGCTTCGGCTTGTTTCCACGCCTGCTGCGCGGGAGTGAGCCCGGAGGCTCGCACGGATGAGGGCTGAGAACCAGAGTGTGTAGAGGTCTTGGCCGCCGCGTTCATGCCCGACATGCCGCCGCGCCAGCCGTGGCACACGGCCAAGGCGAGGGCGTCGGCGGCGTCGGCGGGGCGCGGTGGTGCGTCCAGCCGCAGGATCCGGACCACCATGCGGTTGACGGACTCCTTGTCCGCGCCACCGTCTCCCGTGACCGCGGCCTTGACCTCGGACGGGGTGTGCCACGCGACCGGGATCTGCCGCCGTGCGGCCGCCGCAATGACCACGCCGGTCGCTTGGGCGGTTCCCACCACAGTGGGCGCATTGTTCTGGGCGAACACGCGCTCTACCGCCACGACGTCCGGTGAGAACCGGTCCATGAGTGTCTCGGCCGCGTCCATGATGGCCAGCACACGGTGTTCGAGGGCCTCGTGTGCCTTGGTGCCGTTGACCTCCACGTGCACGAACATTCCGGTGCGATTGGCAGCCATGTCCACGACCGCGAAGCCACAACGGGTCAGCCCCGGGTCCACCGCAAGAATGCGCTGTCCCGGGGCCGGTCCGCCGTCAGAACTGTGTGCCACGGAGTGCTCAGTCCTCGTCCTCGAGTTCCGCCAGCACGGATTCGGGGATGTTCGCGTTCGAGTAGACGTTCTGTACGTCGTCGAGTTCTTCGACGGCGTCCGCAAGCTTGAGGAACTTCTTGGCGCCTTCGGCATCCAGGTCCACCTTCATGGTGGGGCGGAACTGGGGATCGTCGTTGTTGTAGTCCAGTCCGGACTCCTCCAACGCCTTACGAATCTCGGGAAGGTCGGTGGCCTCACTGACGACCTCGAAGACCTCGGACTCCTCGATGACCTCGTCCGCACCGGCATCGAGTACGGCCATCAGCACGTCATCCTCGGTCAGACCATCGGTCTTGGTCACCTCGGCCACGCCCTTGCGCTCGAAGAGGTAGGCCACGGAACCGGAGTCCGCCATGGTGCCGCCGTGGCGGGTCACGGCCACACGCACCTCGGAGGCCGCGCGGTTCTTGTTGTCCGTCAGACATTCGATGTACAGCGCGGTGCCCTGGGGGCCGCGGGCTTCGTAGAGGATCTCCGAGTAATCGATGGTTTCGCCGGTCAGGCCGGCGCCACGCTTGATCGCGCGATCGATGTTGTCATTGGGCACGGAGTTCTTCTTGGCCTTGGACACGGCCAGGTCCAGTGCCGGGTTACCGGCGGTGTCCGCGCCACCCATGCGGGCGGCAACCTCAATGCCCTTGATGTACTTGGCGAAAGCTTTGGCGCGCTTGGCGTCGATCGCGGCCTTCTTGTGCTTGGTCGTGGCCCATTTGGAGTGACCTGACATCGAGTTCCTCCTAGAAAGTCTGTGCGCCCGGCCTCACAGCGCCGGGTCTACGATTTGTCAATTATTTTAGCGATTCGTCAGGGCGCCTCGAAGGCTGCCCCGCGTCGCTAACGGGGTCTCGTCTGGGCGACGCCGCGCGCGTGTTCCGCATACGTGTCGTCCAGAGACGCCTCCGGGAAGCGGTCCCCGCGCGTTTCCACCGCGGTCCGCAACAGGAAATCGGCCACGGCAGGGTTCTTGGGCAGCAACGATCCGTGCAGGTAACTGCCCAGCACGTTGTGCGTGCGCGCGCCCTCGGTACCGTCCTCCCCGTTGTTACCGGCCCCGCTGACCACGGTTGCCATCGCTGCCTGGTCCGGTCCCAGCGTGGTCAGTCCGGAGTGGTTCTCGTAGCCGATGATCGTGCCGAATTCCGGGGACTCCGTCACGATATTGCCGATCAAACGCTCCGGTCCACCGACCGTTTCCAGATCGAACATCTCAATGCCCCTCAGGGTCTCTCCCCCGCCGGTTCGGAACTCCCGGCCGAACAACTGGTAGAGCCCGCAGATGACCAACATGGGCGTACCCGCCGACGCAGCCTCGTGCAGTTTGGGAGCCACGCGAGCGAGATCCTCGGCCACTCGGAACTGGCCCGAGTCCTGACCACCGCCACCCACGAAGAGGTCCGCGTAGTCGGGCCACGGGTCACCCGGGTTGTAGTCGTGCACCCGTACCTCGTAGCCGTAGCGCTCGGCCCTGCGTTTGAGGGTCAGCGTGTTGCCCCAGTCCCCGTAGATGTTCATGTCCCGCGGATACAGCTGGACGATGTCCAGGGAACCCACTTTTTCCTGATTCATGATCGGCTCCTCAGATCGTGTCCACGTGGGTCATGCCGCCCAGGATCTTCCGCAGCGACAGCATGGCGGTGTAGGTGCAGAAGATGCGCATGGGCCGGTCCCCCGCCCCTGCAATGAATTGCTTCAGTGCGGACTCGAGGTCCGTGTCCACGGATCCGACCTCCACCAGGTCGTAGTCCAGCCGTAGCGCCATGTCCCACGCCCGCACACCCGAGACAATGTCCACGCCTCCGGCACGCAGACTGTCGAAATCGACGTCCCACAACCACGACACGTCCCGACCGTCCGCGTAGGCGTCGTTGATCGCGATCATGGTCGCGTAGTCGTCGGCCGAGGCCGACGCCAGCGACAACCGGAATCCGGCGGGGTTCTTCACGAGCAACAACTGGAGGGGCTTGCCCTCCACCGTCACGGTTTCGCCTCGACCGAAGGCAGGTGTTACACGGGACAGTTCGTCCACCAGCGACGCCACGTCCGCACTGTCGCCGAGCACTTGCAAGGCCAAGGCGAGGGCCGCCGCGGCGTTGTACTGGTTGTACACACCGTAGAGATCGATCGTGGCCGTGTGCTCCTGGCCGTGCACGTCCAGATCCACACTGTTGGCTTTGACGGCGTTGAGCACCACGTCAGCGGCCGGTCGGGCCACGGATGGTTGCGCCGAATCCAGCTCGACGTTCTCGGTCTGGCGCAGCACGTCACGCATGTCGTCGTCGGAGGGGAACATGGGCCGCAGCGCGTCCGACAGGCCGAACCACTCAACGGTGGCGTCAGCGGCGACGTCGTCCGCGAGACTGGCGATGCGCGGGTCCTCGCGGTTGAGGACCACGGTACCGGTGGTCGCCTTGGCGACCTGGCTGAGCATGCGGCGAGTCGTGTCGATCTCACCGAAACGGTCGAGCTGATCGCGCATCACGTTGAGTAGCAGCGCGTAGCGGGGCTTGACCTGCTTGACGAAGTGCACGGCGTGCGCCTCATCGAGTTCCAGCACCGCGACGTCCGCGTCGAGGCGGCCGAACGCATTCATCTCGGCCAACAACGACGCCGCCACGCCCCGGACGAAATTCGAGCCCGTCCGGTTCGTGAATACACGCAGTCCCTGTGAACGCAGCAACTGGACGGCCATCTTGGTGGTTGTGGTCTTGCCGTTGGTGCCGCTGATGACCACCACGCCGTGGGGCAGCTTGGCGAGTTCTTCCGCGACGAAGGCCGGGTGCAGTTTCTCCATGACCAGGCCGGGGAAGGCGGACCCGCCCCCACGCAGGCTCGAGGCCCAGCGAACTCCCTGGCCGAGTAGACGTACGAGTGGTCGAGACATGGATTCCATCCTAGTGACAGGTGTACCGCCGCACGCGGCCACTCGAAAGCGACGCTCGCGCGCGGGGAGGTTCAGGAACGGGGCCAGGCAGCGGCGATGTCGTCGCGGTTGGCACCCAGGGTCTGAATGAGGGGCTTGGTCTGGGCAATCACCGGCATGAAATTGGCGTCCCCGTCCCAGCGCGGCACCACGTGCTGGTGCAGGTGCGCGGACAATGAGCCGCCCGCGGCCGAACCCAGATTCAGTCCCACGTTGAACGCGGCCGGCTGAGCCACCTCACGAATGGTGGCGACCGCCGTGCGGGTCAACACGTTCAGCTCCCACAACTCGTCGTCCGTGAGTTCGGTGATGTCCGCGACGTGACGATACGGACACACGAGCAAGTGACCGGGATTGTACGGGAACAGGTTGAGCACCACGAAACAGTGCTCACCGCGGTGCACGATCAATGCGTCATCGTCCGTACGGTCCGGACCGGTGCAGAACGGGCAACCCGGAGTTTCCTTGATCGAGGGGTCCTCACCGCGCACGTACGCGAGCCGGTGGGGTGTCCACAATCGTTGGAAACTATCCGGTACACCGGGCAGCTCGAACTCGTCCTGAGCCACCCAGTGTTGATTCTCGTTCTTGGTCTCCGCGTTGTCGTCCGTCACGACTGCTCCGCAACGATTTCCGTGACCTCCACGTTCGACGGCGCCGAAGGGTCCTCGTTCACGCGGTCGCGCACGTGCCGCACGATCATCTCCACGGCATCGTCCACGGGCACCGCGTTGTACTGCGATCCGTCGCGGTAGCGGAAGGAGACGGCACCGGCGTCGGCGTCGTCGCCGCCGGCGATGACCACGAACGGGATCTTGTCCTTGGAGGCCGTGCGAATCTTCTTGGGGAAGCGGTCCGAAGACGTATCCACCTCCACCCGAATGCCCTGGACCCGCAGCTTGGCCGCGAATTCGTCCAGGTAGTCGTTGAACGCCTCGGCCACCGGAATGGCGCGCACCTGGACCGGGGCCAGCCATGCCGGGAACGCTCCGGCGTAGTGCTCGGTCAGTACGCCCATGAAGCGTTCCACGGAACCGAACAGGGCGCGGTGGATCATCACGGGACGCTGACGCGTGCCGTCCGCGGCCTGGTATTCGAGATCGAAGCGCTCGGGCAGGTTGAAGTCCAACTGGATCGTGGACATCTGCCACGTACGCCCGATCGCGTCCTTGGCCTGCACGGAAATCTTGGGGCCGTAGAAGGCTGCTCCCCCGGGATCAGGGACCAGCTGCAGACCGGAATCCTCGGCCACCTCCTGCAGCGTGCGGGTGGCCTCGTCCCAGATCTCGTCCGAGCCCACGAACTTCTCGGGGTCCTTGGTGGAGAGTTCCAAGTAGAAGTCGTCCAGGCCGTAGTCCTTGAGCAGGGACAACACGAAGTTCAGGGTGGCCGTCAGCTCATCCTTCATCTGCTCGCGAGTGCAGTAAATGTGTGCGTCGTCCTGGGTCATGCCTCGCACACGGGTCAGACCGTGGATCACGCCGGACTTCTCATACCGGTATACCGCGCCGAACTCGAACAACCGCAGGGGCAGCTCACGGTATGAGCGGCCGCGTGAGCGGTAAATCAAGTTGTGCATGGGGCAGTTCATGGGCTTGAGGTAGTAGTCCTGGCCCGGCTTGGTGAGCTCACCCGTTTCCGGGTTGCGCTCCTCGTCCACGTGCATGGGAGGGAACATGCCGTCCCGGTACCAGTCCAGGTGGCCGGAGACCTCGTACAGGTGGCCCTTGGTGATGTGCGGGGAGTAGACGAACTCGTAGCCGGCCTCGGTGTGGCGCTGGCGCGAGTAGTCCTCCATCTCCTTGCGGATGATGCCGCCCTTGGGGTGGAACACCGGCAGACCGGAACCCAGCTCGTCCGGGAAGGAGAACAGGTCCAGTTCGGAACCCAGCTTGCGGTGATCGCGACGTTCGGCCTCAGCCAAACGCTCCTTGTAGGCCTTGAGCTCGTCCTTCGAGGGCCAAGCCGTTCCGTAGATGCGCTGCAACTGCTTGTTCTTCTCGTTACCGCGCCAGTAGGCAGCCGCCGAACGCATCAGGGCAAACCCGTTGCCGATCAGCTTGGTGTTGGGTACATGGGGACCGCGGCACAGGTCCCGCCACACGATCTCGTGACTCTGTCGGTCCACGTTGTCGTAAATGGTGATCTCCCCGGCGCCCACTTCAACGGAAGCGCCTTCCGCGGATTCTTCCATGGAACCTGAACCCGGGCCGTTGGCCAGGTCGATGAGTTCGAGCTTGTAGGGCTCGTCCGCCATCTCCTGGCGGGCCTCGTCCTCGTCGACCGCGCGCCGCTGGAACAGCTGCGACTTGTTCACGATCTTGAGCATGGACTTCTCGATCTTCTTCAGATCCTCCGGCGTGAACGGCTCGTCGACGTCGAAATCGAAGTAGAAACCGTCCGTGATGTACGGGCCGATGCCCAACTTGGCGTCCGGGCGCAACTGCTGCACGGCCTGGGCCATGACGTGGGCCGTGGAGTGACGCAGCACCTCCAGGCCTTCGGGGTCACTCACGAGCACGCGCTCCACGACATCACCGTCGGAGAGCTCGGTGCTCAGATCCTTGAGCTCACCGTTGATGTGGGCCACCACCACCTCACGCTGATCCGCGTACAGATCAGCCGCCGTGGTTCCTTGGATCTCGGTGCGCGGGGCGCTGTCCACGGTCAGCTGTAATTGAGCGGCATCAGACATGAGTTACTCCTTGAATGTTCGTGTGACGCGCGTCCATACCGGGGACGCGCGGGACCCGCGGACCTTTCGGTGCAACGGGGACGCAGATGATGCTACCGCTCCGACCGGGAGCGGACACAGTTGACGGGCCGGGAAGCGGCCCGAAATCAGCTGCACCCCGGGCCCAAAGGCCCGGGGTGCAGCGATTACCGATTCAACGCCTCAGCGTTGCGGATCAGTTTCAGCGACGGGGAGCGTTGCCGCCCAGGCCGTCACGGCCGTCCAGATCGCGGTCACGGCCATCAAGGTCGCGGTCACGATCGGTCAGGTTGCGATCATTGCCGGTCTCGACATCGACCTGTTCCTTGCGAACATCGGCTTCGACGCGCTGGGTGTCGCGGACGGTCTCCTTGTTCAGGCCGACCTCCTCGACAGCCACGGCTTCCTTCTCGACCACGGGGCGCTCTTCGTGGAGGGAAACCTCGACCTCTTCCTCACCGATGGTGCCGGTGCGGGCCTGGCCATCGCGGATCGGGGTGCGCTCGACGGAGACCTCTTCGCGCTCGACGGGAACGTCAACGGTCTCGTGATCGGTGACCACGTACTTGCGCAGACGTGCACGGCCGGTCTCGCGCTCCTGGGTGCCAACCTTGAGCTGCTCCTCGTGGCGAACCACGGATGCGTCGTCGCGGTCAGTCAGGTCGCGGTCGCGGTCAGCGACGTCGCGGCGGTCCTGGTCCACCAGGCCGCGGTCACGGTCGGTGAGGTCGCGATCACGGTCGCCATCGCGGCCTGCGGCTGCACCTGCAACACCGGCGGTGCCAGCGGTACCGGCAGCAGCGTTACGGTCGCGATCGTTCAAGTCGCGGTCACGGTCGGTGAGGTCGCGATCACGATCTGCGCCACGACCGTTGTCGTAGTTCAGCTCGTAGTAGCGGTAGAGCTCTTCCTCTTCCTGAGGGGAAAGGTGCTGGTCTGCATCGACCTTCGGAGCATCCTTGATGACATCCTTCTGGTAAGGCAGCACAACGCGGTCGCCGTCCTGGCGAGCGTCCTTCACCGGAACGAAGCTCTCCTTCGCTCCGAAGAGACCGGTGTTCACGGTGAGGAACGTGGGCTCACCCGAGTTGTCATCGAGGAAAACCTGCTCCACCTTGCCGACCTTGTCGCCGTCAGCATCGTAGGCAGTGCTGGAGAGAATCGCATTCACATCGAAAGTGGTCATCGCAAGAACTCCTTCAAGTTTATTGCGTTCGTCAAAGCACGGTTTGTGCCCTGCGAGCCATCACTCTGCACGATGGCATTGTGATCTAGCTTGCCGCCCAGCTTACTGATGTTCAGTTGCCTGACAATAGATTTTCTCTCTCGGGTGAAATGACCGTGGGACACTTCCCCGGCCAAGGTTTATCCATTAGCGACCCGCTAGTACCGAGCGTGGGGCCCGCCTAGGAATGGGCCATTCCGGCCTCGAGGCGTGGGGTAGGGCACAATGGGAAGGGAGCCGACAGGTGGCGGGCTGCGCATCCTGCGGAGGCGGCCACTTCCGACACTTCAATCATGTCTGGAGCCTCACGTGTGGGACGCACTGGTCAATAACCCCTGGATCATTTGGCTGATCATCATGTTGATCTTGGCCGGAATCGAGATGCTCACCCTGGATTTCTTGTTCCTTATGATGTCCGTGGCCGCGCTGTGCGCCGGGGTGGTGAGTTTCTTTACCCATAGCATCCCCTTACAAGTGGTCACATTTGCGGTAGTAGCTGTACTTCTCATTTTCCTCTTGCGGCCGGTGGCCCTCAATCGGATCAACAGGTCCACTCCGAGCACGCGTTCCAACGCCGAACGACTGGTGGGACTGTCCTGCACCGTGCTGGAACCCGTCAGTGAGAACACCGGCCTGGTCCGTCTCGAAGGCGATATCTGGACCGCGCGATCTGCCGAACACGGCACGCTCGAGGTCGGGACCAAGGCCTATGTCTACCGGATCGACGGTGCCACGGCCGTGGTGTCCGGTACCGCCCCGGCAACCACCGACTTCTCCGACTCCCCCGCTTCCCAACCCGGGTACTAGAACATCAGTAGGGCCGTCCGGCCCGCACTCCACCCATGTGAGAGGACCCCATGGAAATCGTCATCACAGTACTGCTCGTAGTGGTGGTGCTGGCAGCGGCAATCGCCTTGATCAAGGCCGTTCGCATCATTCCGCAGTCGCGCGCCGGCATCGTGGAACGACTTGGCAAGTACCAATCCACCCTGAACCCCGGCCTGCACTTTCTGATCCCCTTCGTGGATCGACTTCTCCCCCTCATCGACCTGCGTGAGCAAGTGGTGCCGTTCCCGGCCCAGTCCGTGATCACCGAGGACAACCTGGTGGTTGGCATCGACACCGTGGTCTATTTCCAGGTCACCGACCCCCGCGCCGCGACCTACGAAATCACCAACTACATCCAGGCCGTGGATGAGCTCACGAGTGCGACCCTGCGTAACGTGGTGGGTGGTTTGAATCTTGAAGAGACGCTGACCTCGCGCGACAAGATCAACGCCGAATTGCGCGGTGTCCTGGACTCCACCACCGGACGCTGGGGCATTCGCATTTCCCGCGTGGACATCAAGGAGATCACGCCCCCGCCGTCTATTCAGGACTCCATGGAGAAGCAGATGCGCGCCGAGCGAGACCGTCGTGCAACCATCCTCACGGCTGAGGGTGAGAAGCAGTCCCAGATTCTGACCGCCGAGGGTGAACGGCAGGCCGCCGTGCTCTCCGCGGAAGGTGACGCCAAGGCTGCAATCCTGCGTGCCGACGGTGAGGCCCAAGCCATTGCCAAGGTCTTCGATTCGATTCACCGCGCCAAGCCCACCCAGAAGCTGCTGGCCTACCAGTACATCCAGACCCTACCCAAGGTGGCAGAGGGTTCCGCCAACAAGGTGTGGATGATCCCCGCTGAGCTCAGCACCGCACTGCGCGGAGTCGGCAATTTCCTCGCGACTCCGGGTGGCGGGGGCGAAGGCCCCCACGACTCGTCCTGGGATGATCCGGAAGAAGAGCCCGCGACCACCGGTTACTCGGAACCGATCGTGGAATCGGAGACCGTCAAGGTCACCGAGAAGGATCTCGAGCCGGATTTGACGCTCACCGACCCCAATGATTTCGAGATGCCGGAGCCTCCCTTTGCCGATCCGGCTGCCGGGGACCACGGTTCCAGCAGCGCCGGGAATGAATCGCGCTAGTTCGTGGTTGTACCCGGTTGATGCGGATCTCTGGGTCTCGAACATCCAGTTCAGGCCCCGGGATATCGCCCTTTGTACCAGTAGGACTTCAGGAAGGACCGTCCAGTGAGCGATCGCAGCCTGCGTGGAATGCGCTTGGGTTCCCAGTCGATGGAAACCGAGACCGGTGTTGAGCCGGCACCGCGCCAACGCGTGGAGTACCGCACCAAAGATGGTGAGTCGGTGAGCGTGATGTTTGCGGCGGAGGCGGAGATTCCCCCGGTGTGGACCACCAAGACCGGTCACGAGGCCATCCTGGTCAACGGTGAGAAGCCCGAGAACCCCAATGAGAAGCACGTGCGTACCCACTGGGACATGCTCATGGAGCGTCGCAGCTCGGAAGAGCTCGAAGAGATCCTGCAGCAGCGCCTCGACTTCTACAAGGAGCGCCACGCGCTCTGAGTCCCGCCATTCCCGGCCGCGCGCCCGCGGTCGCGCGGCCGGTGAGTGACCACGGACGAACGCCGACGCCGCGTACCAAGTCTGGTACGCGGCGTCGGCGTTTAAGTAGTGGTCGGGGTTCGCCCCGGAAGGTCTACTTGCGCAGGCCCAGCTTTCCGGCCAGAGTCTGAGCGCGTGCGGTCAGCCCCCACTTCGCCACGTTGGTCGCGGCCTCCACGGTGACATCCTTGCTCATCTTCGACACGCCCTCTTCGCGTTCCACGAAGGTGATGGGAACTTCCGTGATCTTCAGGCCCAGGCGTTCGGTACGCCATGCGAGGTCGATCTGGAAGCAGTAACCGCGCGAGCGCACGGAGGCCAGATCAATGGCCTCGAGAGTGCCGCGCTTGAAGGCGCGGTACCCGCCGGTGATGTCGTGAACGGCGGTGCCCAGCAGAACACGCGAATAAAGATTGCCACCGCGGGAGATCAGCTGGCGGTCCAGGGGCCAGTTCTCCGTGCGGCCACCCGGTACATAGCGGGAGCCGATGGCCAGATCCGCGCCGTTCTCAATGGCGTCCAGGAGCAAGGGCAGCTGCTCGGGCTGGTGGGAGCAATCCGCGTCCATCTCGACCAGCACGTCGTAGCCGTTGTCGAGGCCCCAGCGGAAACCGGCAATGTAGGCCGGGCCGAGACCCTCCTTCTTGGCGCGGTGGAGCACGTGGATGTGATCATCCGCGGCGGACATCTCGTCGGCCATGCGGCCGGTGCCGTCCGGGCTGTTATCGTCCGTGATCAGCACGTGCGCATCGGGAACGGCCGCCCGCAACCGGGTCACCACCGTGGGCAGCGATTCGCGTTCGTTATAGGTGGGGATGATCGTGAGAACTCGCACCGGGCGTCCTTTCAAGCCACTGGGGACGGGGAAAAACGCCCCGAACACACCACAGGGCAGGCCCACCCGCCTTCGGACCAGGCGCGAATTGCTCCGCAGCACTGTTTTCTAAGGACGGATGAACCCACCCGGCAGTAAGAATTCAGTCTAACCGGCAATTCTGGTCAGCACCAAGATGGCCGATTGTCAATCACTCGAAGATCACGTTTCCGCCCACCACAGTGCGTTCGCACACGGGCAGCCGCGGGTCGTCGAGGGCGGGAAGGGCTGGCGTGCGGGCGCGGGGATCCGTGCTCCAGGATGCTCCGGTGCCCTGCGCCTGCTGCACCATGAGCGACTCAGCATCCCACATCGTCAGGCTGGCCTCTGCTCCGGGGGCGAGTTGGCCGGCCAGCGGCTGAGCGTCACGCTGGGCCCGCCACACGCCACGGGTCAGGGCCAGGAACGCCGCACGAGCCGAGGTCCGATGACTCGGTTCCTTCGCCTCAAGGGCGTCCTTGACGGCCTGCCACGGGTTCTCCGCGTCGGTCGTGAGAGTCACGGGCACACCCGCGCGCGCCAGCGCCGTCAGCGGTGCGGCGCCGGGACGCGACGTCACGGACAGAGCGTGGCGGGCGAGCGATTCACTTTGTTCCTCGCTGAGTTCGCCCACGCCCACGAGCCGGTGCCCGCGCGACCTGAACGCACGCTCCCCCACCGTGTCGGTGGCCTGCTGCGCGGCCTCGAGAATCACGTCGATAACGGCCGACGGCGCTCCCTCCACGGTGGCCTCGGGGCGGGCCTCGCACACGACCACGGCCTGGTAGCGGGCCTCGGAGCACGCCACCAAGTGGGAGGTTACGTCCTCCAGCAGAGCGGCGGGGTCCTGGGCGGGGTCGATCTCGATACCGAGGCACGGCCGCGGTGCACCGGCGGAGGCGATGGCCGAGGCCTCCGTCACGGGATGGATCAGGATGGGTAACGGCACGAGACCCGCGTCCGTGGCACGGGTCGCGGCGTCGTTCAAGGTCCGGGCGTTGTCGGAAAGCAACTCCACGGCACCATAGCCCTGAGCTGCCGAGACGATCTGTGTGCCGTGGGTGACACGCTGGTGCGCCACGAAGGACGGAGTAATCACCGCGCCGTGCACGTCCACCACCGTGGACTGTTCGCCCGCCATGGCGTGAGCTGCGCTGTCGGAACCCAACCACGCGACCGTTGGCCCATCCACCAGGATGGCCGTGGCGAACGGATCCACCGGCGAATACACCGAGGCGTTCATATACATCACGGTGGTTTTGGTCTGTGGGCTCACTCTGTCCTCCGGTAAGTCATGCTGCTGGTCACTGTTCAAAGACGCTGTACTCCACCACACCGCGGCGCACAGCCTGGATGGCGTCGAGGGCGACATCGCGGATGGCCGGGTCCAGGTGCTCGACCCCGGCCAATTGGTCCAGCAGATCAATGGTCTGCTTGGCCCAGCGGACGAAATCCCCGGCCGCCAGATCAGTACCCGACAGGGTCTTGGTCAGGCTGGCGCCTCGGGCCCAGCGATACATGGCGTCCACCAGACCCAGCTCAGGTTGTGCCGTTTGCGGCAACCGGTGCTGGGACTCCACATCGGTCAGCACCGACCAGTTGTGGATCAATGTCTGCACTGCGGCCTCCATATGGGCCGTGGGCATCTTAGGGCGGGAGCCCTGGTCTTCCCGGCGAGGTTGATACACCAACGCGGTCACGACGCCCGCCAGGCCGGCCACGTCCAGGCCGTCCAGGAATCCGTCGCGCAGGGTCAGTGCGAGGAGAAGGTCTCGTTCGCCGTAGATCCGACGCAGTTGTTCGCCCGCGGGAGTGGGTTTGAGATTCCCTGATTCGTCCGCGCGCAGGTAGTCGAAGTGCGTGAGCACGGCGCAGACCCTGTCGAACGTTGCGGCGATGCTGCCCGTACGGCCGGCGATCTGCTTGCGCAGACCCTCGGTTTCCTTCTCGAGCTTCCAGGCACGCTCGGCCCACCGTGCGTGGTGCTCGCGGTCGGAACAGCCGTGACACGGGTGCGACCGAAGGGCGCGTCGCAGATCCTCGATCTTGCGATCCCTCGCGGACGTGCCCCGATCGAAACGGATGGTGTGCCCACCGCTGCGTTCACGTGCGGGCCGGTGCTCGCGCAGGGCCGCACGCACGGTGGATGCCAGGTCTTTGCGTTCCTGCGGGGAACGTCCCGAATAGCGTTTGGGGATCTTGACCTTGGACTCCGGTTCGAGTGAGCCATCCAAGTCGTTCACACCCACGCGGCGCAGTTTGCCGTCCAGGGTGAGGATGTGAGGCCGCGGATCGAAGGGATGTTCATCGGCCTTCACGACCACCGCGTAACCCGCGTTACGCCCCTGGGGGATGTCGATGACATCGCCGGGCAGCAGATCCTGGAGCGACACCGCGGCGTCGTTGCGTTGCCGGGCGGAGCGGGACTTGGTCGCGGACTTCTCGAGTCCGTTGAGCTCTCTGCGCAGACGCGCGTACTCGGTGAAGTCGCCCAGGTGGCAGGCCATGGCCTCCCGATACGCTTCGAGGGTCTTCTCCTGCGACCGCACCCGTTTGGCGATCCCCACTACGGAACGGTCCGCTTGGAACTGGGCGAATGAGGTCTCGAGAATGGACCGTGACCGCTTGGCACCGTAGCGGGCGATCAGGTTCGTGGACATGTTGTACGTGGGGCTGAAACTGGAGTTCAGCGGGTACGTCCGTTTGGAGGCCAGACCGGCCACGGTCTGCGGATTCATCCCATCGCGCCACAGCACCACGGCGTGGCCTTCGACGTCGATCCCGCGTCGGCCGGCACGACCCGTGAGCTGCGTGTACTCACCGGGGGTGATATCAACCCTGGATTCACCGTTGAACTTGTCGAGCCGTTCGAGTACGACGGATCGGGCTGGCATGTTGATACCCAGTGCAAGGGTTTCGGTGGCGAACACGGCTTTCACGAGCCCCTGGGCGAAGAGCTGCTCCACAACTTCCTTGAAGACGGGGAGCATGCCCGCGTGGTGGGCGGAAATGCCGCGCACCAGTCCGTCGTACCAGTCGTGATAATTCAACGCGGCCAGATCCGCGGTGGTCATGTGGGAGGTTGCCTCGGCCACGTAGGCGCGAATGGTCTTCTGTTCCTCCGGAGTGGTCAGCCAGAGATCGGCGGCCACGCACTGTGCAACGGCGGCGTCGCAACCGGCGCGGGAGAAGATGAAGGTGATGGCCGGAAGCAAAGCTTCCGCGTCCAGCCGGCGCAGCAAGTGAGGCCGGGAAATCCTGTCCTGGCGCGCCACGTGCGGCTCGGGACGGTGCGGCCCGCGGCGGCGTCGGCCGCGGTGGTTGGGACCGCGCCCGCCCCCGCGCCCACCGCGTGGGTGCTGGGCGCGGAACAGGCGGAGCAGCTCGGGATTGACCGCTGGTTCATCCGCGCCCGGTTCGGCCTGCCGTTCGGCGGCTTCCTCAACGGTGTCATCGACGAACAGGTCCAGCAGCTGCGGGCCCACCTGAACGTGCTGCCACAACGGGACCGGACGGTGCTCGGAGACCACCACGTCCGTGTGGCCACGAACCTGATGAAGCCACGCACCGAATTCCTCGGCATTGGACACCGTGGCGGACAGGGACGCGAGCTGCACGTGTTCCGGCAAATGGATGATGACTTCTTCCCAGACCGCCCCGCGAAAACGATCCGCGAGGTAGTGCACCTCGTCCATGACCACGAACCCCAGATTGGTCAGCGTGGACGAATCGGCGTAGAGCATGTTGCGCAAGACCTCGGTGGTCATGACCACGATGTCCGCCTCCGAATTGACCGAGGTGTCACCGGTCAGCAGACCCACACGATGGCTCCCCCAACGGCGGGAGAACTCGTGGAACTTCTGGTTGCTCAGCGCCTTGATGGGGGTCGTGTAGAAGGCCTTGCGACCCTGGGAGAGTGCCAGGTGGATCGCGAACTCCCCCACGACCGTTTTACCAGCACCCGTGGGGGCGGCGACCAGAACGCCGTGCCCTTGTTCGAGTGCCCTGCAGCCCTCGATCTGGAAAGGATCGAGTTCGAAATCCAGCAGCTGTTCAAACGCCGCGAGTTCGGTGTTCGCGTGGGCCGCACGGGCCTTGGCGGCCATGAAACGATCGGCGTGAGAAGACATGGCACCAGCCTACGGCGTAGCGCGGACACCGATTAAATCAGTGCGGTGTGGTTCCGCTGCTAGCCCATCTTGCGGAGGTCCTCCGCGGAGGTCGCGCTGTCCGCGGTGACTCCGGTTGCTGCTTCACGCTTGGCAGCCTTCTTGGCGCGGCGGCGGTCCAGGACGAGACACAGTCCCACGGCGACGAAGAACAGCACCAACAGCGGAATGGCCAGGTACAGCATGGTCACCGGGTCCGGCCCGGGAGCAGCCATGGCCGAGATGACCAGCACGATCACGACCACCACGCGCCAGGACTTCAGGATCGTGCGACCGGAAAGGAGCCCCAGCATGTTGAGTCCCACCAGGAACACCGGTATCACGCAAGAAACACCGAAGGTCAGGATCAACTGCAGGAAGAAGCGCAGGTACTGATTGGCCTCCACGAAGTTCGCGCCGCCCTCCGGGGTGAACGCGGTCAACGCGTACACTGCGGCGGGCAAAGCCGTGATGGCCAAGACGCAGCCGCCGATGAACAGCGGAATGGCCGCCGCCAGGAATCCCATGGCGTAGCGGCGCTCGTGCTTGTGCAGAGCCGGAGTGATGAACGCCCACAGCTGGTACAGCCACACGGGCGAAGCGAAGATGACACCCAGCACCAAGGCCACCTCGACCATGATGTTGAAGGAACCGCCCACCGACGAGTAGTTGATGGTGGCGGTTCGACCCGAGTCCGCCAGACGCTGCAGCGGTTCGGTGATGTACTGCATGAACGGGTTGTAGACCATGAACCCCGCCACCGCGCCGATCACGGCCGCGATGGCGGACTTGATCAATCGGTTGCGCATTTCACGCAGGTGCTCCTTCAGGGCCATCTGGGCCTGAGGGTTGTTCCTGCGCGAGGTGTTCTTCTTGCGGTTCCGACGCTCTTTACGGCGCGAAGGATCCCGCAGAGACTTGGAATCAGTGGCAGACATACGAACCTATGTGTTGAGAGGGGCTGCACCGGGGTGCTCGTCGGGCCGAACCATGAGGTCCGGCCCGATCGCTGTGTAGTGAGTGGTGCCCCGTGACCTACGCGCTGGGGCGCTGGTTGGGATCAACCTGGTTGTTCGGCTGCGCGGCGGCCTGGCCCGTTGATTGACCGGGAGCGACCGGGCCGTTGTTCACGGTGTTGGTCTGTGTGGGATTCTGCGGCTGCGAAATGGTCTGGCCGTCGGATACCGGCTGGCCGTTCACGGTGACGTTGTCGTCATCGCCGTCCTTCTTCATTTCCTTGACCTCGGACTTGAAGATCCGCATGGACTGGCCCAGGCTGCGGGCCATGCCCGGAAGCTTGGGGGCACCGAACAGCAGCAGGATCACCACGAGGATGAGGATGATGGTGAGGGGGCTGTCAAACAAGCGGCCCATGGTGGATTCCTTTCCGTTCAGCCCGGCGGAGATCGGACAGCCGTTGGGGCTGGCCCTTGGCGTCCTTGCGGTTCATGCGGCGGATGAGCCGGGCTGTATGTCGTTGATCGCGACCGCTTGAATAGGCGGCGCGGGCCGAATTCACCGGGGTGAACACGGCAGGTTCAGCGGGTGTGCGCAGTGGTTGTGTCGCTCCCTGGGCCGCGGCGTTCCACCGCACCGTGAAGTCATCGGCGAAGGCCTCGACCTCACGTAATGCGGGTAAGGCCTTCTTGGTGACCAATCCCCACACCGCGCCCACGATGAACGCGAGACTGACGAGGACCAGGACGGTCCACAGCACAATCCACATCCACCACAGCATGGACCCCAGTATAGGGCCGCGCGAATCCTCTACTGGTGCGTTGTGTCCGTGAAGAGACTGTTATTTATCCACTGTTCAACTGAGTGGACCACCTCGGGCGGTGACGCCACCGCCACGTGACCCGCGTGCCTGGTCACGAGCGAACACAGTGCCTCGACCGTGGGGAAATCCACCTCGGCGGCCACGTACTCGGGCAGCTGTTTGGGGCCCTTGGAGCTCCCCGGTCCGGCAGTCACGGTGATCGGTGGTTCGTCGCTGGCGGGTAGTTCCACCGTGGCGGCACGCTTGGCGTGGTAGTGCTCCACGATCCAACGGCCACGCCGGTCGGTCACGAGCACCGCCTGAACGGGTCGGCGTTTCTCCGGGTACAAACTCGTGCGCATTTCGGAGTCCATGCGCGGATGCGCCTGGGCCTCTCCAATGTCTTCGCAACTGAGGATGCAGTCCGCTCGGAACGTCCTGGGCCCCTTGGCGTTGAGGCACCAACCGCGCACGTACTGGTGTCCGTCCGAGGACACTATGCGCACCGGGTCCACGAGACGTTCGGTGACCTCGTCCCGTGAGGCCACCACGTAGCGGATCTTGATCCGCCGATTGTTCGCAATCGCCTCGCGCACCCGGCTGACCAGTTCGGTGTCCTCGGGGACCGGTTCGGCGGGTTGATCCGGTGCGGCCAGGGCATCCGCGAGTGGCAACGCGTCCGCGGCGGTCGCCACCTTGCGCATGGTCGAGCGCACGACGTCGCTATTGCCGCCCGGTAGCGCCTGGAGCGTTTGCAACCCCATCAGCAAGGCGCTGGCCTCGGGTACGGTCAGCCGCACGGGTTCCGAGAGTTCTTGGGCATTACCCAGGTAGATGTGGCCGTCGTCCCAGGACGCATCGATGAGCTGATCGGGCATGTGACCCGGTCGCCCGCACACGAACAGCGTCTGTAGATCCGCGATCAACTCCTGATCGGTGATTCCAAAGTGCCGAGCCGTTTCTTCCAGCTGAGCCCCCTGGTGGGAGTACACGTGGCGCACGATGTGCAAGAGCCGGGCGAGATGTTGTTCCGTACTGGCCTTCGCGGCGCCGCTGCGGCGCTGCTTGCCCCAGGCAACAGCCACGCCACCCACGCGTTCCTGGAATTTCCGAGCCTCGGACAGACGCCGTTCGACCGCCTTGGCCACGGCACGCTGAGTTCCCAGGTCGGCCCCGGCTGCCGTGGCAACCCGAGCATCGGGACCCGCTGCACACACGTGCTCGGCGGCGCCCTCGGTGTCCGGGACGGCCAGCAGCACGGCGTCGAAGCCTTCGGGCAGATGCGGATCCTCGTCCGCGATCGGCGCGGCGATCTGACGCAACAACTGCGCTGCACCCTGACGAACGTAGACGGTTACCCGCACGCGCGTGGGCGGGTACACCATGCGCGCGAGCTGCCCACCCATGGAGAAATCTTCGGGAGGTTGGAAACTGTCCCGGGTGACAGCCACCTCGGAAATGATCCTGGACAGCCGGAAGGTGCGCTCGGCCTGCCGGTCCTCGTCCCAGCCGGCCAGGTACCACGCACCGAAGCGCGAACCCACGCCCCAGGGTTGAACCGTGCGACGGCTGTAGGTACCCGTGCGATCCACGTAGTCGAAGCGCACCGTGCGGTGGCTCAGCACCGCGGACAGCAACGGTTCGAACGCTGGGTCCGCCACGGCCACGGTGGGCTGGACGTCACGGCCGGGTGCTGCCTCATGAGACAGCGCAGGTTCCAGCTTGTCGAGGGCGCGGCGCGCCAAACGATCCTGAGCGGCGTCGTTCCAGGCGTCCGCGGCAACCGCGAGGACGGCCGATTCCTCCGCACTGAACTGGACCTGGGGCAATTGGTACGAGCCGCGGGACACGCGATAACGCGGAGCCAGCTGGGCGTCGGAGGCCCACGGATCGTCGTCGGGGATTTCCTCGACCGGATAGCCGAGGGACCTCAAATGCGATTTGTCGCGCTCGAACATCCGCTCGAACGCGTCGTGGCTGCCGGCCTTGTGGTACCCGGGAACGATCTCCCGCAGCTGATCACGCGTGTAACCGCTCTCGCGATCCAGCAGCGCAATGAGCAGGTTGAGGAGCCGCTCCGCCGACGCTGCGGTGGAGCGGCCCGATACCGAACCTGAAGATGGGGGCATTTAGCGGACGTCGAGCAGATCGACCACGAAGATGAGTGCTTCGTCAGGGCCGATGGCGCCAGGAGCGCCGCGCTTGCCGTAGGCCATCTCTGAAGGGATCTCCAGACGACGGCGACCGCCCACCTTCATGCCCAGCAGACCCTGGTCCCAACCCTGGATGACCTGGCCGATGCCCACGGTGAAGTCCAGGGGCTGGTTGCGGTTCCAGGAGGCGTCGAATTCTTCGCCACCCGAGTAGGTCACGCCCACGTAGTGGCAGGAAATGCTGTCGCCGGCCTTGGCCTCGCGGCCGGTGCCCGGGATCACGTCAGTGATACGCAGTTCGGTGGGAACCGGATCCTGCGGGAAATCGATCTCCGGCTTGGAACGATCCAGGTTGCGCTGTCCAAATGACACGGTCATGGCCTTTCGTAGAAACCGTCCCCACTGGGGGACCTGTCCGATCGACTAGTTTACTTCTCCGACTCGGACGGCGCTGGCTTGGGCGCCTCGGATCCGCCGGCTTCCTCCGAGGGCTGAGGCGCAGCACTCTCCGACGGAGCTGCGGACTCACTGGGTGCGGGTTCGGGAGTGGGGACGGCACCGAGGATGTCCACCACGAACACGAGCGATCCGGACGGGTACTGCGAGTCCTTGCCGAGCTGCTTCTCGGTGCCGTAGGCCTGATCGGTCGGCACGGCGAGCAGCACGCGCGAGCCCACCTTCTGCCCCTTGAGGCCTTCCTTCCACCCCTCGATCACGTTGTCGAGCGGGAAGGATGCGGGCGCATTCTTGTCGTAGGAGGAATCGAAGACCTCGCCGTCGTCCCAGCGCACGCCCACGTAGTTGGCGACCACGGTGTCCGTGTCTGCTACTTCTTCACCGTCGCCCTCGCTGAGGACTTCGGTCTGGAGGTCCTTGGGTTCCTTACCCGAAGGCTTCTCAATGGTGGGTTTGCCCTGATCGTCCTGAGTGACGTTGGGCATCTTGTCCGAAGTGTCCTTCATGTCCTCGTTGAGAGGGGCCAGAATCTTCTTGGCCACCTGGTACACCTCGACCGACGTGGATTCGTCCCCCGCCGCGCCGCTGGTGTCCGGGGAGCTGTAGGCGATGATCGCGCCTTCCTGGGCGTCGATCAGGGCGTCGTGCATCTCCGGGATGGCTTCCTTGAGCTGGTCGTCCAGCTTGAGTACCTGACCGGCACCCTGGCTGTACGTATCGCCCAGCGATGAACCATCGGAACCCTTGAACAGCGCGGCCTGCAGGAGGATGTTGTCGCCCTCGTTGAGGTCTTCGCCGTCGCCTTCGCGCAGCACCTTGGTCTCGGCCTCGCTCACCTGGAGTGGAGTTTCGAACGAGACCGACGGCGCGGTGCCCTCGGACGGGTCCTTGGCCAATTCCACCGAATCCATTTCGGCTCCGCCGCACGCGGTCAACATCAGGGACAAGGCCAGGGCGGTGCCCGCGGCCGGAACAATCTTTCGCAAAGGAGGATTCACCTTTCAACACGAATGGGCACTGAGGGAAGTCGCCCACCAATCTATGGGACACGGTTGAGCATCAGCTGATACTTCTCGTGCCACGCCCGTGGGGGTTCCCCGTGAACTTTCAGCGGCCGGACATGGCCTGGACCTCGGCAATGAGCTCGTCCGCGTCCGGTTGGGACGTGGCGAACGGGTCCTTGCACATCACGGTGCGCTGGTTCTGGGAACCGTTGAGTTTGAGGTGCACCCAGTCCACCGTGTAGTTCTCCCCCGCGTCCAGGACGGCCTGGATGAACTTGCCGCGCAGGCTCGCCCGCGTGGCCGGAGGCTGCGTGACGGCGGCACGAGCGGCGTCGTCGGAAATGAAGGACGCCACCGCGCCCCGCCGACTGAGCATGCGGAACAGCCCGTGCGTGGGTGAGGTGTCGTGGTAGGCGAAATCCAACTGCAGCAACCGCGGGTTGGCGTAATCCATGCCGTGGGCGGCGGCGTAGGAGTCCAGTAGCTTCTTCTTGATGGCCCAGTCGAGCTCGGTGTCCACCAGGTCGAAGCGCTGCTCGGCCACGGCGCGCAAGCCGCGCTCCCACAGTTCCAGTACCCAGTCCACGCGATCGTGGTGCGCACCGTGGCGATCCACGAAGTGTGTGACGGCCTGAAGGTACTCGTGCTGCAGGTCCACGGCGGACATCTTTTCGCCCGAGGCCAGCTCCACCTGCGCCCGGCCGGTGAGGTCGTGCGAAATGATGCGCAGCGCGGCCGCGGGATCCGCGAGCGTGCGGTCCGGCAGGATCTTGCCCGCCTCGATCATCCTCAGCATGAGATCCGTGGTGCCCATCTTGAGCGCCGTGGTGGTCTGGGACATGGACGAGTCGCCGTTGATCACGTGCAGCCGGCGGTAGTGCTCGGCATCTGCGTGGGGCTCGTCGCGCGTGTTGATCATGGGCCGCGAGCGCGTGGTGGCCGAGGAGAAACCTTCCCAAATGTGGTCCGCGCGCTGCGAGAAGGAATAGCTGGGACCGTGGCTGCCGTCGCCCAGGGTGAGGCCGCCGAATTCTGCGGGGCCGTTGGGGTGCACCCGACCGGCGCCGACCAGGATCTGGCGGGTGACCAGGAACGGGATCAGCACCTGTACCAGGCGCGCGTACTCGGTGCGGCGGGAGATCATGTAGTTCTCGTGGGAGCCGTAGGAGTTCCCGGCGGAGTCCACGTTGTTCTTGAACAAGTGCACCGTGCCGCCGGTTCCGTCCTGGTCCAGTTCTTGTTGGAGCTGCTGTCGCAGATCGTCCACGATCAGCTCACCGGCTACGTCCTGCGCCACGACATCCTCGAGTGAGGCGGTCTCCGCGCTGGCGTATTCGGGGTGCGAACCCACGTCGAGGTAGAGCCGGCCGCCGTTGGGGAGGAACACGTTGGATGCTCTCCCCCACGCGAGCACGGGCGCGAACAGGCGCCGCGCCGTCTCGTCGGCACCCAGGCTGTGTCCCTGGGACACGCTGTGGGTAATGCCGAACTCGGTTTCGATGCCGTAGATTCTGCGGTCCACGAGCTTACTGGCCGCCCTTCTGGACGAAGCCCTTCACGAAGGCCTCAGCGTTGGTTTCAAGTACGCCGTCGATCTCGGCGAGCAGGTCATCGGTGCCCTGGGTGTCGCGCTGGGCCTGACCCGCGCCCTGCGACGGCGCCGGGGTGCCGTTGTCGGGCAGGTCGGTTTCTTCCTCGCGACGCGAGCCCTGGCCGAAAATGCGTTCCTGTGCCATGTGTCTCTCCTGACCTCTCAGTGGTTCAAGTCTCGGGTACTCAGTTCAGGCCGGTTCCGGTGACCGTGCCGGGGCGCTGTTCCGCTACCCGGTGTACCCACTGTTCAACGTCCGGGGCGTCGAACCATTCCCGCGTTGTCTCGCGGTTGAGATCCAGCGGTTCCGGCATGCCGATGCGCGCGCCCCTTCGGATCCCGGGGAATTCCACGTTCACGCTGTCCCAGCCCACGCTCACCATCGCGGACGGGTAGCGGCGCACGGCGGTGCCGCGGAACCACGCACGGGTGTCCTCGGGGGGCTGGTCCGCAGCGCGTTCGATGGTTTCGGAGTCGACCAGCGTGCGGATCCGCCCGGCCGAGGCCAACCGGTGGTAGAGCCCCTTTTCGGGGCGAATGTCCGCGTACTGCAGGTCGATCGCGATCAGTCGGGGGTCGTTCCACGCCATGCCATCTCGCTGCCGGTACGCGTTGAGCAGGGCGTACTTGGCAGCCCAGTCGAGTCGGTCGGCCAAGCGGGAGGGGTCGTCCGCCAGGTCGGTCAGGACTTCGTCCCAGAGGTCCAGTACCTGTCGGGTGTCCTGGTCCAGCCCGTCCGGCGCCAGTTCGCGTTCCAGCTCCAGCGCGGCGCGGTAATACTCGCGCTGGATGTCGACGGCGCTCAGCTCGCGTCCGTCGCGCAAGGGCACGGTCGCGGTCACGGACGGGTCGTGGCTGACCGTCTGCAGGGCGGCCACGGGATCGGCAAGGTCCAGGGCCGGCACCCGGTCATGTTCGATCAGGTTGAGTACGAGCGAGGTGGTGCCGAACTTCAACACCGTGGCGGTGTGGGACAGGTTGGCGTCACCGATGATCACGTGCAGCCGGCGGTATTTGGTGTCGTCCGCGTGCGGTTCGTCGCGCGTGTTGACGATGGGGCGGTGGATGGTGGTTTCCAGGCCCACGGTGCGCTCGAAGAAGTCCGCGCGCTGGCTCAGTTGGAAGCCCGGTTCGGAACCGTCCACTCCCAGGCCCACGCGGCCGGCACCGCACATGATCTGGCGGGTAGCGAAGAACGGCAGCAGTGCTGAGGTGATCCGATCGAACGGCACCGCGCGGTCCACCATGTAGTTCTCGTGGGCACCGTAAGACACTGATTTGTTATCCGTGTTGTTCTTGTACAGGTTCACGGCCGGAGTCCCGGTCTTCTCCGCGCCCCGCGCCAGTTCCGCAACGGCGCGCGCGGCCACCACGTCCCCCGCGGCATCCCAGGTCAGGGCGTCCAGCGGGGTGGTGACCTCCGGGGAGGAATATTCCGGGTGCGAGTGGTCCACGTACACGCGCGCCCCGTTGGGGATCACGGTGTTCATGATGACCTTTCGCCAGTCCATGTCCTCCGTGTACATCGCGGACTCGGTGATGGCTTCCGCCGCGATTTCTTCGGCGGTGAGCACCGGGGCCTGATCGGTCAACTGCGAGGGGTGGGCCTGTTCTCGGCTCATCGTGTACCCGCGAGCATCGGACAGTGGGGCCTCGGAACCGTAGTCCCAGCCGGTGCCCACGCTCGTTTGCCCGTCCGAACCGTTCCTTCCAGAAGATTCCCGGGACAGTTCCCGCGCTACCCGCAGCGCATAACTGGTCACCACCCGGGTGGAGAGCACGGTGGCATTCGCGTGGGGCTCCCCCACGGCCAACACCCCGAATTCGGTCTCACTGCCCATGACCCTGCGAACGCTCATGACCGCTCTCTTTCGGGGAGTGATCCGGTACCGCGGTGCATCGCCATCCGGACGTCCTGGATCGTGTTGGCCCGGCGACCGGTCAGGCGCGCCCAGTCCTCGGGGTCCGCGGTGTTGGGCAGGTCCTGCTGTTCGTAGAATTCTTCGTCCACGGCATCCACCAGGTGTTCGCGGGTCAGCCCGCGTTCGCCCGTGGTGAGCAGGGTCTTGATGGCCTGCTTCTTGGCGCGGTCCATCACGTTGCGGATCACCGCGCCCGAGGCGTAGTCGGCGAAATACAGGGTTTCCTGGCCGCCGTCGCGGTAGCTGATGGTCAGGAATTCCGTGGCGGGGGTGCGGTCGTACAGGTGCGCGATCGCGGCGTCGATCAGCTGATCGGCGGCGGCCTCCCGGGAACCCGCCGCGGCGACGTCGGCCTCGCGCAACGGCAAGTCCGGGGTGATGTAGAGCTTGAAGATTTCGCGAGCGCCGTCGCGATCCGGGCGGTCGATGCGGATCTTGACGTCCAGGCGGCCGGGGCGCAGCACGGCGGGGTCGATCATGTCCTCGCGGTTGGTCGCGCCGATCACGATCACGTTGTCGAGTTTCTCGACGCCGTCGATCTCGGTGAGCAGCTGCGGCACGATGGTGGTTTCCACGTCCGAGGACAGGCCCGAACCGCGCACGCGGAACAGCGAGTCCATTTCGTCGAAGAACACGACCACGGGCACGCCGCGGGCGGCTTGTTCGCGGGCGTTGGCGAAGATCGAGCGGATCTGGCGCTCGGTCTCACCCACGTACTTGTCGAGCAGCTCGGGGCCCTTGATGTTCAAGAAGTAACCGAGGGCGCGTTCGCGTCCGGCCTTGGCGGCGCTGCGTTCGGCCAGCGAGCGCGCGACGGCCTTGGCGATCAGCGTCTTGCCGTTGCCGGGAGGCCCGTAGAGCAGGATGCCCTTGGGCGGGCGCAGTCCGTGTTCGCGGTACATGTCCGGGTGCACGTAGGGCAGTTCCACGGCGTCGCGGATGGCTTCGATCTGGGCGCCCAGGCCACCGATGTCCGCGTAGCTGACCTCCGGTACCTCCTCCAGGACCAGCTGTTCCACGTCCGTGCGTTCCACGTGCTCCAGGGCGAAGCCGGTGCGGTGGTCCACGGTCACGGCGTCACCGGGTTTGGGGCGATTACGGCGCAGGGCCCCGGAGAGCAGCATGACGCGTTCCTCATCGGAGCGGCCCACGGTCAGTACGCGGTCGTGGTCGATGATTTCCTTGATGGTGGCCACTTCGCCCACGCGGTCGTAGTCGAGGACCGCTGCGACCACGTAGTTCTCGTTGAGGAGCACCCCGATCCCTGGTTCGCAAGAGCTCAACGACACGAGCGGGCTCACGGCCACGCGCATTTTTCGCCCGGACACCAGCACGTCCAGGCTGGCCACGGTGATCACCGGGCCGTCTCCCGTGGCCGTACCCACGGGTTGGTGGCCGGGATTAACTTGCTGCACCACACCGAAACTCATGGGCGGAACAGCCTCAGCGGCGAGCGTCTGCTTGAGCTTGACGATCTCCTGCCGGGAGGCGTCCAGCAGGCGCACGAGTTTCTGGTTCTGCGAACCCACGCTCGCGAGTTGCTTGTCCAGGTTGCGCTTCTGGTCGCGCAGCATGTTGATCTGCCGCTGCGAATTGTCGGTGGCGCGGTTCTCGGGGGTGGAATCACTCATGACTGGTGTCCTCCGTGCTCTGCGGGGTGTTCTCCCGTCGCGAGTCGGGATCGATCTGGGCCGTGGCCTTGGCGGCCTGTTCGGCCAGGTTGGTGGCGTCGCGGCCGGCGCGGCGCAGCTTGCGGTCGGAGACGATCCGCTCGCCCAGGGCCACGGGCGTCCACGCCTGCAGATCCTCTTCCGTGTAATCGCTCTTGGACGCACGACGCTTGGGTGCCAGGCGCACGGCACCTTCGGCGAGCTTGCGGGACTGGATCAGGAATCCGGTGTGCGCGACCATGCGGTGGTCGGGGCGGACTGCCAGTCCCTCCACGTGCCAGCCGCGCACCATGGTCTCGGAGGCTTCGGGTTCGGTGTAGCGGCCGTCCGCGCGCATCGCCTCCGCCACGCGCGACAGCTGGGTCACGGTCGCGACATAGCAGATGACGACGCCGCCCGGGGCCAGTACGTGGGCCACGGCGTCCAGGCATTCCCACGGGGCCAGCATGTCGAGCACCACGCGGTCCACGGAACCGGCTTCTTCGACCCGGGTCAGTTCTTCCGCGAGATCGCCCAACGTCAACTGCCACGCCGGGTGCGGGCCGCCGAACATGGTCTCGATATTGCCGCGAGCGATGTCCGCGAACTCTTCGCGTCGTTCGAAGGAGTGCACCGTGCCTTCATCACCCACCGCACGCAGCAGCGAGATGGAGAGTGCACCGGAACCCACGCCGGCCTCGACCACGCGGGCTCCGGGGAAGATGTCGGCCATGGTCACGATCTGACCGGCATCCTTGGGATACACCACGGCCGCACCGCGGGGCATGGACAGCACGAAGTCCTTGAGCAGCGGGCGCAGTGCCTGGAACTGGATGCCGCCCGAGTTGGTCACCACGGTGCCTTCCGGGGCGCCGATCAGTTCCTGGTGGGCCAGCACGCCACGGTGGGTGTGGTACTCGCCGCCCTCGGCCAGCGTGATGGTGGTGATGCGGCCGCTGTCATCGGTCAGCTGCACGCGTTCGCCCACGCGCAAGGGACCCCTCCGGTTGGCGGCACCGCGGACGGGTACTGCGCTCTGGGTGGTTTCGGGGCGTTCGTGCGACTGCTCGGTCATGTGCTCGCTTTCACGAAAGGTGCGATGTGGTGTTCATCAGGGGCTGGCGCGCGTGGCGCTCCGGTCACTATTTGTCATTGTCTCACCGTGAACCGTGAGAGCCCTCATCGCCCCATGATGTGGCGGGCAAGATCTTGATGGTGCACCACGCCCACCACGGATCGCTCTGGATCGAGCACGATCACCCACGGGAACCCGTTGATCTCCAGGTGTCGCAACAGATCGTCACCGCGCTCGTCGGCTGGCGCGGAAGCCTCCGCGGGGGCCCATTCCATGACGTTTCCCACCGGAGTACTACCGCGTAGATCAGCCGGAACCGTGGCGGCTCGTTGCGGGCTGAGCACCCCCAGGTGACCCGAGGCCGCGTCGCGCGCCACGACGTCGGGAGTCCACCCGCTGTAGCCCTGGCTCGTGGCGGCCAAGACGGAGGTGTCCACCATTGACAGCGGCAGGTCCGGTGAGAATTCGAATGCGGGTCGCGCAATCGATGCTGCGCGCAAGGGGTGGACCCGCCCCAGCACCTTGGCCTGTTTGAGGGCTTGGGAAGCTCCCATGAAGATGAACGCCGCGATCATGAGCATGATGAGCAGGGTGATGGGCGAAGTCCAGAGTCGCTGCCACACAATCCACACCACGATCAGGGCGGCCAGGCCGCGGCCGCTCCACGCCGCCACGGCGGTTCCCTTGCTCTCCGACCCGGTGAGCCGCCAGATGAGCGCCTCAACTACGCGCCCACCGTCCAGTGGCAGCCCGGGCAGCAGGTTGAAGAGTCCCAGGATCCAGTTGGCGAACACCAGTAGTTGCAGCAGCGCCCATCCGGGTCCAGCGTTCTGGGCGGGGGCCAGGAGCATGACGGCGGTGCCGATGCCCGCCAGGATGATGTTGGCCATCGGTCCCACCAAGGACACCAACGCGGTGGATCCCGGTGAGGCACGCACGGCGCCGAACGTGGTGTGGCCACCCATCAGCGTCAGCACGATGCGCCCGACCGGCCAGCCCGCGGCTCGCCCCACGAGCGCGTGGGCTACCTCGTGGACCAGCACGCTGAAGGCCAGTCCCACGGCGAACCCGAAGGCGATGACCAGATTGATCCAGCCCAGCTCTGGGTAGATCCGCCACAGGATGGGTCCGTAGAGCACCACGGTCAGGACGGCGATCACGAACCACGAGCGGTCCAGGTGAACGTCCACCCCACCGATGCGGCCCAGACGGAGTCCTCGGCGGGCAGCGGTACCCCCGCTCATCCGAACGCCCGCTCGGTCGGGCGGGCATGGTGTGTGGCGCGTTCGAAGTGCATGCGCCCATGTTAAGCGGGCAGCCGGTGAGGCCGCTGAATCACCGCTCGTGGTACTGCATCCCCGCTCGCCGTACAGTGGAACGGTGAGTACGTTTGACGAGAAGAATTCGCAACCGCAGGTCGGCCCCTTCGGCGTGGTCCGCGACGGCGACGAAACCGAGAAGGTCACCGTGATGATCGCGGCCTTCGAGGGCTGGAACGATGCCGGTGATGCCGCGACCGACGCCCTCAAGTTGATGAGCGAGCACTACGGTGCGCGCGAAGTCTTCGAGGTGTCCCCGGACGATTTCTACGACTACCAGTACTCCCGGCCCGTTGTGCGCCGTGGTCTGAGCGGTGAGCCCAAGCTGCAGTGGCCCACCACCAAACTGTTCAAGGCACCGGTTCCCGGGACCAATCTGGAGTTGGTGTTCCTGCACGGCTGGGAACCGTCCTATAAATGGCGCACCTTCACCGCTGAGCTGATCGAACAGGCGACCACTCTGGACGTGGACTTCGTGGTCATGATCGGCGCGCTACTCGCCGATGTCCCCCACACGCGTCCCATTCCGGTGACGCTGACTTCGGACACCGAAGAGCTGCGCGATGAACTCAATATCGAGGCACCCCAGTACGAAGGCCCCACCGGCATCGTGGGCGTTCTCTCGCACATGGCTGCGCGCGCCGGCTTCCCCACGATCAGCATGTGGGCTGCCGTCCCGCACTACGTCGCACAGTCCCCGTCGCCCAAGGCCGAACTTGCGCTGTTGCGGCAGCTGGAGGAACTGCTGGGCATTTCACTGCCCGTGGAACCGATCGTGGAGGATTCGGAGGCCTGGGAACGCGGCGTCAATGAACTTTCCGAAGAGGACCCGGAGGTGGCCGCCTACGTGCGCCAGTTGGAAGAGGCCAAGGACACCGTGGACCTCCCCGAGGCCACCGGTGACGCGATTGCCCGCGAGTTCGAGCGCTATTTACGACGCCGCGACGACCGCGGGTAGCAACGGTCACCCGCGCTTCGGGTCACGTCCCGGACACGACACAACGGCGGCGGTTCCCTGTCCGGGGAACCGCCGCCGTTGTGTTGTGTCGACGAACGAGTGGATCGGGGGCCTAGAGCACGACTCCCAAGCGGGATTCGATGAGATCCACGGCCAGCTGACGATCCTCCGCGGACGCGTTGGCGCCGCGGGCGGCAGCACCGCCCTTGTTCCGAGCGGCCCAGGCGTCCACGCCAATCAGCGCGGCCGGCGCATTGAGGTCATCGGCGAGGGCGGCGCGGACGGCCTTGAGCAGGTCCTCCGCACCGGCGGTCTCCGGCTTGGCCGCGGCCTCGCGCCACGAGGCCAGACGGCGCTTGGCGTCCGCGAGCAGGTCATCGGTCCAGAACCAGTCCGTGCGGTAATGATTCGCCAGGATTGCCAGGCGGATCGCCGCCGGGTCCACGCCTTGTTCGCGCAGTTTGGAGACCAGCACCAGGTTGCCCTTGGACTTGGACATCTTCTCGCCCTCGAGTCCCACCATGGACGTGTGCACGAAGTGCTCGGCCATGGGCTTGCCCGACAGCGCGTAGGAGTGGCCTGCACCCATGTCGTGGTGCGGGAAGGCAAGGTCCGAACCGCCGCCCTGCACCGTGAACGGAGTGGGCAGGTACTTGAGGGAGATCAGGGAACATTCGATGTGCCACCCGGGGCGACCGGCGCCCAGCGAGGCACCGTCCCATGCGGGTTCACCGGGGCGGTTGACGCGCCACAACAGGGGGTCGAGCACATCGTGCTTACCTTCGCGTTCGGGGTCTCCCCCGCGTTCGGCGAACAGCGGCAGCATTTCTTCGCGGGTCAGACCGCACACATCACCGACCACCCAGGCATCCGGGTCGGTTTCTTTCAGCTCCGCGGCGGCGTTGACGTCGAAGTACACGTCGCCAGCCGGTTGAGCCGCGCCGTCCTCGTCCACGCCCCCGGGTACCCGGTAGGCCAAGCCACGCTCGATGAGTCCCTCCACAGCAGGAACGATCCATTCGACGGATTCGGTGGCGCCCACATAATGCGCCGGCGGAATGACGTTCAGGGCGCTCATGTCCGTACGGAACAATTCGGTCTGTTCTTCGGCGAGGTCCCGCCAGTCGACACCCGTGGCCTCGGCACGTTCCAGCAGGGGGTCGTCCACGTCGGTGACGTTCTGGACGTACGTGACGTGCTGAGCGGCGTCGTCCCAGGCGCGGTGCAGCAGGTCGAAGGACACGTAAGTGGCGGCGTGGCCCATGTGGGTCGCGTCGTAGGGCGTGATGCCGCAGACGTACAGTCCCACTTCGGATCCAGCGGGCAGCTGGACCATCCGTTGCTGCCGAGAGTCGTAGACCGAGGGTGTGGGGGCTGTTCCGGGCAATTCGGGAACGGGACGGGCAGACCAGGACTTCATACTCACCTTTTGTTCACGGACATCGGTCACTCAAGAGTTCAACGGGCGCCTCCGGCGCCCTATTCCCCCGGTGGGGTGGAAGCGGCGATCAGGCGCTGATCACACCCGTGCCCAGCAGCACGAAGATTCCGGCGCCGAGCAGGATGCGATACCAGACGAACAGGTTGTAGCTGCGCTCAGAGATGTAGCGCATGAACCAGCCGATGATCACGTAGGCAATCACAAAGGCGATGCCGGTGGCCACGAGCGTCTGGCCCATGGTGTAGATGCCCTCTGGTTCCTGCCCCGTCATCGCCTTGTACAGCTTGTACAGACCGGAGGCGAAGACCGCGGGAATGGCCAGCAGGAAGGCGTAACGGGCGGCGGCCGCGCGGGTGTACCCCATGAGCAGACCGGCCGTGATGGTGCCGCCAGAGCGGGACACCCCGGGGATCAAGGCCAGCGCCTGCGCCAGACCGAAGCCGATGGCGTGCTTGACGGTGAGGTCCTGCAGGACGCGTTCCTGCTTACCCACGTGATCCGCGATGGCCAGGAACAAACCGAAGATCACGAGCATGGACGCGGTGATCCACAGTGATCGGAACTGGCTGTCGATGTAGTCCTCGAGCAGGAGACCGAGGATCGCAATCGGAAACGAACCCAGAATGATGAACCAGCCCATACGGGCATCGGGGTCCTTGCGGGAGACCTTGCCGACCAGTGACAACGACCAGTGCTTGATGATCCGCACGATGTCTCGCCAGAAGAAGATCACCACGGCCGTTTCCGTACCCAGCTGGGTGATCGCCGTGAAGGCGGCACCCGGATCCGCACTGTTGGGCAAGAACTCGCCCACGATGCGCAGATGCGCCGATGAGGATACGGGCAAGAATTCAGTCAGGCCCTGGACAATTCCCAGAATGATTGCTTCGATCCAGTTCACGCGACAACTGTACGGCACCCGGAGCTGAAAAATGGGTGAGGAAAGGGCTCACGTGTTCTACAACACGTGAGCCCTCTTCCGCCCACAGAGTGGGGTATAACCGCCGGCTATGTCCTAGCGGCGAGATGAATTCGACGAACCATTGTCGTCATCATCGTCGTAGTCGTCCTCGTCCACGAGATCTTCGTCCATCATCTCGTTGTCTTCGAGGAGGTCCTCGTCGTAATCGTCGTCGTCATCATCATCATCGTCCGAGTCGTCCTCGTCCTCAGCGAACACGGTGAGGGGGGTGACTTCGTCGTAGGCCTCGTAGAGGGCCTCTTCGTAAGCGTCGAAGGCATCGGCAATCGACAGGTACGCCCCGTCCACGGCCGGGTCGTTGTCCGAACGTCGATTTGCGGCGGCGGCCAAGTGTTCTTCGAACGCGTTGACCAGTGTTTGCAGGGCGGCGCGAGGATCATTGCTCATGGGGTAGACGTTAGTCGTTATCGAGGCAGAATGGGAGCAATGAAAGAACAACGATTGTCCGAGATCACGTCCGCGCGCTCGCACCCCGTGGCCAGCAGGGACGACAGGTACGAATACCTCACCCTCACGGTGGCCCCGCGGGAACACGTTGCCGATGCGCGGGCACGAGTCCGGGAGCACGCCGAGTACGGCAAGTGGGAACTCACGCGTTCGGCTGTACTTTACGGCGGTGCTCGCCGTTACGTGATGCGCCGCCGGATCATTCGCGTCGAACGCACGTTCTGATCCTGCTCGACGACGCCGCTCGGTACAGTCCACGCGCAACCTCACCCAAGAGGCACGCGCTCAATCGGTCTGAACCGGCCCGAGTAGCGACTTGGCCGTGGCTGCGTGCACGGATTCGTTGTCCGAAGGGTGATACATCCCGGCGAGCACGTCACGGTAGAGCCGTTCCAGTTCGCTCCCCCGGCGGAACTGCGAACCACCGCTGGAACGCAGCGCCAGATCGACGACCTGCCGTGCGGTTTCGGTGGACCGGTGTTTGAGGCCGGAGAACAGGATGAACCAGCGGGCACCGTGCTGAACCTCGTGGTCGGTGCCCACCGAGTCCATGTCGGAGCTGAGCTGGCGCAGTTGGAGTTCCACACCGTCGCGCAGGATCCCTGCCTCGGCAATGTGCCAGCGAATATCCGGGTCCGTGGCGTAACTGGCCCCGCGCGCGTGCGACCTGCGCTTGTTCACGATCTCCACGGCCACCTCGATGGCCCGATCCGCAATCCCCGTGTACACGGAGGCCAGCAGCAGTTCGAAGCACCCGAAAATTCCCCACACCACCGGATCGGGCGAAGGCCCCACGGGAATTTCGGTGAGCACTCGCCCGGGTGCCAGCACAGCGCCGTCGAGCACCGTGGTGCACGATTGCGAGGCGCGCATGCCCAGCGCGTCCCAATCCTGTTTGATCCCAATGCCCTCGGCGCCGCGCTCGAGGATGCCGAACACGAGGGCGTCAGGGGCGTCGTCGTCGCGATCGGTGCGGCGGGCATGGACGAGGAGCCGCGTCCACGCGGGCGAGAGCGACGTGAAAATTTTGGTGCCGCGCAGGCTCAACCCGTCGGCCACCGGATCGGCGGTCGTGGTCGCGTCGAACAGGACGGAATCGTTGCCGGCCTCCGAGATCCCGAACGCGAACACCTCGCCCGCCACGACCTGGTCGAAGATCGCGCGGGCACGATCGTCCCCGCGCTGCCACAGCGTGCGGGCGATGCCCACGATCACGTGGTGCATGTTGACGCCCAAGGCCGTCGACGGCGCCGCGGCGGCCAAGCGGCGCTGGGCCTGAGCGGCGTCGGCAAGGGAAAAGCCCAAGCCGCCGAATTCTTCGGGAACGAGCAGACGCAAGTAACCAGCGGCGCGAAGATCCTCGAAATCCTCGGTGAAGAATTCGTTGCGCTCGTCGTAGCCGGCCGCGCGGTCACGGAAGGTTGCGAGCATGTCCTCGGGAAGCATGTCCTGGATCGTGGTCACCTGGTCTCCTCCAAGTCGAAAATTGAGTGGTCGTGATCAGCGCAGTGGATCGGCGGCGTCAAAGCTGCGCGCAATGCGGTGGGTTGCGAAGAAGGCCTCGTAGGGCCTGTTGCCGTACACGCCGATGCGCGAGAACGAGGCCGGTACGGAGGCGTCCCGGTACCAGCCGTCCGTGACGTTGGGGCGCATGACGTCCAGCGTGGGTTGGTTCTCACCGTTGATCTGCACCTGCTGCCACTGCCCGCCGGTGTTGATCCACATTTCGACCCAACCGCCGTTGCTCGCGTACGCGTATTTATAGGCCTGAATCACGCCCACCCAGCGTCCGGTGGGCACCCGCACGTGATCGCCGAGTAGTTCGGGATCATCGCCCATTCGGAACATGAGCCCGCCCTCGGGGTGTCGCACCAACATGAGACCGAGCAGGGACGCACCGTTGGCCGGCGGACCGTAACCGCCGGTGAACAGCGTGATCCACGTGTCCTGATCGAAGTCGCCGTCCAGGACGTAGACCGAGAACCCGTTGAAGTACACGTCGTTGTCGTTGCCGTGCGCGTCAGCCTTGATGATCGGCTCGGTTTCCACCATGGAGCGCGGAAATTCATTGCCCAGCGTCAGCCCGGGAACGGACGTGAAACGCGCCACCTGTCGCCCGCCACCCACTGGGTCCGGAACCAAGTGGTAGCCCAGGCCCTGCCGATTCTCGTCCGGAATCAACTTGGCGTAGCCGCCGAGCCCGCGCTCATTGATGTTGGCGTCGAAAATCCGGTCCGCGGCGAGGCCCTCGTCCGTGGGTTCCTCCTCGAGCCATGCGGGAATCTGGGTCGCGACTCCCACGGCCGTGGCCGCGGCCACCACGCCGGCGGCCGTGATAATTGCCCGGCGCCGGGTCAGGCCACCGCGCCGGTCCTCACCCGTTGTCGGGTTGGTGCTTCCGGAATTCTCCCCCACGAAGTGCTCCTAGTAATTGGTCAGCAAGCGGTGCAAGACACGCGAGCCGAACTCCAATGATGCGACCGGCACGCGCTCGTCCACGCCGTGGAACATACCGGTGAAATCCAATTCGTCCGGCAGCTGCAACGGCACAAAGCCGTAGCCGGTGATACCGAGCTGCGACAGCGACTTGTTGTCCGTTCCGCCGCCGAGCATATAGGGCAGCACCACGGCGTCCGGATCCTCGGCCTTGAGGGAGTCCACCATGGCGTCCACCACGTTGCCAGAGAACGGTACTTCCAGGCCGATGTCCTCGAACTCGGCCTCGAACGTGATGCCCTCGCCGGCCAGCTCTTTGAGCTTCTCCATGACGATATCGCGCTGCTCGGGCAGGTAACGCACGTCAATGGTGCCCTGGGCCGAACCGGGAATCACGTTGGTCTTGTAACCGGCGTCCAACATGGTGGGATTGGCGGTGGTCTGCAGCGTTGAGCCCACGAACCGCGCCACGTGGCCGAGTTCGTCAAGCAGCCGCTTGGGATTCTCCGGGTCGAATTCCACCCCGGTCAGTTCGGTCACCTCGTCCAGGAACGCCCGGGTGGTCTTGGTCAACTCGATCGGCCACGTGTACTCACCAATATTGGCCATGGCCCGTGACAGTCGGGTGACCGCGTTGTTCTCGTGCAGACCGGACCCGTGGCCGGCCTCGCCCTTGGCAATCAGGTTGAGCCACATCAGGCCCTTCTCGGCGGTCTGCAGCAGATAGGCACGCTGGCCTCCGATATTGGCGGAATAGCCACCCACTTCACTGAGCGCGTCGGTCACGCCGTCGAAGAGTTCCGGGTGATTCTGCGTGACCCATTTGGAGCCGTAGCTCATGCCAGCTTCCTCATCCGCGAAGAATCCGAACACGATGTCGCGCTTGGGTCGGTCTCCGGTGCGGGCCATGTGGCGCATGACAGAGAGCATCATGGCGTCCATGTCCTTCATATCCACGGCACCGCGGCCCCAGATCATGCCGTCCTTGACCTCTCCCGCAAAGGGATCAACGGACCAGTCCTCTGCAAGCGCCGGTACCACGTCCAGATGCCCGTGGACCAGAAGCGCATCCGCAGAGGGGTCGGTGCCCTCGATCCTGGTGAACACATTGGCGCGGCCGGGGGCGGATTCGAAGTACTGCGGTTCCAGGCCGACGTCACTGATCAGTTCTGCCACGTACTCACCGGCGGCTCGCTCGCCCTTGGCGTTACCCCTGGAGTAATTGGTGGTGTCGAATCGAATCAACTTCTGACAAATGTCGGCGGTCTCGAGTTCCGGTGCTGACTGTCCCGCAACTGTGGATTCCGGTGTCGACATGAGGTCTCCTTCTCCTGGGTGTCCTCCGGGAGCTGGACCCCGGATGTCGTGCGCTTACCGTCAACGGTAGTCCCCGCATCAGCCCGTGACCCATAACCATGGCCAGGCTGTGCCGGGGCGGTTCATATCCTGGACACGATTTGACATGAGGAAGACTTATTTCGATTGCTTCCTACTTGGCAGTACTATCAAGCCACGGTTGTTTGAGATTCCCCCCAAATCCCCCAAGGTCTCATGCCTCATGAAATCCCTGCCCCCTGATTGCACCCCCAATTTCCCTCACGACGAGCTGCCCCAAGTCGATATTCGCGCCGTGGCGTTTCATCGCTGGCGCACGCTCAAATGGCTCGTCTCCTTCGTCGAGCCAAATTCTCCATGCGCCCGTGAAGGTCATGCCCGCACGTTCGACGACGCGTTACAGTTGGCCAAAACGTGGTCCCTGGCCTACTGGGCCAAGCACTACGGGATCAGCGAACTCCTTAACGATGCCCCGCCGCTTCAGCTCAATCACGCGGACGTAGATAAAGATTCTTCAACAATTCAGTGACGACCTTGCGGCAGTGATCCCCGCTACCCGGTTCTCCGATACTCTGGTGTGACGAATGACAGGCCGCACCGGCCCTTGACCCATATGGAGGCCAAGATGAGTGGAACCATCACCCTGATCGCCCAAACGTCGGAGACAAACAGCACTAACCCGGTGCCCAGTCGACAGGTGACCGCCGAGGATATTCCGGCGCTGTCGGAACTATTCTTCCAGGCCTACGATGCATCGTCCGCCGCCACGTCCAAGGATGACGCTCAGAAAATCATCGAGGGCGTGTTCGACGGCGAGTTCGGCCCTTTCCTGCCCGATGCCTCCCCCGTGATCGAAGACGAGGACGGCAAGGTTATCGCTGCGGCCATCGTGTTGGAGCAGCGCAAGGGCGACGATTTACCCGAGGCCCCGTACCTGTTCGAGTTGTTCACGGCGTCGTCGCACCGCCGCCGCGGTTTGGCGGAACAGCTGGTCCGCGAGGCCATGACCAAGCTGTACAACCAGGGCTACGAAGAAGTCAGTCTGCGCATTGCAGAAGACAACTCCGCAGCCCTGGCGCTCTACCTCACGTTAGACTTCAACCGTTGGGTTCCGTACAACGACGATGTCTGAGCCGGCGGGTTAGAGCTGCAGCTCACGCTGCGCGGGAGGAACTTCTCGCGCATCCGTGTGGCTGGCCCAACGAACGGTGACCTCGAGCAGACGCATGTTCTCGGGGTCACTGGTCTCTGCGGAGTCCGGGTGCTGGGCGGAGAGCACCTCTGCAGCGGCGGCAACCTGAGTCTCGTCGAGGACTGCTGCCTCGCCCTCGAGCTGCACTTCCTCGGCGCCGTCATTGACGATCACCAGCGACACGCGGGGATCAGAGGTGATGTTCGTGAACTTGCGGGACAGCGCGTTCGTGCCGAAGATAATGCGGCCAGCGTCACTGGCGGCCACGTGAACGTATGCGGACTCGGGGTAACCGGTCCCGCTGTTACTCGCGATCACGGCAGCTCCCGCGCGGCGTACGAAGTCGACCAGCCAGCGGCTGTCTTCCGAGATGTTCTTGCCCAGTTCCACCATGACGTCTCCTACCGGATTGTGCCTGTACATGACACTGTCCACTGTAGGCTTCGGGCGCGTTGGGACCCGGGGTGGCGCTCCAGCGAGAGCCTTTAGAGCAGAGTGTTAAGCGGTTCCACCAAATGGGGGCCTTGCACGGCCACCGAACCGACGTCCTTGGTGACCGGATGCATCCGCCATTGGGCGGCCACGTCGTAGGCCTCCGAGATCGCCCGAGCCACCAGGTCACGGGTGCGGTCCTTGTCCGGGGAAATCCACTCCGGAACCAAGTCACTGGTCATGCCCATGGGCAGTCGATTGTGGAGGTTTCCCAGGGCAGCCAAGTGCTCATTGCCGGAGTCCGCGTCCGGTGCCTCGCATGTCAGGATCGAGCACGACAGCAACCACTGGCTTTCGCCTTCTTTGCCGGAGCGAGTCTGGCCCTCGCGGGCACCCTCCAGCTGACCCTCCGGAACCTTCCACCACTCGTAGATGCCCGCGAACCAGATCATCCGGCCCTCGGGCGGGTGCACGAAGTACGGCTGCTTCTTCCCTTTGCCTTTGCTGCCATCGGCCGGAGCCAGCCACTCGTAGTAACCGTCCGCCGGAATCGCGCAGCGCCGGGATTTGATGGCCGACCGAAACGAGGGCTTTTCAAGAACGGTTTCCGACCGCGCGTTGAACATCTTGGACCCCACGGTGATGTCCTTGGCCCATGAGGGCACGAGACCCCAGCGTGCCGCGTGCAGCTCACGGTGCAGCGTGCCCTGGTCATCCAAACGTTCCAGCAGGATGGGCACGGTCTGGGTGGGCGCGGTGTTCCAGTTGGCGCGCAGGTCGTCTCCGTCGAGGGTTTCGTCCACCTCCGCATCGAATTCCAACGCGAGTTGTCCCGGGGTCTTGGCTATGACGTAACGGCCGCACATGGGGTGCCCCTAACTGTTCTGGATGGATCCGTAGCCCATGTACTGGGAGTACATGGCGTACACCTGCATCAGTGCCTCTTCGACCTGGGACACCGTGGTTCCCGGGCGCACGTCATCTACAGCACCAGCGGTTCCGGGGTCCCAATCCACACCGAGCGCCGAGTAGACATCGGTCAGGACCGAGCGGATCGGGTCGGGGTGTTCCACCACGATCACGCTGGAGAAGTACCAGGCGCCCGCCACTACCCGTTGGGCGGTTCCCGCCAGTTTGACCGGCCGGTGGGGATCCTGGGCGGTGCGCGGTGCGTGCACGCTGTATTCCCCCGCGCAGTATTCGCCGGGGATCTCCCCCACGTCCGCAGGAATGTCCAAGTGTTCGAGGGCGGCCACGATCATGTCGCCGAACAGGCGGTATCGGTCCTGGATGCCCGTCTTGGGGTCAGAATCGGATTCGACGTGATCCACGATCAGGCACCCGCCGTGATAGGCGGCCGCGCGACCTCCGACCCGGCGCACCAACGGTGTGAATCCGGCGTCGACCGCGGCCTTTCGCGCGCGTGAAAAGCCCGGGTTGAGCTCGTCGCGGCGACCGAAGGCGACCGTGGGGCGGGGTTGGTAGAGCCGCAGGACGGGTCCGGTGTTCGACGACCGAGCGGCGTCGAGAATCGACAAGGAACGGCGATAGTCCTGCTCGGCACCAAGGGACTCGCGCTGACGTATAAGTTTCATGCTGCGCCCTACTTTAGTTCCTCGGCCGGGCGCTTTCGGGCGACGACGCCGCTCGGTCACCTCACGCGGCCAGGGCCACCGTGGATCCACTGCGCCACTGCGGCGCGACCCGGTGTTCGCGGGGCCGGATCCCGTCGCGAATGGAGCGAATGGCGATTCCCGGCTTCAACGGCCCGTAGGCCTGAGCGGCCGCGGTTGCAGCCGCGAGTAACCCATAGTCATCCAGCAGGTTGCGAGAGTCCTTCATGCCCAGGATCTTCTCTCCAGGCTCGGAACTCTGAGTGACCGGCACGAAGCGATGAACCCGGTGCTGCACGCGGGCCAACCGCTTCTTCTCGCGGCGAGACAGCGAGTTGGTGTCCGGATGGGCGCGATGCCAGGCCTGCGCCCCTCGCAGAACACGGGTCAGCAGCGATACGTGGAACTCAGCGACGGTGCCGCCACCGTGCATCAGGGAACCCAGTGCGGACAGTTCATGGGACGTGAGAGCGGAACGGGTCCGCGGGGAAGTGAACGTCGACATGTCATCCTCTCGACATCGGATGGATCCAAGCTCGCAGGGTGCGTGCCAGGTGTGGATCGATCATGCCGGGTGATGACTGATATTTTGTTGAGAGGACCTGGTGCTTAGCTGAAAGCAGTTATTCCTGAATCATGACGCTCTGTCCATGGGCGGCAAGGAAGGTCACCGGAATAGATGTGACGTTCTGGACCAGAGGTTCGAGGGCCTCGACGTGCCGCCTAAATCGTTCTGTCCTCCCCCAACTATTCTTGGCCTCTTCGGATAGGAAACGAGTAATAACAATGAGACTGGCACCATCTTGTGACTGATAGACCTCATTACTCAGCCACCCGTGTTCGGTGGCTTCGTCGCGCAAGTCTTGCATTTCCGTCAATTGAAAGGCGGATAGCGCGTCTATGCCACCTTGGATCGCAGTGAATGTATTGACCAAAATATACGGACTCTGGTTCTGCTGATTGGTCATGACTAGATCCTTTTCTGATCATGTTGATGCTCGGATGATTGTTGCAAAGTCGTAGTCAGCTCGGGAATGGTCTGCGGTCTCGGGCTTGGGTGAGCATGCTGGCCCACCAGTCAAGTTCCGCCAGGGCGATTCTGAGTCTCCTGGTCACGGACTCACCCGGCTCGTAGCGTTCGGCTTCGTCCATGGTGTTCCACGGGGCTGGCAACCCCAGGCATCGCCGGATAGTGACCATATTCAGTTCGGCCAGCACGCCACGGAGATGCTCGATAGCGGCGTACCCACCCTGAACGCCATAGGCGACGATCATGACGGGCTTGAACATCCATTCGTTGTAGTGCCAGTCGATTAGCCTTTTAAGGGATGCCGGGTACGAGTGGTTGTACTCAGGAGTGACAATCACAAATGCTTCGGCGGCCTCAATTCGGCTGGACACCTCAGTTTTCGGCCCGCCACCCGGGTAGAGCTCTCTATCACTGGGCAGGGATATCTCGGCCAGGTCAATCAAATCGACTTCCACGTTCTGATTGACCTTCACCAAGTCGACGACCCAGTCGGTGATGGCAGGACCCATTCGCCCGTTGCGCACACTTGATGAGACGACCGCGATCCTCTTCTTGGCCGCTGAGAGTTCTTGTGAGACCCCCACCTAAGTGAGCAATTGCCCATGAACGAGAACCCGGGGGTTCCGGGGTTCTCGTTCATTCCACGGAGCTCCACCTCCATCAACCTATCTGAGCATTTACCGACGTCTCACATGTCAGTTGGAGAGCACGCGGCGGGCGTAGGCGACGTGCACCTCATCGACAAGCGCCTGTAGGACCTCTTCCTTCTGGTCGTCCTCGGGTTCCTCAGTCAGCCTCCCGCAACCGACAGCCATCGTCCAGAAGCCATCGCCTACTGATTTGATCCGCACCCCGCCCCATCGTTGCCAAACGATGGCAGTGAGCAGGACCCCGTACTTTTTGTACGTTCCTTCCGAGATTCTGCCCAGGATGCCCCTAAGCTCCCTGCGGTCGTCGGCGTCCCGCGTGGTGAAGCCCTTGTACTTGGGATGCCTGGAGACTTCGCGGCAGACTTCGGTGTAGTCTGTATCCCCGCAGTGTCGGGCCACCATCGTGAGGTAGCGCTCGACAATTTCCTGTATTTCATCCAGTTCACGCCGCGTACGTGTGGGCATGCTTCCTTCCTCCTGTCGTTCGCTTGATTTTGATTGTTAGTCGCACCAGTCGCACCGCCCGGAAGTCGGCAATACCATTCCGCAGTTGGAACACAGAACCTGCGAAGTCCTCGGCGCGGACGTCTTCCTGTCGAGCCTCTGCACGTATTGCCGGGTGAGCATCGGTGTAGCATCCGCTGGCACGTCCGCGCAGTAGAGGCGGTAGCAGCTGAGCCTTTCCTGGGCCGCAACCCACTCGAGCTGCAATGGATCGTCGAGGTGGGCACGATGCTTCAGCCGGAAAAATTCATTGAACCCATCCCCGACCATGCCGTCTTGGGTGCGGACAACAAGAGCTGACAGAGCGGGCAAACCGTGCGCATGGCAATGTTCGAGAACTGCACCGAGAGGCCTTCCGATCCAATTGCTGAGCCGCATCCGGGTGCGGATTTGGGTCTTCTCGAAGAGCCGATCGGCGAGCTGCCCATAGGTGATGTAGCCCCCGAACCTTGAGGCAACGTCCTGAAGGATGAGGATCGCCGCATCGGTCCACACCTCTAGCGCTTCGGAGAAGGGGAACGGGATATCACTATCGGGTTCGTGCCACGTGCCGGGGCGCCGGCTCATATCCACATACTTCCCGCTACGGTCCCGCTGGTTTAATAGTGAGCGAAGCTCTGCACGAGCCAGCCGACGGCGTCCTTCTGGATCTTTGGTTTTCTCCGCAATAGTTTTCACCACATTTAGACATGTGGCATGGGGAAGACCGGTCTCCTTGTGCAGTTCCTTAGCGAGCCGCGTTTGGGCAGATGAACGGTTGGTCATGACGAACTCCTCGACATCAGCGTGTCCATGCCCGCGCCCATGGACACCCGGAAACGAGGGTCCAACACCGTGTGGCTGACGAGGCAGCCTCTGCCCTTAACAGTCCTGGTGTCGGCGCGTCGACAGAGTTCAGGACCTGGATCTCGACGATCACGGCCGTCGATAACCCAACAGTAACAACGGACTACGGCCGATATAAAGTCAAGTCAGGTCCGCACTTCAGGGGACGTTAGTAGTACAGTGCCGCCAGGCGGGTGCACCTGAGTCACAGGCAGAAGTGAAGTCTGTCGAGACTTACCGAGCGCGAGAGACCACTGGTCCATTCTCACCGAAGAGCCCACATGGCTGACGGCTGGTGTTTAGAGGTCACTTCAGAATGAGTTGGCCGTAGCCCTTGAGCGCTGACAGAGTCCCCGGCGAGCCTGGTGGGCATGATGGGGGACCTTGTTCCGGACTCGCTGTGGGAGCGAGTCGAGCCGTTACTGCCACCACGACCGCCCCAGCGGCACCATCATTCCGGACGCAGACCGGCCGATGACCGAGCCGCCTTGGCCGGTATCGTGTTCGTGCTCGAGATTGGGAATGGCTGTTACCAGCTGCCGCGAAGCCTGCTGGGTGTCTCTGGAGTGACCTGCCACCGGCGCATTGGATCTGGACCAGTGCTCGGTGGACGGCTCCACGTGCGCGCCCTCAAAGGGGGGCCACATCGGACCCAGCCGAAGTCGATCGCGGCCGGCCCGGCTCCAAGCACCACCTGATCGTCGACGCCAACGACATCCCGCTGCAGGTCACTCTCACCGGCGGCAACCGCAATGACGTCACCCAACTACTGCCCTCGGTAGACTCCATTCCACCGATTCGCGGACTCCGCGGCAGACCACCCCACTTGCCGCGGAAGTTCTTCGCTGACCGTGGCTAGGACTACGACAAATACTGGCGACTACTGCGAGCCCGGGGCATCACTCCGAGGATCGCTCGCCGCGGCGTCGCTCACGGTTCCGAACTAGAAAAGCCCAGGTGGGTCGTCGAACGCGGCTTCGCCTGACTCCACGGCTACAAGCGGCTCCGCATTCGGTGGGAGTGCCGCGCCGACCTCAACCTCGTACTGCTGCAACACGCCTGCGTGCTTATCTGCCACCAGCACCTCACCACATTAAAAAATGAGCTTATAGGGGTCACGTCGCTTCCGGCGTCGCCGACAGTGGTGAGTCGGCAGCAGGTGAGGACCTTAAGGCCGAGGTAGCGGCGGCCTTCGACCCACTCATCGGTCTGCTCGGCCAGCACCTCGCAGACGAGGCGGACAATGGCCGCTTGGTTGGGGAACACCTCGACCGCGTCGGTCCAACGCCGGACCTCCTTGTTCAGCCGCTCAGCGGGGTTGTTAGACGAGATCTGCGTCCACACGTCTTTCGGGAAGTCAGCACCCGTTCGTTTTCCGACATGGCGCACCCAATAGCACGGTGCTCCTCGTGTAGGTTCAATAACATGCGGCACGCGATAATAATTTTACAGGTTTTTGGTGGCATTGCTCTTGTTGTCAGTGCATTCGTGCTGGGCACGTGGGAGCGAGACGATGGGTTAGACGCCGTCTTCTGGGTGAGTTTGGGGTCGGCAATAATCGGTGCAGCAGCTCAAGTTGCAGCGATATTGCTTGAATGGCGTAGAAGTAGGGCCGATAAAGCCCTCGCCGCTAGACTGGCATTGTCATTTGACAGAGGCGTTCAGCCGATCGCAAGACTCATTGCCATGATGCCTGTATCGCCGCCTCAGGACCGTGCAGCCATTGAGAATTCCATTCTCGTGCAGTCCGTTAACTCCCTTGTCTCAATGTTTCAGGAAGACCATCCCGAGGGAAGAGCCATGGTTTACAAACTGGTCCAGACTCCAGAGGAAGACGTACGACTAGTTCTTGTGGCACAGGCAGGGCGCACCGCCGCACCTACATACGTGACGCCAGACAGTGAACGAGGACGAGCCTTGGTGCGAGCGGCAATGGGCGGAGGAACCCTAGTTTTTAACTCCAAAATTGAAGGCGCCCCCAATGGATGGAAAGGCACTCGCGCTGGATACAATTCGTTTGCGACGGCCCCTATTTCGCCGCATGGAATAGTTGACGGGAAGCCTTTTAGTAGAAAATGTGGTGTTATCTGTTTCGATTCCGTAGGAGGTAACCTTCAAGAAGGTGAAGCAAAAATCGTCCAGATGTTTGGCGCGCTCGTGGGCGTCGCTTTAGTTCGACAAGGCTTACCTGCATAGGCGCATCAGTCTCCAGCCACCTGTTCGAGCAGTAGTTAGGAGTTGTTCACGGTGGCCGAGGCAGCCTTAAAGGACGCACAGCGGCCAGATTCGGGCAGAGGTGGCCGCGGAGTTCCGTGACGCACATGTGGCCCGTGACGGATCCAAGCTAAAAGGACACGGCAGTGGGTGTCGATGACGGACACATCGAAGGCCGCTTCCGCTGACGCCCCCTACACGCGGTCTGAGAAGTTGATCGGTCGTTGCTCGCAATCCTGTGCGGGCTGACCATGCCTGCATGGCCACGCGAATGCACCAGTGGATAGTTGATGACCGGTTGTGGCAGCAGATCTCCCCCGCTCATCCCGCCCCAGCCACCGTCTCGAGGACCCGGTGAGCGGTCGCGAATCGATGACCGGGCCGCCCTGGAGGGCATCTTGTTCGTGCTGTACGCCGTGTGCCGGTGGCGGGACCTGCCACCGGAACTGGGCTGCAGGTTGGGGCACACGACCTGGCGTCGACTTTGTCAGTGGCACCAAGCCAGGGTGTGGGAGCAACTCCACCAGCGCGTGCTTGAACAGCTGTCCGAGGAGCAGATTCTGAACTGGGTCCGGGCCAGCATCGACTCGGTGTCGGCGCGGGCCAAAAAAGGGGGGCGAGCTGACCGGTCCCTACCCGACTGACCGCGGGAACACGGGCACGAAGTATCACCTGCTCATCGATGCCCACGGTCTGCCGTTGCACGTGCTGGCGTCAGCGGCCCACGTCCATGACAGTCGCCTGTTCGCACCCCGGCAGAACAATCCCGGTGTGCGCGGCCGTCGAGGGCACCCAAGTCGGGCTCGGCGGCGCCCGGAGAAGCTGCACGCGGACAAAAGATACGGCTGCCCCCGGTGCCGGCGCTACCTGCACCGACGCGGCATCCAGGTCCGGATCGCCCGGCGTAGGATCGAGGACAAGAACCACCTAAACCGGCACCGCTGGGTCGTGGAGCAGACCATCTCCTGGTGCTCCACTTCAAGCTTCTCGGGCTGTGCGATGACCGCACCGGAGGCACGCTGCTACCGCTGCTCCTGCTCGCTGTCACCCTCATCAACCTCCGCCGACTGCGCCAGACGCCAAGTCAATTACTCGGAGTACGGAGCCAAGCGGGTGTCGCCGGCTACGACGAGTGCATCGACGGTGCCCTGCCAGTCGCCCAGTAGGCCGGCCTCGCCGGCGACTGTTCTGATTTCTATAAGCCAGTTAGTCAGGGTGTAGGTGCTGTTGGCGACTGCTCCGGGGTCTGTTAGCACTGCTCGCGCGACCCACGGCACACCGATGCGGGCCTGCTCGGTAGTGGGAAGCGATGATGCCATGAACTGGATGAGGTTGTCGACGCAGGTGGGTTTTCCACCCGCGACCTGAAGCCATCGGTGGACCGTGGCCTGCCAGGAGATCGGGTCCCACCAGACGATGGGTTTGCCGGTGACCTCCGAATGCAGGTAGGTGACTTCTCCGGTTGGCGTGGGTAGTAGCGCGGCAAGGGTGTAGTCGTTGCCATGGAAGTCGCTCTTGAACGGTGAGCGCCCGGCGTCGTGGGCGTCGATAACACGTGCGACGAGGTGCGGCCAGATGCGTCGAGCGGTTTCAGCGCGCTGTTCGCTTTCTTCGGCTGCGGCGCTAAGCGCGCGCAGCGCCTGATCAAGCAGGGTGGAGCTATCGATGTAGGCGTCAATGTGGCTCAGGATCGCGTCGTCGTCGTCAAGGGTGAGCAGGGCGCGGGCGGCGACGAGGGAGTGGGTGCCGCGGTGGTCGGTGCCACGCTTGTGGGCGAGCAACGCACGCCGTTGAGCGTCGAGCAGCACGTCCAGCAAGGCTCGGGCGCCGCCGGACACGCAGATGCCCGCGACAGCAGCTGGCCCGAGCCCCCGGATCGCCGCGTCGAGGCGAGATACGAGAATCTTGTCGTCGGCCACCGCGGGCAGGGTGTCGACGACCGGGTCGTCGAGGGCCTCAATGAAGCGTTTTTGCAGCTCGATGTTCCAGGGGCCCAGGACGCATTCCCGCATCGTCTCGATCGTGGCCCGCAGCGCGGCACGGTGGGAGCACGTGGCGTTGTGGGTGCACGGCGTGGCCCACACGTTGTCGAGTCCGCGTGCGAGGAACAGCTTCGTTTGCAGTACCTTCGTGTGCGCAAGTGCAATTACGGCCGCTTCGGCTCGTGAGTAGGTAACGGTCCCGTCTGCACCGTCGAGGAGCTGACATACGTGATCGGCGACTGGGATAAGCAGCAGCGGCAGGGCGCGGGCTGCGCTACGGTCCGCGCCTTGGGAGAAGTACGACTCCTCAATGCCGCGGTCTGATTGCGGCAGATCGCCCTCACCGACGCGCAGGACCATGTCAGCGGCGATCTTGAGGCTGTCGTCTGGTAGCGGTAACTCGTGCATGAGGTGCTGGATCAGTGCGTATGCCGCGACCGCGACGGACGCGTCCCAGCCCATAGTGTCCAGCTCCGATGGGTCGTCGAGGAGCGTGACCGCCGAGTTCAAATCAGCGACCAAGTTTTCGGTCGTGATTGGCTCGGCCGTCCCGTTCTCTTGCTTCACGTGGTATTGGACGGCCAACCGCGTCGACTCCTGGCTTCGCAGGACCTCCTTTAGCCTTACCGATAGCGCCGCCGTCGCCTCGGCTGGGGGGTGACTTTTAACTACAAACCCGTGATCGGTCTTTTGCACCGCATAGGTTGACCGGTCGAGGTTGCTGGCCCATGCTCGCGCTTCGCCCAGCTCCATTTCCGCAGAGGCCACCGGGACGCTGTCTCCGAGTTGCTCAAGGCGGCGGCCAACCTTCTCCACAAGCTGCTGCCCCACGAGCCGCAGGTCCTCCGCCCGCTCGGGGCCAGCAGCAAGCACCAGCGACATCGCCACTTCTGGCAACGGCCATCCTCGCCGCTCCGCGCCCACAATTTCTTCCGACGAGGCCGCCAGCAGACCGCGTTCGTGAGCAACCCGCGCGCGCTCGAAATGCCACACGTCAGGTTCAGCGAGGAACCGGTCGAGCAACGTCCCGACCTCGTCCAGGTGCCGAACAAGAACCCCAACCACGAGGGCGACCATGGCGACGTTGTCACAACCATCTAGCAGCATCGAGATCAGGACGTCGAGCGGCACGCCCAACTCGACGATCTCGTCGCAAACCCGTTCCAAACCCTGCAACGCACTCATGCACGGATACGGCCCCACACCGGTTCCCCGGTACCAGTTCCACGTTCCGGAGTCCCCGACGTACGAGTGCGGCGCACCTGTGATGTCTAGCTCGGTACGATAGCGGTCAAGGTCGGAGTCCTTCACCGGTTCGAAGTACCGGTCGAGCCCCGTCAACTTGCGAGCCCTCACCGTCGCAGCGTGGTTCAAAAGCCTATTAAGGACCACGACCCCGTTGCGGAAGTCGGCCCGGAACATTGGCACGAACGGACCTCGATACCAGGCAGCCAGTGGCATACCGAAGCCAAATCCTTTGTGTCGCCGCACACCTTCATCGAAGTCGTGGCCACCGACTCCGTCTTCTTCCTCATTCAGGTAGTACGCCAACACCATGTCAGCGAGAAATCCTTGCCGATACCCCGCCAGTGCCCGCCCACAGACGGCGCCCTCCAAGGCAGGGGCTAGGTTCTCCGGCGCGGCGTCCGCGATACGTTTCAGTAACGCTTCGCCGTCAGCGCCGAGGTCTGGTCCGAGCAACGCCAACAACTCGACTACCGTCTCGTTGGTGATCTCGCGGGAGATCGCCGGCCGCTGACGACGCGGCCGGGAACGCGGGTACCCGATCTCCTCGAGATTCGGCAGATTCTTCATGCGCGCCTGCTGAGCAATCCGCTGTTCGTCCGTGATTGTCGCCTGCGCCGCCGCCTGCGCTTCCTCCGCCTCGCGAAGCCGCTCGTCAGCGGCCGCACAGTGATTCAACAGCCGGGCCCGCAGCTGCTTCCGTAACGCGTACCCTGCCGGTACCTCAAACACGGCTAGTGACCGCAACCACTCCACCAGCAAGGTCCGCTCGCCCTCGCTGGACCGCCACGGGGTCTCCTCCTTCAGCAACAACTCCACCAGAGGCTCCACCGCTGCAAACCGCACGAGTGCGTGCTGACCCCGCAGCCGCTGATCCACCAAACGGATCAACCGCTGCACCCCAGCCTGTTCCTCCTGTTGAAGCTGCGGCCACGCCTCCCGTAGCACCGGCCGCGGGTCCCCGAGGGTCAGCAACGCCTCCCCGGGAACGTCGGTCCACCGCTCCCCGTGCCCGGCGGCAACCAGCTCGTCAAACGCGCGTTGCCACCGTACGAATCGCCCGGCCACCGGGTTCGAGGCGCCGTCCGGCGCTACGAGCATCGCCTGGCACGCCAACCGCGCCGCCCCCAACGTCCACCTCGGCACCCCGGCATCCATCAGCGCCCGCGTCAAGTCGCCGGTGGCGAGCAGCAGGCGCGCCACCGCGTACCGGCGTACCTCGTCATGGGCGAACTCCGGCAACGAACGGAACGGGTTTTCCTGGGAAGTGCGTAACAACCCGTCCTTCTGCAACCCAGCCAGGGCGTAAGGGTCGATCGACGCGGCAACGGCGAGCTGATCGCCACCTTCATGCAACTCTTGGCGAGCAATCAGTTGCATGGCCACTTCGCGCGCATCCGGAGTGCCCTGGTCGCGGGCACCATTCCGCCGGACAAGGCTGGCCCAAACCTGTTGCATCGCATCAAAGTCGCTGACCGGCACGCCCTGCAGTCCACCACGCACCAGCAAATCCACGACCACCGGACGCCGCAACAACTCTCGCGACCGCGGGTTCGTCGCCATTGGCTCAAGCTCACCGAACTCACGCACTACGACATCGACTTGCGGGTCCGTCAACGGCGGCACCGTCACCTCGACCACACCCTGGCCAACTCGTCCGGCCATGGTGTCGACGACGAGCTGCTTTGCCTCGCTGGCCGTCACCGCCACCACCGTCACGTCAGCCGCAACCGCTGCGTCCACCACGTATGTCAGCAGATTCTGGGCTCCTTCAACGACCGCATCCGCGCCGTCCACGACAAGCACCCGGGTCGGTGCGGACATCTCCGCTAGCAATTGTCGTAGCGGCACCTTCAAAGCACTCTCGAAATCAAGCGCTGTTCCCGGCAGGTGCCGCAGATTCATGCACATGACCTGGGATCCACCGGCGGGCTCGCCAGCGCCTGCCGAGCCCGCCAATCCATCGGTGGGCTTTGGCTCGTCATCAGCCACCGCCGTGTTCGTCGCTGTTAGCAGGCCGAGCGCTGCCGCCGACTTCCCAACCCCCGACTCGCCGTGCATGACTACCCCGCCTGCCGACACGACCGCCGCCGACAGGTCGGTTGCCACATCTCCCCGGTCCACTCGGATCCGACGCGCACCATCTGCCGACACAATCTCGTCACTGACAGCCGCCCGCGCCTGTTCATTCAGCAACTCAAGCGCCCGCCACCCTGCTTGATGACGACGAGCCGTTGGATCGACCAGGTCATGAATGCCCCGTCGCAGCATCGGCAAGTTGACCAACGCCGCGGAGGGAGCCCAGTCGTCCGCCAGCACCAGCAGACGGTCCCGCAGCAGCGTCCCTCCGAACAGGTCCTTGGCTCGTGATACTGGGGTCAGCGAGTTTGCCAGCATGGACCAGTCGGGATCATCTGCACTTTCCACTCGTGGCATCAAGACCACCAGCCGCGACAGCAGCTCCCACGTCTGCTGCTCAACCACACTCGTCGACGGTTCCGACACCCCAAGGTCAACCAGCCCCCGGCGAACCAGCTTTTCGACCTGTTCCAGACGGTCGCGCACCGGCCTATCAAACTTCCTCGGCGTCCGCACCAAGCCGAAGAATGCCTTCGTTTCGGGTTGATCGGCTGCGAGCCCAGCCAGAACTGCCAACTGCTCCGCGTGGTCCTGCGGACCTGCGACAGCCAACGCGAGTCGCAACTCGGGCCCATCCGCGGGCATGTTCAGCAGCTGTTTCACGTATGACCGGAACAGCCCCTGCGATTTCACATCGCTGTCCACCACGTTCGGGGTACGCCGCGCCGCCACGGCCAATACCAGCGACGGCTCATCGTCGTCCTCCGTGGCCGCCCCCACCACCAGGTCGTCCACGCTGAACTCCGGGGCCTGCTGGAATGCAACCGATACGACCGCCCGGCTCGGCCCCAACCCGACCGCTCCGCTACCAAGGAGTAGCTGCGCCAAGTAGCCAGCTGCGACCTTTCGTTCGAACGTCACGCCCCCGCCGCCGGTCGATACCGGGCTCGACCCGGCCTCCGCCACCGCGGCACTACCTGCACCGAGTCTCTCTCGCGACCACGCACGGATCACATCGCTGTCCATGTTGAGTTGCCACATCATGAATTGGCCCGACCGGTTCGACTGGACTAAGCCCTTCGCCTCCAACCGGCCAAGCCAAGTTGAAGCAGTCGTCGGCGACACTTTCAACTCGGACGCGATTGCCCGCCTCGACATTGGCTCGGCGTGTCCTGCCACCGCCAACAGCGCGGCATAGCCTTTCTCGCCGAGAGTCGAACGCAATATCTCCACAGTGCCTGCCACGCGCCGATCCTAGTCCTTTGTATAGGAAAACCAGCCATCTACGCTCAAGCGGGGACCGACCGAGAGGACGCGACCATGGGAGTCGACAACGGACACCCAGAAGACCGACTCCGTTTACGCCCCATAAAACGAGCGCCAAAGTCGAATCCGGCGGAGGAAGTCGCCTGGATCGTTCGTCGGACCGACCAACTGCTGGCCGAGGAAATTGATGCAGGCATCCCGATAGAACGCCTGACGCGAGTGCTGGCAGTGTCTATCTCGGTGGTGCAGGAGCGAGCCGACAGACACCGCCGTCAACAGAAGACAGGAGGGGTTGTGAACCTCTCCGAGCGACGCACGCTGGTGCTCCACCGTGTGCTGGCCGAGCGACTGGACGCGGCTACCCTGGCGTCGTGGACTCCGCGCATCCTGGCCAACCTCGACCGACTGGAGACCGGGGTACAGGGGCGCCCTCATGTGCAGAACCTCGCCCGATGGCGACGCCTCGTCGAGGCGGGTCACGTCGAGGGAATCCGCGCTGTGCTCGTCTCGGTCGAGGTGAACGGGATCGAGATGCGAGAGGTCTCCCCTATGGCCGGCATCCTCACCGAAGCCGAGCGGCTGGCAGCGTTGAACTCGATACGCCGATCTTGACGGCGGGGCCCGGTCTACTCCTTCCCCAGACGTCGTAGCAGACGCTCGTATCGCTCGGTCGTCTTGGTGATGAGTTGCTGCACGCGGGCTTCGCCCGGGTCCTGCTCCTGTTCCCGGTCGTCACTGGAGGGGTTATGAGTACTCACCACTGGGCCCCGAAGCGGGTATGCGCCGCGGCGAGCACGCCCTCTGGATCATGCAGATGATTCACGGGTTCGTCCTGTTCTTCGAAGTAGGCCGACGGGGTGCACAACCACATGATCACCTCGTCCGCCGGCACCTGGTACCCCCGAATGGCGCCCAGCAGGGCGGTGACCACTGGCAGGACCTCACTGGTGTCGGCGTCGAACTGGAAGGCTGGGCGACGGTAGGTGCCACCGTGGTGATGACCGAGCAGGCGGCCCACGCGGATAAGTTCGGCCTCCTTCTGCGTGGCGTCGACAAAGGTGTGCTCGGATTCGATGCGGCGCCACCAGTAGCGCTCCGCTTCCAGGGACCGCGCGTACTGGGGGCTCATTCCCTCGGAGCCCGCTGTTTCGGTGTCAGGCACGTTCCACTTCTAACGCTGCCAGCACTTCGTCGGTTCGGCCGCGCCGGACCAGATCGATGGGTCGAGCGCCTTCCAGGACGTTGTTGGACCCGTGCATCCACTCTTCCGCCGTCTCATTCGGCCATATTTCGCGGGCGCGTGCCAGCACCACCTGCACCCGCTCCTGCTTGATGGCCTCGGTGTCCATGGAACTAGTGTGACCGGTGGCCACGGCGGCCGCTACGGTATTCCCGTTACCTTGTGAGTACCCCCGATAGTCGGGGGGTCTGGTCGCTCGGCCGGGTATGGCTTTGTTGCCCTGCCATCCATGGTCCGGGGGGTGTTGCCGCCCGGTCGAGAGACACGCGTTGACCGCT